>WSYA01000015.1 GCA_009773615.1 Gallionellaceae bacterium
ACAGAGGGCTTTCGAAAGATCGGAAACGGGTCTTGGTGGCAGAACATTTGGCACGAAAAAGAGGCAAAAAACCTCCACGAAATGTCACTTAGCTCGGAAAAGTTGTAATTCAAATTTTGATGCAAATTTTTGTGTTGAATTGCACTGTTTTGCGTCCGCTGCAAGCCAAAATAGATCAACAACAATCGTCAAGAATACATAGCGATTAGCGCTGAATCGCGGCGGATTCAGCCGCGCGTATTCGATTGCGTGCTGAACTGGCTCAATTCGACAAACGGCGCAGGTTGCCAGCCGGGTTTGCGGTGTTCGGCCACCACGTTGGTGAAGATACCGCCGCGCACGTAGAATTTGGCGGTGAGGCGCATGAAACGCGGTTGGGTCGCGGTAACCAGATCATCCAAGATACGGTTGGTCACGTCTTCGTGAAAATGTCCTTCGTCGCGGAACGACCACATATATAGCTTGAGACTCTTCAACTCCACGCATTGTTCGTCGGCGATGTAATCCAATATCAGCGTGGCGAAGTCGGGTTGTCCAGTCTTGGGGCACAGGCAGGTGAATTCCGGTATCTCCATGTGGATGTGATAGTCGCGTTTGGCTTGGGGATTGGGAAAGGTCTCTAAAATCTTAGTGGGTTGAGTGGTCATTTTGTTGTGCTGCTCAGCTTGGGTTAGAATGGCGCGCATTATAACGTTAGCCTGAGTTAGCCTGAATCAAATTGCGTCTATCCCATATCAAGCTTGCCGGATTTAAATCCTTCGTCGATCCCACGCATATCGCGCTGCCCGGGCAGCTCGTGGGCGTCGTCGGACCGAACGGTTGCGGCAAGTCCAATGTGATCGACGCGTTGCGCTGGGTGCTGGGCGAGTCGCGCGCCTCGGCATTGCGCGGCGAATCCATGCAGGACGTGATTTTCAACGGCTCCGGCAATCGCAAGCCGGTATCGCGCGCCAGCGTCGAGCTGATCTTCGATAACTCGCTGGGTAAAGCTGCCGGACAATGGTCGAGCTATGCCGAGATTTCCATCAAGCGCGTGCTACAGCGCGACGGCGAATCCAGCTACCACATCAACAACCAGCATGTGCGGCGCAAAGACATCACCGACATCTTCCTCGGCACCGGCTTGGGCGCGCGCGCCTACGCCATCATCGAACAGGGCATGATCTCGCGCATCATCGAGGCCAAACCGGAAGAGTTGCGCGTATTTCTGGAAGAGGCGGCTGGCGTTTCCAAATACCGCGACCGTCGCCGCGAGACCGAGCTGCGCTTGGGCGACACCCGCGACAATCTGTTGCGCGTCAGCGACATCCTGCAAGAGCTCGACAAACAACTGGGGCATCTGGGCGAACAAGCCGAAGTGGCGAAGCAGTATCGCGAGCTGGAGGCCAAGCGCGAGATGACGCAGCGTTTGCTATGGCTGGTGAACAAGCAGGAAGCGGAATCGCGCCGCGCGCGGCTGGCGCAACAGGTGGAAAAAACTAGGAACGAGCTTGAAGCCGAAATCGCCAAACTGCGCGAAGTGGAAAGCACGCTCGAAAGCACGCGCAGCGAGCATTTCGCGCTAGCGGATGCCTTGCATGCCAAGCAGGGCGACCTGTACACCACCAATGCCGAAGTGTCTCGACTGGAACAGCAAATCTCTTTCCTGAACGAGCAACGCAACCGTATGGCGCAGCAAATCGTCAACGGCGAGCGCCAGATCGAGCAGCAGCGCGGTCAGCTACAGGGCTTGCAGTCGCTGTTGGCTCACTGGCAGCAGCAACAACAGGAAGCTGCTGTGCGCGTCGAGATCAGCGAGAACCATGCGGAAAACGAGGCGCAACATCTGCCGCGCGTGGAAGATGCCGCGCGTGTTGCGCAGGAACGCCACAACACCGTGCAGCGCGAACAACTATTGGCACAACAGCAGTTGCAATTAGCCGAAACGCAGCGCGGCCACATTCAGAGCAACTTGCAGCAATTGAGCGCACGCAAATCGCGTTTGCAACTCGAACAGGACAACCTGCCGCAGCCCAACAACGAGTCGCTGGAACAGGCACAGCAGGAAATTGCCGAGATGCAGGTGGCGCACGAGGCGCAGCAGGAAATGCTGGCGCAACTGCAAGAACAGTTGCCGCTGGCGGATGGTGAACGGCGCGGCAAGCGTGTTGCGGCGCAGGAGTTAGAGCGCCAGTTGAGTCAGGTAGAAGCGCGGCTGAGTGCGCTCAAACAATTGCAATCGCAACTCGACAACGATAAAAATCTAAAGAGCTGGCTGGCGAAACACCAGTTGGATAATGCGCCGCGCCTGTGGCAAGCGGTGCGCATCGAGCAGGGCTGGGAAGATGCGCTGGAAGCGGTGCTGCGTGAGCGTTTGAACGCGCTGGCTTTGTCGCGTTTGGAAGATGCGGCGAGCTGGAACGATGTGCCTCCGGCCAAATTGGCCGTGTTCGCCGCCAACGGCGCTCGCGCAAGCGTGGCTCAAGCGCACGCGGGACTGATGCCGCTGGCGAACTATGTGCGCTGCGAAGACCAGCAAGCCGTGCCGGTAGTGGAAGATTGGCTGTCCGGCGTGTATGCGGTGGCCGACTTGGCGCAAGCTTTGGCGCAGCGCGCGAACCTGCCGACGGGTGCGTGGCTGGTGACAGCGCAAGGCCATCTGGTCGGCGCGCACAGCGTGTTGTTTCATGCGCCGGATAGTCAGTTGCACGGCGTGTTGGCGCGCCAGCGCGAGATTGAAAATCTGCAACTCGAAGCGCAGCAACAAGCCGAATCGCTGGAGCGGGGTAAGCAGCTCATGGCGCAAGCGGAAGAAGCCTATCAAGCCATCGAAAGCCGTATCGGTCCCGCGCGTGCATCCGGCAGCGAATTGCAGCAACGCCAGCACGCGCTGCAAATGCACATACTCAAATTGACGCAAGCCAATGAGCGCAGCCACGAGCGCCGCATGCAGATATCGCAGGAGATGCAGGAGTTGGCGGAACACGCCAATGAAGAACAGCGGCAACTGGAAGAGATCGCCGAACGCACGCTGATTCTGCGCGAGGACATGGCGACGCAACAGGAAGAAGCTGAACAGGCGCGCCAATTGTCGTATGAACAGGACGCGAAACTGCGCGAGCAGCGCGAGCGTTCGCAAAAAGCCCAGCATGAACTGCAAGAAGCGCGCTTCTTTGCCAAGACCTGCGTCGATAAAATCGGCGACCTCGACCACAACATCAAGCACAGTGTCACCACCTTGACACAACTGGAAGTCGCGCTGGCGCACACCCGCCATGAGCTCGCGAACATGGGCGATGACGTGAACCAGCAGCAATTGCAGGCCGCGCTGCAACAGCGGCAACTGCATGAGCAAGCCTTGGCCGAAGCGCGCAATGTGCTGGAACACGCCACGCTGAACCTCAACAAGCTGGAACAGGAACGCATGCTGTGCGAACAGAAGCTCAATCCTTTGCGCGACAAAGTGAACGAAATTACGCTGAAGGAACAGGAAGCGCGTCTGCAGTTCGAGCAATGGGCAGAGCAACTGCAAGGCGTGGATGAAGCGCCATTGCTGTCTCATCTGGAGAGCAATCCGGCAAGGCCGGGCGCGATGCAAGCAGAGCTGGCGCGTTTGAGTGACACTATCACCGCGCTCGGCGCGGTGAATCTGGCGGCGTTGGACGAATTGCAGGCGGCGCAAGAGCGCAAAGCTTATCTGGACGCGCAAGCGCTCGATCTGAACGAGGCCATGGAGACGCTCGAAGGCGCGATACGCCGCATTGACAAAGAATCGCGCGATCTGTTGATGGCGACTTATGACGAGGTAAACCGCCATCTGGCCGAGCTGTTCCCCGTGCTATTCGGCGGCGGCGATGCGCGTCTGGTGCTGACCGGCGAAGAAATTCTCGACAGCGGTGTGCAGGTGATGGCGCATCCTCCGGGCAAGAAAAACGCTTCCATTCATTTGCTCTCCGGCGGAGAAAAAGCGCTCACCGCCATCGCGCTGGTGTTTTCTCTGTTCCAGCTCAACCCCGCACCATTCTGCCTGCTCGATGAGGTGGATGCGCCATTGGACGACACCAACACCGAGCGCTTGTGCAATCTCATCAAAAAAATGGCCGTGCATACCCAGTTTATCTTCATCAGCCATAACAAGATAACCATGGAACTGGCGCAGCAGCTGGTCGGCGTGACCATGCAGGAGCGCGGTGTTTCCAAGGTGGTGTCGGTGGACATCGAAGAAGCCCTGCGCATGCGCGATGAGAGCGCGGTAGCCGCGTAACAGGTCAAGTTGCTTTAGCAGTACGTGGCGAGGCTAATTCTTTTGATATAATGCGCGCTTTGCAGAGGACGGTATTCATGCGCATTATTCAAAAAGCTCTCACCTTCGACGATGTCTTGCTGGTTCCGGCACACTCAAATGTCTTGCCGCGCGATGTGAGCCTGCGTACCAAGCTCACTCGAAAAATTTCCCTGAATATCCCTTTGATGTCCGCCGCGATGGACACGGTGACGGAGTCGCGTTTGGCGATTGCGCTGGCACAGGAAGGCGGCATCGGCATTGTGCACAAGAACATGTCTTCGCAGGCTCAGGCGGACAAGGTTTCCAAGGTTAAGCGTTTTGAAAGCGGCGTGGTAAAAGATCCCGTCACCGTATCGCCCGATATGACGGTGCGCGAAGTACTGAATCTGACGCGTAAATTTAAAATTTCCGGCTTGCCGGTAGTGCAGGGAAACCAGCTGGTCGGCATCGTGACCAACCGCGACCTACGCTTTGAAACCCGGCTGGATCAGCCGGTGCGAGCCATCATGACACCGCGCGAGCGGCTCATCACCGTTAAAGAAAACGCCCAGCTGGAAGAGGCGCGCAGCCTGATGCACGAGCATCGTATCGAGCGCGTGCTGGTGGTGAACGACGCGTTCGAGTTGCGTGGCCTGATGACGGTGAAAGATATTCTGAAGTCCAACGAGCATCCCAATGCTTGTAAGGATGATCAAGGGCGTTTGCGCGTCGGCGCTGCGGTGGGCGTGGGAGAGGGCACCGAAGAGCGCGTCACTTTGTTGGCGGAAGCCGGTGTGGATGTGATCGTGGTCGATACCGCGCACGGCCATTCGCAAGGCGTGCTTGATCGCGTGCAGTGGGTCAAAAAGAACTTCCCCAAGATCGAAGTTATCGGCGGCAATATCGCGACCGGTGCTGCTGCACGCGAATTGATCGACCACGGCGCGGACGGCGTTAAAGTGGGCATCGGCCCCGGCTCGATTTGTACCACGCGCATCGTGGCGGGTGTGGGCGTACCGCAGATCACCGCAATCCAAAACGTGGCCGAGGCGTTGCGCGGCACCGGTGTGCCGCTGATCGCGGACGGCGGTGTACGTTTCTCGGGCGATATATCCAAGGCGATTGCAGCGGGGGCGAATGTGGTGATGTTGGGCGGTTTGTTCGCCGGCACGGAAGAGGCACCGGGCGAGATCGAATTGTTCCAGGGCCGTTCGTACAAATCGTATCGCGGCATGGGTAGCTTGGGCGCGATGCAGCAAGGCTCCAGCGACCGCTATTTTCAAGACAACGAAGGCAATCAGGACAAACTGGTACCCGAAGGTGTCGAAGGACGCGTGCCTTACAAGGGCAGCGTGCTGGCCGTGATTCACCAGCTGATGGGCGGCTTGCGTGCGAGCATGGGTTACCTTGGCTGCGAAAGCATTGATGCGGTGCATGAGCGTGCTGAATTTGTGCAGATCACGGCTGCGGGTATTCGCGAGTCGCATGTGCATGATGTGCAGATCACCAAAGAAGCCCCTAATTATCATATTGACTAGTTGGTAGTCGTTAGACGTTAGTCGCTAGTTAAAGTCAAAACCGTGTAGCGACAAAGCCAACTAATAACTAACGACTATATATGGCAGGATACAGGGATCTCAAAGTTTGGCAGGCAAGTATGCGGTTGGCCGGTGAGATTTATCGGTTGAGCGCGCAGTTCCCTAAGCATGAAGTTTATGGGCTTACCAGTCAGATTCAACGTTCTGCGGTTTCAGTGCCATCAAACATTGCTGAAGGTCACGGGCGTAACTCCCCCAAGGAGTTTAATCATTTCTTGGGGGTTGCCAGCGGCTCATTAGCAGAACTGGAAACTCAACTGATACTCGCACAACAATTTGCCTACCTGACCGAAGATGAAATTGCCTCCCCACTCCAACTTTCCGATGAAATCGGAAAAATGCTAAGAGGTCTGCAAAAGTCCCTCCTCTCCAACTAACGACTAGCGTCTAACGACTAATGACTACTCATCAAAAAATCCTCATCCTAGATTTCGGTTCTCAATACACCCAGCTGATCGCCCGGCGTGTGCGCGAAGCTAACGTCTATTGCGAACTGCATCCGTGGGATATGGGGGATGCTGACATCAAAGCTTTCGCGCCATCCGGCATTATTCTTTCCGGCGGCCCGAACTCGGTCTATGAAGATGAGACGCCGAAAGCACCACAAGCAGTGTTTGAGCTGGGCGTGCCGGTGCTGGGCATTTGCTACGGCATGCAGACGATGGCAGCGCAACTAGGTGGCGCGGTCGAAAGCGGTAAGGTGCGCGAGTTTGGTTATGCGGAGATCCGCGCGCAGGGGCATTCAAAGCTGTTCAGCGGCATTCAGGACAAGAGCAATGCGCAAGGCCACGGCTTGCTCGATGTGTGGATGAGCCACGGCGATAAGGTGACCAAGTTGCCGCAAGGTTTCTCGGTGATTGCCTCTAATGAAGCGACACCTATCGCCGCGATGGCCGATGAGGCGCGCCGCTT
The DNA here is from genome assembly GCA_009773615.1 of Gallionellaceae bacterium. Lineage (GTDB taxonomy): Bacteria > Pseudomonadota > Gammaproteobacteria > Burkholderiales > Gallionellaceae > PALSA-1006. The sequence goes on from WSYA01000015.1 coordinate 6,754, forward strand.
CTACGCGGTGCAGTTCCATCCCGAAGTCACCCACACCTATCAGGGTAAAGCCCTGTTGGGACGATTCGTGCACGATATTTGCGGTTGCGGGCAGGATTGGAATATGCCGGACTACATCAGCGAAGCAGTGGAAAAAATCCGCGCTCAAGTCGGTAACGAGGAAGTTATTCTGGGGTTGTCCGGCGGAGTGGACTCATCCGTCGCTGCGGCGTTGCTGCATCGCGCGATTGGGGCTCAACTGACCTGTGTCTTCGTGGATAACGGGTTGCTGCGTTTGAACGAAGCCGAGCAGGTGATGGAGACCTTCGCACAGAATCTGGGCGTAAAAGTGATTCACGTGGATGCCAGCGCTGAATTTTTGAAGCACCTGACGGGCGTTTCCGATCCCGAGCAAAAGCGCAAAATCATCGGGCGCGAGTTCGTCGAGGTATTCCAGCGCGAATCCGCCAAGCTGAAACAGGCCAAGTGGTTGGCGCAAGGCACGATTTATCCCGACGTGATCGAATCCGCCGGAGCCAAGACCAAGAAGGCGCATGCCATTAAATCCCACCACAATGTGGGAGGCTTACCCGATTCGCTGCATCTCAAACTGCTGGAGCCGTTGCGTGAGCTGTTTAAAGATGAGGTGCGCGAACTCGGCGTAGCGCTTGGGCTACCGGCCGATATGGTGTATCGCCATCCTTTCCCCGGCCCCGGTTTGGGCGTGCGCATTCTGGGTGAAGTGAAAAAAGAATACGCCGATCTGTTGCGTCGCGCCGATGCCATCTTTATGGAAGAGTTACGCAACACGCGCGATGCTTCCGGCAAGACTTGGTATGAGCTGACTTCGCAAGCCTTCACGGTGTTCCTGCCGGTGAAGAGCGTCGGCGTGATGGGCGACGGGCGCACCTATGAATGGGTGGTGGCCTTACGTGCCGTGCAGACACAAGATTTTATGACGGCGCACTGGGCCGAGTTGCCTTATGCGTTGCTGGGTAAGGTGTCCAACCGCATTATCAACGAAGTACGCGGTATCAACCGCGTAGTGTTCGACATATCGGGCAAGCCTCCTGCGACCATCGAGTGGGAGTGATGTTTCTCCAATAGTTAGCGCAATAACATGAGTTTGATGCGCGGCGTGTTGTAGCGAACAGGGTATTTTTGCCCCGCCAGCGTCGCGCATACGAACCTCGCATAAAGAAATAGGCCGGTTTTCCGTCTCTTTTCGGCACATGCCGTAAATCCCAAGCTGCTACCTTAGCGTCAAGCCAGATTCTTGGTTATATAACGCCAATGAGGTAGATCATGTCAGCTCAAAAGAAAATTCGTTTGGTTACCGATGAGAACCGCGCCGAAACCGAAGCTATCCAGGAAACGCGTAGTCGTATGGAAGCTGAAATAGAGGCGCAGCTTGCGGTGCAAGCCAGATCGCGCGCCGAAGCACATGCGCGAGCGCTTGCCCAAGGCAAGGTGCGGCAGGAAAACGAATTGACTGAACAGATCGAATCTCGCAGCCGAACCGAATCCCAATCGGTTGCCGAGGTGCAGTCACGCTTACAGATGGAACGCGAACTGGCCGAGACAGCGCATGCAAAATTAAAGGCAGAACAACTTTTGACAGCAGCGGTAGAAGCTCGATTGGTTGCGGAAAGACAGGCGCAAGCCGAGCTTGAGCAGCGTTTGGCGGCAGAGCATCGCACACGCGCTTTGATCGAAGAGCGCGCTTTGCTTGACCATGAAGCCGCTTTGCTGGAGCAAGAGAAAGTGCGTGCTGAGGCGCACCTAGCCAAGGTGTCGCAAGATAAATTCAATTCCGAAAAAGAAGTGCTCGCGCTGGTGAATGCCAAGCTGATGGCCGAAGCGACCGTGCTGGAGGCCAATCAAGCGCGCTCCCGCGCCGAAACGCTGGCCTTGGCCGAGACCCAGGCGCGTGTTGCGGCAGCCCTCGAAGCTGAGCGTGCCGAATCGGCTCGCGCCGAGGAAGAGCGCAAAGTCACTGAAAGTATCGAAATGCGTGCGCGCATCGAGCAGCAAGCCCAAGCCGAGGCAAATGCACGCGTGCAGGCCGAATTGCAGGTCGCAGAAGTGGCCAGAATAAGCGCCCAGAAAGAACAGGAAGGGCGCATCGCAACCGAGCGTAAATTGCAAGCCGAGCAGGAAATGTTGGCGTTGCTGGACGCTCGTGTCGAGATCGAGCAGGCCGCTGCCAAAGAGCGCGAAGCGGCAAATGCTTTGCTGAAACAAGCCGAACTTGATGCGCGCGATCATTTGGCCGCAGAGATGCAGGCCAAGCAAGCGGCAGAAACCAAGATGCATGCGGAGCGTGATTTGATCGAAGTGGCGCGCCATCGCGCCGATGCGGAAATGCGTGCCGCACGTGCTATCGAGTTGCAGTTGCACGCGGAAGCCGCAGCAATTGATGCCGCCAATATTGAAATCGAGGCCGCGAATAAAAAAGCGGAAATGGCTCAGTATGCAAAGCTGAAGTCAGAAGAGCATGCGGCAATGGATGCAAAGCTGCTAAAGGATGAGCAGGCCATAGCCCAGGCGGAGACACTGGCTACGCAATCGCTGCAAAGGAAACTGGACGCAATTAACGAATGCCTCAAGTTGGCCGAAGAGCGTGCGGGGCTGATGGTTGCAGCGTGTTTGGCTGAAGAAGAAAGACTGGCTACCGAGACTGCGGCGGTCAATGCGGAATGTCAGCGTGTCGAGGCTGATCAACGTGCTACCGGGGTGGCAAAACAACGTATGCTGGCTGAGGAAATAGCCAAGCGCGTAGCTGAAGAGCGCGTTGTCATTGAAAACAAAACGATTGCCGAGATCACTTCGCGTATGGAAACCGAGTTGCGTGCAATTGATGCGGATAACGAGCGTATCGCCATGGAAGTGCGGGCTCAGGAAGCTGCTGCGGCCAATGTGCTGGCAGTCGCAGCTGCAACAGCTGTTGCCAAAGCGAGAGAAGATTTGGAGATGCGCGCCCTGAATATGTCCAGAGTGCGTTGCGAATCCGAAGCTAACGCTGCAAAGAATGCGGAAGAAGCGCTGCAAGCGGATGCCCGTGCATCTGTGCTGGCACGCCAACGTATCGCTGTGGAAATGAAGACCAAGAAATTGGCGGAAGAGCGCGTGCGTGATGAGTCCGCCCTGCTTGAATTGGCGCAACAAAAACAGGCTGAAGAACTGCTTGCCAGCGAAGCTGCGAAAGAGCGTCTGGAACTGGAGCATCGTGCCATGGCAGAGATGGAGGCCCGCATCGCTGCGGAACACATAGCCGCCGAAGCTTCCCATCAGCGCGAATTGGCTGAGTTGCATGCCACAGAAGCGGCTAATGAGAAACTGATTGCTCAAGAATTAACGATCAGTGCGATGCGTGCTCGCGAGGAAATGGATCGTCAGCTGACCGTGTTCGAGAAAAAAGAATTTGATCGCATCAGCGCCGAAAATGAAACAGGCCGTCTGATGCTAAAGTTGCGCAAAACCAGCATCATCAGCAAGGTGTCCCAAGTCGCTTTAGCCGCTTCGCTGGTATTCAGCCTGAGCTTTCTGGTGGTGGGAGGAAGTTCGGTTGCGACGGCAGATGGTGCGAATCAGGCAGTTGCTGCACATGGGGGAGCCGAAATTGCGAAAGCGGACACTCATCCCGCCGAGGCCATCGCCTTGGCAAGCTTTAAGATGTCGACCGAGCTGGGGAGTTATCCTTCCCTTTCAATGAAAGCAACTGCAAACAACTAACCAGCGTCATCGGCAAAAAAAGCGGGGAGGTATCCCCCGCTTTTTTATGCCTATCGTCAGCGCGAGTGCGTCTGTCTTATACGGCGAGTTGAGTTGGCATGTTGTTTCGGATATAATCCGCGCCCTGTTTGTCCGGCAGCTTGCCGGAAAAGCATAATTCGCACATCCGTTCATGTTGGGGTGCCCGCAAGGGTCAAGCTGACGGGTGGTGGAACTTAACCCTTAACACATTGGAGTAATCATGGCTGTAACTATGCGTCAAATGTTGGAAGCGGGCGTCCATTTCGGACACCAGACCCGTTTTTGGAACCCAAAGATGGCACCGTTCATCTTCGGTCATCGCAACAAGATTCACATCATCAACTTGGAAAAAACAGTTGTTATGTTCAACGATGCTTTGAAGCACGTGAGCAAGCTTTCTGCCAAGAAGGGTACGATTTTATTCGTTGCAACCAAGCGTCAGGCACGCGAGATCATCCGTGAAGAAGCGTTGCGCGCAGGTTCTCCTTATGTGGATTACCGTTGGTTGGGCGGCATGCTGACCAATTTCAAGACTGTGCAGCTATCCATCAAGCGCCTGCGCGAACTGGAAGCCATGGTTGCCGACGGTAGCATCGAAAAGGTTTCCAAGAAAGAAGGTCTGATGTTCCGCCGCGAACTGGAAAAGCTGGAGCGCAGCTTGGGCGGTATTAAAGATTTGCAAGGTTTGCCATCGGCGATCTTCGTGATCGACGTGGGCTACCAAAAAGGCACTATCACTGAAGCGCAGAAGCTGGGTATCCCGGTGATCGGCGTGGTTGATACCAACCACAGCCCTCTGGGTGTGGATTTCGTGATCCCGGGCAACGATGACTCCAGCCAAGCGATCCGCTTGTACGCACGCGGTGTGGCCGATGCGATTCTGGAAGGTCGTGCCGCTGCGTTGACAGAGTTGAAGGAACAAGTCGAGGCGAGTGCGGCGTAAGCAGTCTCTCCGAGACGAAGGGGCGCAAGCCCCTTTTTTTATAAATGTAATTTGTTAGGAGTGCAATATGGCGGCAATTACCGCAGGGATGGTTATGGAGCTACGCCAGGCAACTGGTCTGGGCATGATGGAATGCAAAAAGGCGCTGACAGAAACCGACGGCGACTTTAAGGCGGCTGAAGAATTGCTGCGCATCAAGAGCGGCGCAAAAGCCAGCAAGGCGGCATCGCGTGTAACGGCCGAAGGTGTGGTCAGCGCATTTATCACGCCCGACGGCAAATCTGGCGCGGTAGCGGAAATCAACTGCGAGACAGACTTCGTTGCCAAGAACGACGACTTCGTTGCTTTCGCAAAGAATGTTGCAGAGATCGTAGCGAAAAGCGACCCGGCAGACATCGACGCATTGCTCGCATTGCCCATGGATTCGAGCACTGTAGAAGAAACTCGCAAGGCGCTGGTCATGAAGCTGGGCGAGAACGTGTCGATTCGTCGTTTCGAGCGCTATGCGACAACTACCGGCAAGCTGTCCAGCTACCTGCACGGCAGCAAAATCGGCGTGTTGCTGAACTATACCGGTGGTGACGACTCCATGGGACGCGATTTGTGCATGCACATCGCGGCCAGCAAGCCGAAGTCTGTCGATGCTTCCGGTGTGAACCCTGAGGAAATCGCGACCGAGCGCCGCATCGCCATCGAGAAGGCCAAGGAAGCCGGCAAGCCCGAAGCAATGCTGGAAAAGATTGCCGAAGGTACGGTGCAAAAATTCCTCAAAGACGTTACTTTGTTGGGTCAGGTGTTCGTTAAGGCTGAAGATGGCAAGCAGACTATCGAACAGTTCCTGAAGGTCAAAGGCGCTACGGTGACTGCATTCCAGATGTTCGTCGTGGGTGAAGGTATCGAGAAAAAGGTTGAAGATTACGCGGCTGAAGTCGCAGCTACTGTAGCAGCTATCAAGAAAGGCTAAATATCCATGTCCAACGCCCCTGCCTACAAACGCATTCTGCTCAAACTCTCCGGCGAAGCCCTGATGGGCGATGACAGTTACGGCATCAACCGTACTGTCATCGAACGCATCGTGGCCGAGATCGCCGAAGTGGTGGGCTTGGGCGTGCAGGTGGCGATCGTGATTGGCGGCGGCAATATCTTCCGCGGAGTGGCTCCGGCCGCTGCGGGTATGGATAGAGCCACGGCCGATTACATGGGCATGCTGGCAACAGTGATGAATGCGATGGCGCTGCAGGATGCGATGGCGCGCGGCGGGGTGCCTTGCCGCGTGCAATCCGCGCTCAACTTGGAGCAAGTGGCCGAGCCGTTCATACGCGGCAAAGCTTTGCGCTATCTGGAAGAGGGTAAGGTCGTTATTTTTGCGGCGGGTATCGGTAGCCCGTTCTTTACCACCGACACTGCCGCCGCCTTGCGCGGCGTGGAGATGGATGCCGAGGTTGTCATCAAGGCGACCAAGGTGGATGGCGTTTATACGGCCGACCCGAAGAAAGACCCGAAGGCGACACGCTATCAAAAGGTGAGTTTTGATGAGGCGATCAGCAAGGATTTGAAAGTGATGGATGCGACTGCGCTGACGCTGTGTCGTGATCAGAAGCTCCCCATCATTGTATTTAGTATCTTCAAGGAAGGCGCTTTGCGACGTGTTGTAACAGGGCAGGATGAAGGTACATTAGTGCATTGCGATTGATGAGGGATTAGAGATGATTGCTGATATCAAGAAGAACGTAGAACAAAAAATGACGAAGTCGCTGGAAGCGCTCAAGGCGGATTTCGGCAAAGTGCGCACCGGACGCGCGCACGTCGGTATTTTGGATCATGTGACAGTGGATTATTACGGTAGCCCGACCTTGATTACACAGGTCGCCAACGTGACGCTGATCGATGCGCGCACCATCGGCGTGCAACCTTGGGAAAAGAACATGATCTCGCCGGTAGAAAAAGCGATTCGCGATGCCGATCTGGGCTTGAACCCTTCTACTAATGGCGATTTGATCCGTGTGCCGATGCCCATGCTGACAGAGGAGCGTCGCCGCGATTTGATAAAGGTCGTGCGCAACGAGGCTGAAAACGCCAAAGTGGCAGTGCGCAATATACGCCGCGATGCCAATGAGCATCTGAAAAAACTGCTCAAAGATAAAGAAGTTGGCGAGGACGATGAACGCCGCGCGCAAGACGAAGTGCAGAAATTCACTGACCGTTTCGTTACTGAAATTGACAGGGCATTGCAAGCCAAAGAAACCGATCTGATGGCGGTTTGATCGGGATACGGGAGCAAGGATTCAGGATTAAAATCCTCGGTGCTCTCCCTGAATCCTGAATCCTAATTTCCCAAGGGATTAGAAATGGCGCTATTCAAAAGTTCTACCCGTACGATTCCGGCGCCTTCAGCGGTGCCCCGTCATATTGCCATGATCATGGATGGCAATGGACGTTGGGCAAAGCAACGTCTGCTCCCCCGAGTAGCAGGGCATCAACGCGGCGTCGAGTCCGTGCGCGAAATGGTCAAAGCCTGCCGCCAGCTGGGGGTGGAATACCTGACCTTATTCGCCTTCAGCAGCGAGAATTGGCGGCGTCCCTCCGACGAGGTATCTTTCCTGATGCAGCTGTTCATGAAGATGCTGGAGCGCGAAGCCGTCAACTTGCACAAAAACAACGTACGTCTAAAAATTATTGGTGACCGTAGCCGCTTCGATGAACTGCTCGTGAAATACATCGAGGATGCCGAACTATTAACCGCAAATAATGACGGGCTGACACTGACCATCGCGGCCAATTACGGCGGACGCTGGGACATCATGAATGCCGTTCAAGGCTTATGGAAAGCCCGTCCCGAGATGTCCGGCAACTTCAGCGAAGAAGATCTGGAACCATATTTATCCATGCACTATGCGCCTGAGCCGGATCTATTCATTCGCACCGGCGGCGAGCAACGCATCAGTAATTTTATTTTGTGGCAAATGGCTTACACCGAGCTGTATTTCACTGACACGCTATGGCCGGCGTTCGACCGCGCAGCTTTGGATGTCGCCATCCAGTCCTACCAAAATCGCGAGCGGCGTTTCGGACGTACCAGCGAACAACTGACCGAAAGCAAACCCGATGCTTAAGCAGCGCGTCATCACCGCGATTATTTTGTTCGTCTTGCTGTTGGCAGCAGTATTCTCCTTGCCCGCATTGGGCTGGGCCCTATTGGTGGCACTCATGATATGGCAGGGGGCGGTGGAATGGGCGCGCCTCTCCAGCATGGCGGGACGCGTGGCGACTTTCTATTGCGCGGCCACATTGCTGTTGATGCTTGGAATATTGTGGTTCGATGCGGGGGCTGCGGCAGAGCGTGTGCTGGCGCATCATTTGTTTTGGTATTTTGTTGCGGTCATATTGTGGGTGCTGGTGGTGCCCGCATGGATGATCGCTAGTTGGAAGCCAAAAAATCCGTGGGTGATGGGCTTGGTCGGTTGGGCGGTGTTGTTGCCGACAGGTTTGGCGATGATCGATCTGCGCAATGTCAGTCCGTGGTTATTGTTGGGCGCGATGTCGGTCGTATGGGTCGCGGATATCGCGGCTTATTTCGCAGGTAAGTGCTTCGGTAAAAACAAACTGGCACCAGCTATCAGTCCCGGCAAAACTTGGGAAGGCGTGTTCGGCGCTTTGCTCGTCGTCTCGATTTATGTATTGGCGGTGGGGTGGGGCAGTGGTCTGTTCAAAGCCTATCCGGTATTTCCGGGAATCATCATCGCTTCATGGTGGTGGGTCGGTCTGGCTGTGATCGGCGATTTGTTCGAGTCGGCGGTCAAGCGTCAGGCAGGTGTTAAAGATAGCGGTGCGTTATTGCCCGGACACGGCGGCTTATTGGATCGCATCGATGCGCTGACTTCTACGCTGCCGTTTGCCGCTATCGCGCTGGTGTTTGAGCAAATGAGTCGTTAGACGTTAGTCGCAAGTCGTTAGTTAAAAACAAACCACGGCTCGGCGACCCAACTAACGACTAACGTCTACCAACTAACGACTGCATTTACACATGAATAAACTGCAATCTCTCACAGTGCTTGGTTCTACGGGCAGCATCGGCAAGAGCACGCTGGATGTGGCCGCACGTCATCCCGATAAATATCAGATATTCGCGCTCACGGCCTATCAGCAGGACGAATTACTGTTCGAACAATGTTGCCGCTTCAAGCCGCGCTTTGCGGTGATGCTGGATGAGCCAGCCGGCATGCGTCTCGCTCAGCGGATTGCAACAGCCGGTCTGAAGACGGAAGTGCTATACGGAGTTGCGGCATTGGAGCAGGTGTCCTCATCCCCTGAGGTGGATGCCGTGATGGCTGCCATCGTCGGGGCTGCGGGTTTGCGCCCGACTTTAGCCGCAGCGCGTGCGGGCAAACGCATTCTGTTGGCAAACAAGGAAACACTGGTGATGGCGGGGCGCATCTTCATGGATGCGGTGCGGCAAAGCGGTTCGCTGCTATTGCCTATCGACAGCGAGCATAACGCCATTTTTCAAGCGTTGCCAAACAACTATTCCGGCAACTTGAATGCCAGCGGAGTGAGCAAGATTTTGCTCACCGCGTCCGGCGGGCCGTTCCGCAACACACCTCTATCTGATTTGCAGCAGGTCACGCCGGAGCAGGCTTGCGCTCATCCGAACTGGAGTATGGGGCGCAAAATCTCGGTCGATTCAGCCACCATGATGAACAAAGGCTTGGAGGTTATCGAGGCGCACTGGTTGTTCAACGCGTCGGCAGATGCCATCCAGGTGGTGATACACCCGCAAAGCGTGATTCATTCCATGGTGCAATACGTGGACGGTTCGGTGCTGGCGCAACTGGGCAATCCAGACATGCGCACGCCCATCGCTTATGGGCTTGCCTATCCTGAACGCATCGATGCAGGCGTGGCTGCGCTGGACTTATTCAAGATCGCTCGGCTCGATTTTGTGGCGCCGGATTTAGAGCGTTTCCCCTGTCTGGAACTGGCCTATCGCGCCCTGCGCGCCGGGGGAACAGCTCCTGCTCTGATGAATGCTGCCAATGAGGTGGCAGTGGAAGCCTTCCTCGACAAACGTATCGCTTTTCTCGATATCCCGCGTTTGATAGCGGATGTGTTGGACAAACTTCCCTATGTTGCCGTGAACGTCTTGGACGATGTGCTGCTGGCGGATGCGCAAGCACGTAGTGCGGCGCAAGACTGGATGTTGCATTGATGACGTTGCTGGCTTTTATCGTCGCCATCGCAGTGCTGGTGGTCTTCCACGAGTTGGGGCATTACTGGGTTGCGCGACTCTGCAATGTCAAAGTCCTGCGTTTCTCTCTGGGTTTCGGCAAGGCAATTTACGTCAAGCGTTTTGCGGGCGGAGAAACGGAATGGGCGCTCTCTGTCATCCCCTTTGGCGGCTATGTAAAAATGTTGGACGAGCGTGAAGGCGAAGTGCCTCCCCACGAATTGGCGCGCGCCTTCAATCGTCAGCCAGTGTTGCGGCGCATGGCGATCGTGGTTGCCGGGCCGATTGCCAATCTGCTGCTGGCGATCGTGTTGTATTGGGCTTTATTCATCTACGGAGTGCCCGGTATAAAGCCTATTCTGGGCGAGGTGCCGTCTGCAACCCCGGCCGCAACGGCGCAATTGCGGGCACAGGAAACGATCATCAGCATCAACGGACAAGCGACCCCGAGCTGGCAGGAAGTGCGCTGGATATTGCTCGACCTGGTATTGCAAAAGCGCCAAGCGGATATCGAGTTGCGCACGGTCGAGGGCCGCTCTGTTTTGCGTATGCTGGATATGAGTGTATTGACGCCCGGCGATCTGGACGGCGATTTCCTTCAGAAGATCGGCTTGCAACCCTATCAGCCGCCCATCTATCCCATCATCGACAAGCTTACCGAGGGCGGAGCCGCACAGCGCGCCGGTTTGCAGACCCAAGACAGAGTCTTGCGTGTGAATGGACAAGCGATTCCCCGCTGGGCTGTTTTTGTAGAGGCGGTGCGCAGCCATCCGGGTAGCGTGCTGAACATTGACATCGAGCGCGCCGGTAGCCTGTTGACACTTAGCGTCACGCCGGATACGGCGACAGAGGGAGGCAAGCAGATCGGACGTATCGGAGCGGCGCCGCTCATCGACCGTAAAGCGTTTGAAGCGATGCTGACGGAAGTGCACTATCCGCCTAGGGTCGCATTAGGCGAGGCGGTGCGCAAAACATGGGAAACATCTGTAGTCAGTTTGAAAATGATGTGGAAGATGGTGACGGGAGAAGTGTCGCTGAAGAACTTGAGCGGCCCCATTACCATCGCCGATTATGCCGGTCAATCCGCCCAAATCGGTTTGGGCGCGTATCTGGGCTTTTTGGCGCTGATTAGCATCAGCCTGGGCGTGCTGAATTTACTTCCCATCCCGTTATTGGATGGGGGGCATTTGTTGTATTATACGGTCGAGTTGATTAAGGGTAGCCCGGTGTCCGAGAAGGTTTGGGAAGCGGGGCAAAAAGTGGGCATTGCGTTGTTGGTTACCATGATGGCTTTTGCGATATACAACGACATCAGTCGTCTGATTTTAGGTTGAAAAACTAATGGATTTTAAGAAACTGGCGGGGCTTATCCCGCTGTTGTACGCCGCATCTGTTTGGGCGATCGAACCTTTCGTCATCAAAGATATCCGTGTTGAGGGCATACAGCGTACCGAAGCGGGTACCGTGTTTAGTTATTTGCCTGTCAAAGTGGGCGATACGTTGAATGACGACCAAGCGTCCGCCGCTATTCGCGCGTTGTTCGCTACCGGCTTTTTCAAGGATGTCAGCCTAAAGGCCGATCAGGGGGTGTTGATCGTGTCCGTGCGCGAGCGTCCGTCTATCGCCAGCGTAGAGATCAACGGGGTAAAGGACTTCCCCAAGGATCAGTTACGCGACAATCTAAAGCTGGTCGGCTTGGCAGAAGGGCGCGTTTTGGATAAATCCGCGTTGGAGAAATCCGAACAGGAACTCAAGCGCCAATACGTCGCACGCGGCAAGTACGGTGTCTCGGTTAAAACCACCTTAACGGAACTGGAGCGCAATCGCGTGGCGGTAAGCTTTAATGTGGTTGAGGGTGAGGTTGCAAAGATCAGGCAAATCAATATCGTTGGAAATCAGGCTTATAGCGAAGAAGAATTGCTCGATATGATAAAGCTCACCACGCCGGGTTTTTGGAGCTGGGCCAGCAAGAACGATCAGTATTCCAAGCAAAAGCTTTCCGCAGATATTGAGACGATTCGTACTTTTTATCTGGATTCGGGTTACATGGAGTTTTCCATCGACTCGACGCAAGTCGCCATTTCGCCGGACAAAAAAGATATTTTCATCACGCTGAATATTTCGGAAGGCCCGAAATATAAAATCTCTACTGTTCAAGTCATGGGGCCGCAGACGGTCTTTTCCCACGAGGATATCCGCAAGCTGATCGGGCTGAATCCGGGCGATGTGTTTTCGCGCAAAGCGATCACTGCTTCGACGCAAAAAATCACCGAGCGCTTCGGGGACGAGGGCTATGCCTTCGCCAATGTGAATGCAGCCCCGGAAATAGATAAGGAAAAACACCAGGTCGGTTTCACTTTTATCGTCGATCCGTTTCAGCGGGTATATATCCGCCGCATCAACGTGTCTGGAAATACAAAAACTCGCGATGAAGTCATTCGCCGTGAATTCAGGCAAATGGAGAGCGGTTGGTTTGCCACGGAGAAAATCAAGAAATCCAAACAGCGTGTGGATCGTTTAGGCTTCTTTGGCGCGGTGAATATCGAAACGGTTCCTGTGCAAGGCACTAAAGATCAAATGGATCTGAACGTGTCGGTGGAAGAAAAATCGACCGGCAATCTTTCCGTCGGTGCAGGTATCAGCAGCACCGAAGGCTTGGTGTTGACTGCCGGGGTCTCGCAAAGCAATCTGTTCGGTACGGGGAATACACTTTCCACTCAAGTCAATACCAGCAAGGTCAACGAAGTCTATTCGGTCTCATATACCAACCCGTATTACACCGACGATGGTGTCAGTCGCGGATTCGATGTCTACAAGCGCACGACGAATGCAACGCAGATTTCTGTTAGCCAATACACTTCCCAAAATATCGGGGGTGGGGTGCGTTTTGCCGTTCCCCTGAGCGAAGATCAAATGATCCATTACGGATTGGCTGCGGAACAGACGACTATTGGTTTGACGAGATTAAGTCCCGCCCGTTTCACTGACTATATCAATACCTTCGGTTCAACGACGGATAACTATATTGCTACCATCGGTTGGAGTCGTGATGATCGCGACAGTGCCATTTACCCTACTGAAGGTACGGTGCAAAGAGCGTTTACCGAAATCAGCTTGCCCTCATCCAGTCAGCTATATTCTAAGTGGACCTATCAGCATCAGTGGTTCACTCCTGTGAACCGCGACATCACCTTCATGGTGAACGGCGAGGCGGGCATCGCCAATGGGTATGGCGGCCAGATTTTGCCGTTCTTCAAGAATTTTTATGCGGGTGGCGTCGGATCGGTGAGAGGGTACGATCCCAGTTCTTTGGGGCCGCGCGACAGCAATAATTATTCATTGGGCGGAAACAAGCGCGTGATCGGCAATGCGGAACTATTATTTCCTATGCCCGGCTTTGCCAAAGAAAAATCCGTTCGCTTGAGTATGTTTTTAGATGGCGGAGCAGTGTATGGTGATCCGACACAGGTACCGGCCTCGGAGGGTTTGCGCTATTCTACGGGAATGGCGATCACCTGGTTTTCGCCAGTCGGTCCGCTTAAGTTGAGTTACGGTGTTCCCATCGGGCCGCAGTTACAGGATAAACTTCAGCGCTTCCAATTTACATTGGGCACGCTGTTCTAGGCAGTGTGGTATGGGCGAACGTTGTTAGGAGGAGGCGGGATGAAAAAGATACTGGGTATAAGTATGCTGGTCGCTGCATGTGTTGCTTCCGCCCATGCGGCTGATTTTCGGGTCGGTGTGGTCAATACTGAGCGCATCCTACGCGAATCGGCACCGGCTGTGAAAGCCGAAAAAAAAATCGAAAAAGAGTTCGCCGTGCGCGATCAAGAGATCAAGCAGATGATGAAGCAGGCCAAGGAAATTCAGGCCGCTTTGGAAAAAGACGGTGCCAAGTCGGATGCGGAGCATCGCAGCAAAGAGCGCGAGTTGGCGAATCTGAACGTCAATTTGCAGCGCTTGCAACGCGAGTTCCGCGAAGACCTGAATTTGCGCAAGAACGAAGAACTGGCGCAGGTGTTGGCGCGCGCGGATAAGGCGATACAGGCGATTGCCGAAACGGAGAAGTACGATCTGATTTTGCAGGAGGCGGTGTATCGCAACCCGCAGATCGATATCACCGATAAAGTGTTGCAGTACTTGTCCGACGAAAAAGCCAATAAATAATTATCAGTATTTCAATGGATCGCATAGCTTATCGTTTGGCAGACATCGTGGCCCGTTTCGGCGGGCGCGTTGAAGGTGATGCCGGTACCGAAGTGAATCAGGTCGCCACACTAGATAGCGCCGGGCCGCTTCAGATTGCATTTTTGACCAACTCAAAATACCGCAAGCAGCTTGAATCTACCAACGCCGCTGCGGTGATCGTGGCAGAGCCAGATGTCGCAGCGACAAAACTTCCCCGCATCGTTTGCGACAATCCCTATTCTTACTTTGCCAAACTTTCCGCTTTGCTCAATCCGCTTGCCGTTTTTGCGGCAGGCATCCATCCCAGCGCGGTGATCGGCGCAGGCGCGAAAATCGCGCCCAGTGCGCACATCGCCGCGCATGTGACGATAGGCGAGGGGGTAAGCATAGGCGAGGGTTGCGTCATCATGTCCGGTTGCAGCATCGGCGCGAATGCGGTGCTGGGCGAGAACACCCGTTTGTATCCGCGCGTGGTGGTGTATCACGATTGTGTGCTGGGCAATAACGTCATTGCCCATTCGGGTGCGGTCGTCGGCGCAGATGGTTTCGGTATCGCCATGGAGGCAGGAGCCTGGCTGAAAATTCCTCAGATCGGTCGTGCGCTCATCGGCAACGATGTTGAGATCGGCGCAAACACCACTATTGATCGCGGTGCTCTGGACGACACTGTGATCGAGGACGGCGTGAAGTTGGATAACCAGATACAGATCGCGCACAACGTGCGTATTGGTGCGCATACTGCGATCGCCGGATGCGTCGGCATCGCGGGCAGCGCCACCATCGGGCGCTATTGCCGTATCGGTGGCAGTGCCGGTATCTTGGGGCACTTGAGCATTGCAGATGGAGTGGAGATATCTTCGTTCACCCTGATCAGCAAGTCGATACGCGAAAAAGGCGTTTACAGCGGCATATATCCGTTCAGCGAAAAAGACAGCTGGCTCAAGAATGCGGCACACCTGCGCCATCTCGACGAGATGGCCACGCGCATCAAACTATTGGAAAAAGAAATAGAATTAATTAAGGGGAGAGATTGATGAGCATCCAGATGGACATCAACGAGATTTTGAAACACCTGCCGCACCGTTATCCATTTCTGCTAATAGATCGCGTATTGTCTATCGAGCCGGGACAAGAGATCGTTGCGCTGAAAAATGTGACCATCAACGAGCCTTTTTTTCCCGGCCACTACCCGCATCATCCGGTGATGCCCGGCGTGCTGGTCATCGAGGCGATGGCGCAGGCCGCCGCTATACTCTCGTTCACCGGCGGGGCGGGCAAGGCGGACGATAGCAAAGTGTATTATTTCGTTGGTATCGACAACGCGCGCTTCAAGCGCCCGGTCGTGCCGGGAGACCAGTTGATCATTACGGTTAAGCCGCTGTTTAACAAGCGCGGTCTGTGGAAATTCAGCGCGGTCGCCAAAGTGGACGAGCGGGTGGCGGCAGAAGCCGAGATCATGTGCACGATGCGGGACAAATGATGCGTCATCCGACCGCGATCATTCATCCTAACGCCAAGCTGGCCGACGATGTTCAGGTTGGCCCGTATTCCATCATCGGCGAACATGTAGAGATCGGCGCGGGAAGCGTGGTCGGCCCGCATGTCATCATTGACGGGCACACTACCATCGGTAAAGGCAACAGCATCTTCCAGTTCAGTTCTATCGGTGAAGTTCCGCAGGACAAGAAGTACAAGGGCGAGCCGACACAGCTGATCATCGGCGACAACAATACTATCCGCGAGAGTTGCACCTTCAATCTGGGGACCGTGCAGGGCGGCGGCATCACCTCTATCGGCAACGATAACTGGATCATGGCTTACGTGCATGTGGCGCATGATTGCCATATCGGCGACCATAATGTCATCGCCAACTCGGTGCAATTTGCGGGGCATGTGGAAGTCGGAAATCATATTCTGATCGGCGGCATAAGCGGGGTGCACCAGTTTGTGCGCATCGGCGACTATGCCATGGTCGGATTCCAGACCCGCCTGACCCAGGATCTGCCGCCGTTCGTGATGGCCGTGGGCAATCCGGCTGAAGCCAAAGGCCCGCATCAGGAAGGCCCGCGTCGTGCCGGGTATTCCGCTCCGCGCGTGGATATGCTCAAACAGCTTTACCGCACTTTGTATCGAACGGGCAGCAGCTTTGAAACTGCCAAAAAAGAAATTGAAGGCCTGCGCGGACAAGTTCCCGATGCCGATGCAGATATAGACAAAATGATGGCATTTCTGAACAGTGCCAGTCGCGGCATCGTCCGCTAACTACCCATGAACCAGACAGTAAAAACTATCGCCCTCGTGGCGGGCGAAGCCTCGGGTGACTTGCTCGGCAGCCACTTGATCGAAGCCATCAAACGAGCACTACCCGCTGTGCGTTTCATCGGTATCGGCGGCCCCAAGATGCAAGCCGCCGGGATGGAGATTATGTTCCCGATGGAAAAGCTCGCGGTGTTCGGTTATATCGACGCGTTAAAGCATTATCGTGAGATCGTAGGCATTCGCAACAAATTGCGCGCATCGCTTATCGCCAACCCGCCCGATCTTTTCATCGGCATCGATGCGCCGGATTTTAATTTGGATCTGGAATTGGCTTTGAAGCAACGCGGCATTCCCACCGTGCATTACGTCAGCCCGTCTATCTGGGCGTGGCGCGGCGAACGCATTCACAAGATCAAGAAAGCGGTCTCGCATATCCTGACCCTGTTTCCCTTTGAGGCGCCTATCTACGAGCAAGCTGGCGTGCCCGTCACTTACGTCGGTCATCCGCTGGCAGACATGCTGCCGGAGTTGCCCAAGCGCGACCTGATGCGCGAACAGATGCGCATCCCCCTCAAGGCCAAGGTGTTTGCTTTGCTACCCGGCAGCCGACAAGGTGAAGTGCGCCAATTGGCCGAGACCTATATAGGTACGGCAAAATTGATTTTGCAGAAAATCCCCTCAGCGCAGTTTTTGGTGCCGCTGGCCAGCCGCGAAACGCGCACCATTTTCGAAGATATGTTGTGGAAGCTGGAAGCCCAAGAATTGCCGATCACCATGCTGTTCGGACATGCGCACGATGCCATGATCGCCGCAGACGGCGTACTGGTCGCTTCGGGTACCGCCACGCTGGAAGCCGCGCTGCTCAAGCGTCCCATGGTCATTACTTATAAGATGCAGCCTCTTGCTTATTGGCTGGGCAAGCGCAAAAAATATCTCCCCTACGTTGGGTTGCCCAATGTGTTGGCGGGCAAATTCGTGGTTCCTGAGATTCTGCAAGACGATGCGACACCGGAAAACCTCGCGCAGGCTTTGTTGAATCTGGTGGAGGATAAAGATGCCGTTGCAGAGCTGGAGATTCTGTTTTCCCACATGCATACCCAGCTCAAGCAAGACACCGCACAAAAAGCCGCACAAACCATCTTGCCGTATCTGACCGACCTCACCGCCCCCGCCTAAATGCAGCCTATACGCCTGATCTGCGGAGTGGATGAAGCGGGGCGCGGCCCCTTGGCCGGGCCGGTATATGCAGCCGCAGTGATCCTTAATCCAGATCATCCCATTGCCGGCTTGGGCGATTCAAAAAAACTCAGCGAAAAAAAGCGCGATCAACTCGCCATTGAGATTCGCCAGCATGCTACCGCGTGGGCCATTGCCACCGCCTCCGTAGAAGAAATCGACGAGATCAATATCCTGCGCGCCAGTTTGTTGGCGATGCGTCGCGCAGTCAAAGCCCTGTCGTTGCAACCGCATGAGGTGTTGGTGGATGGATTGTATTGCCCCGATACCGGCCTGCCCAGCCACGCCATCGTCAAGGGCGATAGCAGCGTGGAGGAAATCTCCGCCGCATCCATCTTGGCCAAGACCGCGCGCGACGCGGCCATGCTGGAGATGCATGAACGCTTACCCCAATACGGCTTTGCCGCCCACAAAGGTTATCCGACCGCCGCTCACATTGCGGCGTTGATCCAACATGGCGTCTCGAATGAACACCGCAGAAGTTTTGCTCCGGTGCGCAAACTTCTACAAGGAGGAAAATAGTATGGCAATTTTCAAACTCATACATCTGCTATCTGTCGTGGTGTGGATAGGCGGCATGTTCTTCGCCTACACGGTGTTGCGCCCGAGTGCTGCGGAAGTGTTGCAAGCGCCGGAACGCCTGCAACTGTGGGACAAAGTATTCTGCCGATTCTTTAACTGGGTATGGATAGCCGCATTCCTAACGCTTGTCAGCGGCCTGTACATGATCTACCAATACGGTGGCGTGCGCTTCGTGCCGCATTACGTCCACCTCATGCTGCTGCTGGGTATCGTAATGCTGTTGGTTTTTGTATACGTATTTTTCGTCCAATATGTACGTTTCCACCTTGCAGTCGCCGCCAAGGATTGGCCCAAGGCCGGAGCGATATTAGCAACGATACGCAAGCTCGTGGCCTCGAATCTTTTGATCGGCACCATGACTTTTTGCGTAGCCGTATTGGGTGCCTCGTTCTAATCTAACCCGCAACGCGGACTCCCCAATCATGTTCGCCCTGCCCTCCATGTGGAACCTGATCGTTTCCACCCTCGTTTTTTTCGTCGCGGCTTGGTACATTCGCCGCTATTTGGATAAGCAAGAAATGCCCAAGGGCATGACACGCAGCATATTGGCATTTCTCCTTGCTTATCTGGTTTCATGGGGCGCAGGAGAAGTGGCGGACTGGGCGCAACAAAAAATAGAAAAGCCGCAAACGCTGGCGCAAGTCCAGAGCGATTTGCCGTAATTGCAGCGTAGCTGCATTTGCAGTTATACTGCACAACATCATGCGCGCTTGTCTCTCTTTTATTCTTTCCATCATGCTCTCACTGAACGCCGCCTACGCTGCATCAGTGAGCGTTTGGGATACGTTTGAAGACACATCGGGTCATGCTGCCGCACATTTCGGGCACCACAGCCACGAAGGCGGTGACAATAACGGCAAGCTAGTTGATGCTGATGGGACAGGTAAAGCGACTATGTCCGACCACCACATCCATGTATATCCAAGCTTTCCTTATCTCCTGTCGGACACTATTGGCGTGACATCGTCTGCAAATTGCACATTCCTGATTGAAAGTACAGCAAGCACTTTCGTCTCAGCACCGCAAGCACGTCTTGATCGCCCACCTAGAACCGTCTCGCCTAATCCGGCGGGTCGTTCTAATTCCCAGTAGCGCCCTGCGCCTGACCCTATGATGGGTTAGTCCGCGTCGCTTTGAAATTCAGCTTTTTAGTTTCGGTATAACGCCCGCTTACGCGGACATTAGTCTTCTCCGAAACTTACTTTGTCCAGGTGCAACTTGCCACGTTTGCCGCGTTGTCAAATATTACTTGAGGTTAATTATGAAGAAAAAAAATCCACGCTTTCAGATATCCGCATGCGTTTTAGCCATGCTCTGCGCTTTCGTATCACCTGCTCAGGCAGCCGCTCAGCCCGCCAAATTCGTCGTTCCTGACGGCCAGATACAAGCATTGGGCATTACGACTGCGCCATTACAGAGTCAAACAGATTCGGTACGCGCCAGTTTTCCAGCTCAGGTTGTAGTCCCGCCAAACGCCGAGCAGGTCATCAGTTCACCGGTGACCGGCTTGGTATTTCAACTGTTGGTTCAACAAAACCAAGTGGTGCGTAAGGGCGCGCCGCTGGTTCGCATCTCCAGCCCGGAATTCGGCCAATTTCAATTGCAGTTACTCCAGGCAAGCTCTCGTGTCACGCTTGCGCGGCAAACCGCGCAGCGCGAGCAACAGCTGTTCGATGACGGCATCATCCCCCAACGCCGCGTACAGGAGGCGCAAGCCGGGTTGAAAGAAGGCGAAGCCGCGCTTAAACAGGCCAAGGCGATATTGCGTTTAACGGGCATGCCTAACGAAACGATTGATGGGATTGCCGCTTCCGGCAATCCGCAGGAAAGCTTGACGCTGCTATCGACGCAAGCAGGGATTGTGACCGAGATTAATGTCAAGGCTGGCCAGCGTGTGGATTCGGCCAGCCCGTTATTGCATGTGGTACAGACCGATACGCTTTGGCTCGACATTCAAGTCCCTGTGTCCGAGAGTGCCAGTTGGCAACCCGGAACCAAGCTAAAGGTGCAAGGCCGCGACATTGTGGCGCGTATTTTGAGCATTAGCACTAGCGTTTCGTCTGGTAGCCAGACGGTAGTGCTGCGCGCGGCAATCGAGGGCAAGGCCGGACAGGTACGCCCCGGCGAATTTTTGACTATCGAGTTGCCCGTCGTGGCTACAGCTGGTGATTGGGACTTGCCATTGTCCGCCGTGGTCCACGATGGCAATCAGGCTTATGTATTCATCCGCACGGCGGACGGCTTTGAAGCCAGGCCGGTAACGGTTGTGGCCAGAGCCGGGCAGCGGGTGCGGGCGCAAGGTCCGCTCAAGGCCAGCGAACAAGTCGCCGTTAGTGGCGTGGTGGCGCTCAAAGGTGCTTGGCTCGACACAAAGGGAGGTAAATAATGCTTGCCCGCCTTGTTCAGTTTTCCTTAGCGCAACGACTATTTGTCCTGCTCGCGATGCTCCTCGTCGCGGGCGCGGGCGGATACGCCTATCAGGGTTTGCCGATAGATGCATTTCCTGACGTGGCGAGCACTCAGGTCAAGATCATCATGAAAGTCCCCGGCATGACACCGGAGGAAATCGAAAACCGCATTGCGGTACCGATTGAAGTCGAGATGCTCGGTATCCCAAAAACAAAAATTCTGCGCTCGATGACAAAGTACGGTTTGATGGATATCACGATCGACTTTGAGGATGGCACCGATATCTATTGGGCGCGCCAACAAGTCAGCGAACGGCTGGGCGGGCTCGCAGGAAGCTTGCCGGCTGACATTTCGGGCGGCATGGCACCGATCACGACACCTTTGGGCGAAATGTATATGTTCACCGTCGAAGGCGAGGGACTGTCCTTGGCGGAACGCCGCAGCGTGCTCGATTGGGTCATTCGCCCGGCACTGCGAACCGTGCCGGGCGTGGCCGATGTCAATTCTTTGGGTGGTGTCGTCCGCGCTTTCGAAGTCGTACCGGATCAGGTAAAGATGGCGGCGAGCGGCGTGACGATGGCGCAACTTAAGGGAGTGATCGAAACTAACAATCGCAACGACGGCGCAGGAAAGCTCAACGAAGGCGACGAAGTGCTGCTCGTTCGCAGCGAGGGTAGTATTACGAGCCTAGATGATCTGCGCTCGGTGGTGGTGACCATGAAAGACGGGGCGCCCGTTCGTGTGGGTGACTTGGCCGAGGTCAAGATCGGCACGGTTACCCGCTACGGTGTGGTCACGCAGAGTGGACGTGGAGAAGCGGTGCAAGGTTTAGTGCTTGGACTGGCCGGTGCTAATGCACAAAAAGTGGTCGAGGGCGTAAGCAAGAAACTGGAAGAGCTGAAACCGACTTTGCCGCCGGGCGTTCAGATCAATACGTTCTACAACCGCGCTTCGCTGGTCTCGAAGGCGGTGGGCGCAATTTCCTCGGCGCTGATCGAGGCGACTGTGCTGGTTATCGTGTTGCTCGGGCTATTTCTGGGAAATATTCGCGCGGCTTTGACGGTGGCCCTAGTGCTTCCGCTGGCGGCACTGATTACGTTCATCCTGATGCGCATCTTCGGCATGTCGGCGAACTTGATGAGCCTCGGCGGGTTAGCGATTGCAATCGGCATGCTGGTCGATGCCGCCGTGGTAGTGGTGGAAAACATCGTGGAGCGTCTTGCGACCGACCCCACCGCTGGAAAACTGCCGCGCCTGCATACAATTTACCGCGCGGTGCGCGAGGTGGCGGTTCCGGTCACAGCCGGAGTTTTGATCATCATTACGGTGTTCCTGCCGCTGCTGACCTTGCAGGATATCGAAGGCAAGTTCTTCGTGCCGGTGGCCATGACCATCGTCTTCGCCCTTGCCGGTTCGCTGGTGTTGTCGTTGACGGTCATACCGATGCTGGCATCTTACCTGTTGCGAGAAGTAAAGCACGAAGACCCGTGGCTGCCGCGCAAACTGCTTGCGCTGTATGAGCCCATTCTCGCCTGGGGTATGCGCAGGCAGCGCATCGTCGTGGTCGTTGCCGTGGCAATGCTGGTGGCGGCCGGTGTAATTTATACTCAGGTCGGCAAGACGTTCATGCCGACAATGGACGAGGGTGATCTGATTGTCGGCATCGAGAAGCTACCTTCGATCAGCCTCGAACAAAGCGCCGCACTTGATCTGAAAATTCATCGCGCCATCATGCAGGCAATACCGGAGATCAGCGGCATCGTGGCGCGCGCAGGCTCAGACGAAATCGGGCTTGACCCGATGGGGCTCAACCAGTCCGACACGTATTTGTTGATGAAGCCGAAAGGCGAGTGGCGCATGAAGAGCAAGGAAGCTCTGATGGACGAAGTGCGCAAGGTGCTCGATCCCATGCCCGGCATCAAGTACAGCTTCACGCAACCGATCGAAATGCGCGTATCGGAAATGATTGTCGGTGTGCGTGGCGACCTTGCGGTCAAGATTTTCGGCCCCGACCTCGACAAGCTGAACGAATACGCGAAACAGGTTGAAGCGCTGCTCAAGACAGTTCCCGGCAATCAAGACGTATACACGGTGCAGAACGATGGTGTGCAGTACTTGCGTGTGCGGGTGGATCGTTTGCAGGCCGGTCGGCTCGGTTTGAGTGTGGCAGAGATTCAGGATGCGCTACGCACTCAAATCGTGGGGCAGAACGCCGGGATTGTCATCGAGGGCAATCGCCGCACGCCGATTGTGCTGCGTGGCGAGGAAAGTATACGTGTGTCGCCGGCCGATTTCGGGGCGATGCGCATTACCACCAAGGATGGCAATACCGTCCCATTGGCCAGCGTCGCCAAGCTGGAACGCGCCGAAGGTCCGGTCAAGATAGATCGTGAAATGGGCAGCCGTTATAGCGTGGTCATTGCCAATGTAGGTGGCCGGGATCTGGTCGGTTTCGTCGAAGAAGCAAAGGCGCTCGTCACTCAGAAGCTCTCGATGCCGACAGGCTACCGCATCACCTGGGGCGGACAGTTCGAGAACCAGCAACGTGCGGCTGCCCGGTTGACCGTAGTCGTCCCGGTCGCGCTCGGGCTGATATTTTTGCTGCTGTTTTCAACCTTCCGTTCGGTTCGCCAGGCTTTGCTCATTCTGAGCAACATCCCATTCGCTCTGGTCGGCGGCATCGTCGCTTTATGGGTGACGGGAGAATACCTGTCGCTGCCTGCATCCGTCGGCTTTATTGCTCTGCTCGGCATTACGGTTCTGAACGGTGTCGTGTTGGTCAGCTATTTCAACCAGCTTCATAGCGAAGGGATGAAATTGAGCGAAGTCGTCGTGCAGGGTGCAAAGCGTCGCTTGCGGCCGGTGCTGATGACCGCCTCGATCACCGCATTCGGCTTGATCCCGCTGCTGTTCGCGACAGGGCCGGGCTCGGAGATTCAGCGCCCGCTCGCCATTGTCGTGATCGGCGGCCTCATTACCGCCACGGCACTGACGCTGATCCTGATACCGATCTTGTATTTGCGCTTCGCTTTTCCAAGCGAGCATGGCAATGATGTTGCTCATGACAACGAAACCCACCACATCCCTCTCCCTCAGACGGGCGAAGGGGAAATTGAATCGCTACGCGAGTTTAGCGTTACACGAAAGGACTCCCATGTCTGAATTTTGCTTAAATCTATTGTGTCCACTGGCGGTCGAAGAAAAATTGCTCGACCTGCTGCTCATGTCACCCAATGTGGAGGTTTTTACCAGCACTCCGACAGCTGCGCATGGGTTGGCCTCCGGGCACTTGAGCCAAACCGAACAAGTGCTTGGCCGGATGCTAGCCACACAGATACAGGTGTTGCTCTCTGAAGCAGACAAAGAAGTGCTGCTCAAAATCATTCAACAGCAATTTTCCGGTGTAGGCCTGCGTTATTGGGTATCGCCAGTCATCGATTCCGGGAGGTTTGCATGAAATACAAACTACTGTACGGTCAATCTGCTTTGTTGCTCGCTTTATTGAGCGGCATTGCCTGTGCCGAAGAAATTAACCGTCCCGATCTGCCGCTCCCCGCACAAGTGGAAAGCGCGCTGAGCCAACACCTGCTGGTGTTGAATGCCGGCAATGAACTAAGAATGGAACACGCCAACCAGCGCAAGTGGAACAGCGGACATTATGAGTTTAACCTTCGCGCTGGCACGGGGACACGCAACATTGTCAGTACCGGACAAAATCTCAAGGAATGGGATGTCGCACTGGAACGCCCGCTGCGCCTGTTCAACAAAGTGGGCATTGATGAAGAGATCGGCGCGGCCAGTGTCGCACGCGCCGAATATGCGCTCGGTGATGCGCGCCACGAAGCCGGACGCAGCCTGTTGCGGCTGTGGTTCGCATGGCAACGCGAGCAAGTTCAGGTCGCGCTGTGGCAACAGCAGGTAGATATCTTCAAGCAACAAACGCAAATGACCGAGAAGCGCGTCAAGGCAGGTGATGCGCCAAAACTGGAATTGAATCAGGCACAGGCCGCCGCTGCACAAGCCGGCGTGTCATGGCTTCAAGCCCAATTGCGTGCGCAACTTGCGGGAAATGATTTGTTGCGCCAGTTTCCCGCCATCCGGTTACCGGAAAAATTGTCGCCCGCTATACCCCAAGCCATCGAGCATGATTTTGCCTTCTGGAAGTTACGCATACTCGAAGACAACCACGAACTCGGCATGATCCAAAAACAAAGTCGGGTACAGCAACTACTGGCACAGCGCAGTCGCGCGGAGCAATTGCCGGATCCTACTGTCGGCCTGCGCTACTCGAACGAACAGGGTGGCAATGAAAAAGCGGCTGGCGTGTATGTCAGCGTACCGCTCTCATTCGGTCAACGCAGTGCAACGGCAGAGGTGGCAGCGCAACAGGCCTCTATTGCAGCCGATCAGGAAGTCTTTGTTAAACACCGTCTGGAAGGCGACATCTATGCCGCGCATACTCAAGCGATGAGCAGCTTTGTCACTTGGCAACAGGCGCATGAGGCAGCACAGGCGATACGCAGCAATGCCGAACTGTTAGCCAAGGCTTATAGCTTGGGCGAAAGTAGTCTGTCGGACAACCTTAACGCACGTCGTTTTGCTTTGGAGTCCTCGCTAGCGGAAAACCTCGCGCAACTCGATGCCAACGAAGCGCGCTATCGTCTGCTGCTGGATGCCCATCAACTATGGCCGTTAGAGAATGATGCGGATGAACAACACGCCAATCACTACTGATGAAACTGCTGACAGATGCGTAGGGGGGGCAGGTTTCATCTGCCCGCGCGGAAGAATGGTGGGCAAAAAGGACGTCCCCCCCTTGCGCAGCCTAAGTTAGCCTCCAAGGCGAAGCAGCAGCATTCGGCAATAGTTTTAACGTAGATTAACCCTAGGAGTTATCAGTTTATGCACACCCATGACATATCCAGATGGCAGCACGAGCATGTTTTTGATTCCGGTAGCCAATTGGCAGAGCGTGGTGCCAAAGCTGTGATGTGGATCACTCTCATCATGATGGTGATCGAGATTGCAGGTGGCTGGTGGTACAACTCAATGGCACTGCTGGCAGATGGCTGGCATATGAGTTCACATGCCTTGGCGCTTGGCTTAAGTGCCTTCGCATATGCGGCGGCAAGACACTATGCCCGCGATCCCCGTTTTGCTTTTGGTACATGGAAAATCGAAATTTTAGCCGGTTATACCAGCGCTATTCTGTTGTTATGCGTTGCCGTCATTATGGTTGTGAGTTCCGTTGATCGCCTGCTGTCGCCGCAGCCAATTCACTACCTGGAAGCAATGCTTGTCGCCGGTATCGGTCTAGCAGTTAACCTTGTGTGCGCCTACATTCTGGGTCGCGCGCATCATCACCATGAACACCACCATCACCATGACGGTCATGACGACCATCACCACGACTTGAATTTGAAGTCCGCCTATCTTCACGTCATGGCTGACGCAGCCACCTCCGTATTGGCAATAGTCGCACTTGCCGGAGGCTGGCTGTATGGCTGGGCGTGGCTTGATCCAGTTATGGGAGTCGTAGGCGCTGGACTCATCGTAGTTTGGGCGCGCGGCCTGACTATTGAAACGGGGAAAGTTCTACTGGATCGGGAAATGGATCATGGCGTGGTTGACGAAATACGCGAGGTAATCGAAACAAATTTTTCTGAAGGCGGCTCCAGTTTGGCTGATCTGCATGTGTGGAGGGTTGGGAAGAGCGCGTATTCCGCCGCGCTGGTTGTTGTTACTCACGATCCATATCTTACGCCTGAACGTATTAAGGCCGCCTTGCGGATACACGAAGAAATCGTGCATGTCACCATAGAGATAAATCAGTGTACTTAACATCAGGTAGTCATATATTGCGCATTCGCTGATCCGGTTCACGGAACGGTGGGCACACAGGGCATGCCCACCCAAGCTGATGAAACCACCTAGCCATTGGTTATTTCGCGGTTCGGTGCCATCTGGCGCGCGCTCGACACCGCCCCGCTGCATTACGAATTTTGAATAATGAAAGGAAATGCAATGAAAATTTTTTACTTGGGTATGCTGGCAATTTTGCTCTTGACCGGTTGTGCCAGCCATGTTCACCAGATGGTCAGGGAAAACGATTCGCCGTTTATTGCAGGAGAACTTGCTCATGAAGATGGAGAGAGAAATCGACTCGCGCTGACGACATTTAATCGTCGTTACGAGGCTCATGCTTTTGTTGTCGAACGCCAGACTTATTTGGCGGCTCTACGCAAGCGCTATTACGGCGTTAATCCAAAGCATGGGGAACAGATTTTTGCCGGCCTTGATGCCGATCATGTGACTTATTCCATCGAGACAATTGCCAGATCAGCTGAGGGGCATGAAGTCTCCTGTCGTTTGGTGTGGGCAACCGTGGTTGGCCGTGCAGCCGATGCTGCAACGCATCACCAATCCCAATATGGATGCTGCCGTGGGGGATGCATTAGTGGTCGGCACACGGTTTGAGGTGGCGCTCTAAGGGCTCGTTAGTCAAGCTGGCTCCTACAAAAATTGCCAGCCTCATGTGAAATTTTGCCACGTCCAGACTACGACTAAAGCTCCGTATATTTCTTTGCCACACCCTTGGACTTTTCCACCGGATATTTAAGCGCGTTTTTCTCGATCTTCTCCAACACGATCTGCTTAACATCAAAACCGTATTGCTCGGCCAGCAAAAAAGCGAACGCAAAAACATCCGCCAGCTCTTCCTTCACCTGAACGATGTCCGCCTGCTCGGAAGATTTCCACAGAAAAGTTTCGAGCAATTCTCCCGCTTCGATATTCAGCGCCAGCGCGAGGTCTTTGGGATTATGGAATTGCGCCCAATCGCGCTCGTCGCGGAATTTAATCAACGATTCAGTGAGTTCCGTAATTTCATTCACGTGAAATCCAATTCAATTATTGAGGGCGTTTGTCTGTAGCAGGTTGAGATTGTAATTCAGGGATCGCGAGAAACTTGCTTCAGCGCATTACCTGCTATGGAGCTAAAGAGAAAAAGCCCGTGAAACTCACGGGCTTTTTTGATACTGGCGGAGGGGGGGGGATTCGAACCCCCGTTAGGCTATAAACCTAAACACGCTTTCCAGGCGTGCGACTTAAACCGCTCATCCACCCCTCCGAAGGGCGCGCAGAATAAACCAGAAAGGGGTTTACTGCAACCGAAACAAGGCTTCAAAAATGGTCGCGCCATGCTCTGAGTGCGGCGAAGACGGCGGCTTCATCCGCCGGGGGCGTGTCCATCTCGAAGTGGCGCATGACGTTGGTGGCGATCTCGGGTTGATCGCAGCGCATAAAGGGATTGGTGGCTTTTTCGAGGGCGATGGTGGACGGCAGGGTGGATTGGTCTTGCTGGCGCAGGGCGCGGGTGTCGCGTTGACGTTGTTGCAGGGCCACGTTGTTCGGCTCGCACAACAGGGCAAAGCGGATGTTGGATTCGGTGTATTCGTGGGCGCAATAGACTTTAGTGTCTTCGGGCAGGGTGGCCAAGCGTTGCAGGGAGTGGTGAAATTCTTGCGGCGTACCGACGAACATTTTGCCACATCCGCAGCCGAACAGGATATCTCCGCAAAAAAGCATGCCGTTGCCCACGTAGACGATGTGTTCGGGCAGGTGGCCGGGGAGGTGGAGAATGTCGAAGCGCAGCCCCAATTCTTCGATTTCAATGCTGTCGCCCTCGCCGATGTGATGGGTGATGGTGGGAATCATT
This sequence comes from Gallionellaceae bacterium, assembly GCA_009773615.1. GTDB lineage: Bacteria > Pseudomonadota > Gammaproteobacteria > Burkholderiales > Gallionellaceae > PALSA-1006. The sequence goes on from WSYA01000015.1 coordinate 35,047, forward strand.
TCTGAGCGTGGCCCGTACACGCGGGTGTTATATACTTCGAGCAATTTCGGGATGCCGCCGATGTGGTCGTTATGGCGGTGGGTGATGAGGATGGCGCTGAGTTTGAGCTGGTGTGCTTGCAGATAGGCCAGCACAGGCATCGCGTCACCCGGATCGACGACGATGGCACTTATACCGTCGTGCAATATCCAGATGTAATTGTCATAGGTGCCGGTTAAGGCCGGAATGGGGACGATCTCAAGCATGATGGATTTTATTAAAGTGAATCGGACAACACCGTATGCCAACAGCTAACTCGCTTGCCGAATGGCTCACCACTCCGCAAGGTAAATATCTGCTGGCGCGCGAGCACGAATATTTCGACCGTAGTGTAGCGGATATTTTCGGCTTTAACGCGCTGCAATTGGGGTTGCCGCAACATGAGTTTCTGCGCGCCAGCCGTATGCCTTTGCGTTTCACTGCGGCGAGCGAGGCGGGTGCGCATGTGCTGGTGGAGCAGGAAGAGCTGCCGTTCGAATCGGGCAGCGTGGATTTGGCGCTGCTACCGCATGTGTTGGAATTCCATAAGCACCCGCACCAGATATTGCGCGAGATCGAGCGCGTGTTGCGCCCGGAAGGTAATCTCATCATCAGTGCTTTTAATCCGCGCAGCCTGTGGGGATTGCGCCGCGCAATGGGGTCTAAAGTAGGTTATCCGTGGTGCGGCGAGTTCATCGCGTTGTCGCGTTTAAAAGACTGGCTGGCCTTGCTGGGATTCGAGATAGTCGGCGGGCGCTTTGCCTGCTACGCGCCGCCGATGATCAGCCCCGAATGGCTGCAACGCTGTCATTTTATGGAGCCCGCCGGTGACCGCTGGTGGGCGGTATGCGGTGGCGTGTATTACCTGCACGCGGTGAAACGTGTGCCGGGAATGCGTCTTATCAAGCCGCAATGGAATAAGGGGCTAGTCGGCAAACTGATACCGGCTGCACCCAAATTGAACAGAGAAGTATCGCAAAGAGCTACCGATGACAAACGAGATTGTTGATATTTTTACCGATGGTGCCTGCAAGGGAAATCCCGGTGTGGGCGGGTGGGGCGCACTGTTGCGCACCAAGGGCAAAGAGCGCGAGATGCACGGCGGTGAGGCGCATACCACCAACAACCGCATGGAGCTAATGGGGGCGATTGCCGCGCTGGAAGTGCTGAGCCGCCCCTGCCATATACGTCTGCATACCGACTCCAAGTACGTGCAACAAGGCATCAGCGAATGGGTGCATGGCTGGAAGCAGCGCGGCTGGAAGACTTCAGCCAAGCAGCCGGTAAAAAACGAAGACCTGTGGCGTAGACTGGATGAGGCAGCTGGCCGCCATAAAATCGAATGGGTATGGGTCAAAGGCCATGCCGGACACCCCGAAAACGAACGCGCCGATGTATTGGCGAATCGCGGTGTTGAAGAGATATTGAACGGAAAAATAAAATGAGACAGATCGTACTGGATACCGAAACCACCGGACTGGATCCCAAACAGGGCCACCGCATCATCGAAGTGGCGGCCATCGAATTGCACGGGCGCAAAGTTTCCGAGCGAAGCTTTCACCGTTACCTCAATCCCGAACGCGACATCGACGAAGGCGCGGCGGCGGTGCACGGCTTGACTCTCGACCGTTTGCAGGACGAACCCAAGTTTGCCGAGATCGCCCCCGCCTTGCTGGAGTTCATCGGCGATGCGGAGCTCATCATCCATAACGCACCGTTCGACATGGGTTTTTTGAATGCGGAGCTGGCAAAGCTCGATTTGCCGCGCTTGGGAAATCCCGTGATCGACACGCTCAAGGTGGCGAAAGAGTTGCACCCCGGCAAGAAAAACAATCTGAATGCGCTGTGCGACCGCTATTTCATCGACAACTCGCACCGCACCTTGCACGGTGCCTTGCTCGATACTGAATTGCTCGCCGAGGTCTATCTGGCCATGACGCGCGGGCAGGAAAGTCTGCTGGGGGACGATTCACAAGAAGCCGAGATGGATACACTTTCGGCCAGCGGCGAAGTGGTGCGCATGAGCGTGCGCGTGTTGCCCGCCAGCGATGAGGAATTGGCTTTGCATGCGACGCAACTGGCCGACATCGACAAAGCCAGCAAGGGTGCCTGTGTGTGGAAGCAATTGGAAACGGCGGCGTGAAGGTAGATTCGGCGCTCTCATCCGTTGATGTCTTGATCATAGGTGCCGGTGCGGCGGGGTTGATGTGCGCCGCCACCGCCGCGCAACGCGGGCGCACGGTCGTAGTACTGGATCACGCGCACAAGCTGGCGGAGAAGATCCGCATCTCCGGCGGCGGGCGTTGCAATTTCACCAATCTCAATGCCAAACCGGAAAACTATCTGTCGCAAAACCCGCATTTCTGCCGTTCCGCGCTGGCTCGCTACACCCCGCAACACTTCATCGCCTTACTGGAAAAGCACAAGCTGAGCTATAGCGAAAAAACTTTGGGGCAGTTGTTTTGCGATGACGGCTCGGAGGCGATCATCAAAATGCTCAAAGACGAATGCGATGCGGCGGGCGTGAAGTTGCTGTTGTCGTGCGACATCGAGGAGATCAGCCGCAGCGACGCGTTTTATGTGAGTAGCAGTCGCGGCAAGTTCCGCGCAGCCTCTTTGGTGATCGCTACCGGCGGCTTATCCATCCCCAAAATCGGCGCGACGCCCTTCGGCTACAAGGTCGCCGAACAGTTCGGCATCCCCATGACCAAACTGCATGCTGGTCTGGTGCCGCTGAGCTTTCATCCCGAAGAGTGGAGCGCTTATGCTGAACTGGCGGGCATTTCCATTGAGGCGGTGGTGAGTTGCGGCAAACAGAAGTTTCGCGAAAACGTGTTGTTTACCCATCGCGGTCTGAGCGGCCCGGCTATTTTGCAAATCTCATCCTACTGGGAACAGGGACAAGCGCTGCATATCGACTTGCTGCCCGACCACGACATGCGGCAGTTATTCATCGAGCAGCGCGGTAGTCGCATGATGCTGGATAATTTCCTCACACAATATCTGCCCAAGCGTTTCGCCGAAGTGTGGTGTGCTAAGTTTGCCGAGAACAAGCCGCTCAATCAGTTTTCCGAAAAAGCTCTGAGCGCGCTTGCCGCGCAACTGCACGACTGGCAGATGACCCCCAGCGGAACGCTGGGGTACAGCAAAGCCGAAGTCACCTGCGGCGGCGTGGACACCCAAGCGCTTTCATCCAAGACCATGCAGGTCAACGACGTGCCGGGTTTGTTCTTTATCGGCGAAGTGATGGATGTCACCGGGCAACTGGGCGGTTACAATTTTCAATGGGCGTGGGCTTCCGGCTATACTGCCGGACAAGCGGTTTAATGCTATAGTTTTCGCGTTTGGTTTAGTTCACACAGGAGATTCGACGATGCGTGCTTTATGGATACTAATGGTAACGGTGTTGTTGAGCGGTTGCGGCTACAACGATTTTCAAACTAACGACGAGCAGGTCAAGGCCGACTGGGCGGAAGTGCTGAACCAGTACCAGCGCCGCTTCGACTTGATCCCCAATCTGGTGAACACGGTCAAGGGTTATGCCGCACAGGAGAAGGATGTTCTGATCGGCGTGACCGAAGCGCGCGCCAAGGTGGGCAGCATTCAGGCGACCCCCGCACTGATCAACGACGCGCAGGCATTCGCCAAGTTTCAGGCGGTGCAGGGGCAACTGACCTCGGCGTTGAACAAGCTGATGATGGTGACCGAAAATTACCCGCAACTGAAATCGGATGCGATCTTCCGCGACTTGCAAGCGCAACTGGAAGGCACGGAGAACCGCATCACCGTGGCGCGCAATCGCTACATAAAATCGGTGCAGGCCTATAACGTGCTGGCGCGTTCCTTCCCGACCAACCTGACAGCGATGATGTTCAGCTATCAGGTCAAGCCTTCGTTCACGGTGGAAGACGAGAAGGCGGTATCGAAGGCTCCGGCGGTGGATTTTGCCGCACCCAAGGCTGCGCCCGCAAAATAAATGAAAACGCTGTGGTGGCGAATCTTTCTGCTTGCGTTGCTGCTATGCGGCACAGCGCAAGCAGAGGTTGATGTTCCGCCGCTCAAGCAGCGCGTCACCGATCTCACTGCCACGCTCGACGCAGCACAGACTCAGGCGCTGGATACACGTCTGGCTGCGTTTGAATCAGGCAAAGGTGCGCAGATTGCCGTGCTGATGTTGCCCACCACGCAGCCGGAAGCTATCGAGCAATTCGGTATCCGCGTGGCCGATGCATGGAAGCTGGGGCGCAAGGGCGTGGACGATGGCGTACTGCTGCTCATCGCCAAGGATGACCGTAAGCTGCGCATCGAAGTCGGCTATGGGTTGGAAGGTGCGCTGAACGATGCCACAGCGAAGCGTATCGTGGCCGAGATCATCACTCCCTATTTCAAGCGCGGCGAGTTTTATAGCGGCATCGATGCTGGGGTGACGGCGATCATCAAAGTGGCCGAAGGCGAAGAGTTACCTGCTCCAGTGCAGCATTCCACAACCCGTTCATCCGGTTCCAATATGAGCAGCCTGCAAACGTTGTTTGCGGCCGGGATATTTATTTTCATGTTGGGCAATATCGTGCTGCGCCAATTTCTGGGGCGGCTTCCCAGCGGTTTGGTCATTGGTGGGCTTATCGGCGGATTGGCTTGGCTAATGCTGACCTCTATGGTTTGGGCCGGTCTCTGCGCCCTTTTCGCTTTCGTATTTTCTTTGCTGTTCGGCACTAGCGGCGGGGGAGGGAGTGGGACATCCGGTTACTCCGGCTGGGGCGGCGGTAGTTCCGGTGGAGGCTGGGGAAGTGGCGGAGGCGATTTCGGTGGGGGCGGCGGAGGCTTTGGTGGTGGTGGAGCATCGGGAGATTGGTAATGAATATTAAACGCGTCATCAAACATCTCTCGGTCGGACAGGCGGCAGTGCGGCGCAGCTTTCCACGCGCGGCATTGCAAAACATCGAGCGCACCATCGCCCAAGTGGAGCAGACACATGCCGGACAGATCCGTTTTGCCGTCGAGCATGCGTTGGATATGTCACCATTGCTTGCAGGGCAGACGGCGCGGGCGCGGGCCATCGAGGTGTTTTCCCAATTGCGTGTATGGGATACCGAATATAACAACGGCGTGCTGATCTATTTGCTGCTCGCGGATCGCGATGTCGAGATCGTCGCGGATCGCGGCGTGCATGCCAAACTCGGACCAGCAGTTTGGGAGTCCGTTTGTAAAGAGATGGAAGCCGCATTCCGTCAGGGCAAGTTTGAGGAGGGCGTCATTGCCGGGGTGCGCAGTGTGGGGGTGCATCTTGCGCGGCATTACCCTCAAGTCGGCGCGAAGACTAACGAGTTGTCCGATCAACCAGTGATTCTCTGAGGCCACGATGGCACTCGAAACAGAGCTCAAACTTCGCATCGCACCGGCGGATTTGGAACGTCTCAAGAGCCATCCGTTTCTGCGCTCACTTTCAAGCGAACGCGCCACCACGCGCAAGCTCCACAACGTTTATTTCGACACCCCGGATTTGAAACTGCACCATGCCGCAATGGCGTTGCGCCTGCGCCGTACAGGAACGCAATGGCTACAGACTTTGAAAGACGGCGGTGCCGTGCATGCCGGATTGCATCAGCGCAATGAGTGGGAGACGCCCGTCGACGGCGAGGCGCTTGATTTTGCCGCGCTCGAAGCCATTGGCGCGCCCCCTTCACTGCAAAGATTGCGCAAAAATATACGCCCGTTTTTCGTCACCGATTTCACGCGTAGCATTCGCATGGTGCAGTTTGAAGGCGCGCTGATCGAGCTGAGTCTTGATAGCGGCGAGATTCGCGCCGGTAAATCCAGACACACGATTTCCGAGATGGAACTGGAGCTTAAATCGGGCGAGCCATTGCAGCTTTTTCGTCTGGCCTTGGCACTGCTCGATATAGTTCCACTGGAGATCGAGGCCACCAGCAAAGCGGAATACGGCTATCGTCTGCGTACCCCGGCCAAAGCCAGTGTAACCAAAGCACGGATTCCCAGGCTGGACCAACATACCTCTGTGGCAAACGCTCTGCAAAGCATGATCTGGTCGTGTTTGCAGCATCTGCAAGCCAACGTTTCGGGGACGGTAAGGGAATCCGACGATGAATATCTGCACCAAGTTCGCATCGCTCTGCGCAGATTGCGCGTGGTACTGGGCATAGCTGCAAAGTACCGTGCTGATGCCGAACTGGAATCTCTGCGCGCCAATATTGGCGAACTCGGCACGGCATTAGGCCTCTCCCGTGAATGGGATGTGTTCGTCACACAAACCTTGCCCGCCATACAGAAACATTCGGACGCAAATGCCGGATTGAAAACTATCGCGCAGCAGAGTAAAAAACTCCGCCAGCATTACCACCAGCGCGTACACGCCGCCTTGCAGAATGGCGAATTTCAGCGCCTGCTGCTGCGTTTTGGTGCGTGGATGAACGGGAATTATTGGCGCGACACAGGCAACGCGAAGAATCTGTCGAATTTTTTGGCAAAGATATTGCACAAGCGCGCCCGGAAAGTTCGTCAGCACGGGGAGTCGGTGCTGCAAGCTGCCGATGCTAAGCAACTCCATGTGCTGCGCATCGCCTGCAAAAATCTGCGCTACAGCGCCGATCTTTTCTCCTCGCTCTATGGTGAAGGGAAAAGCAAACGCTATCTGGATACACTGGCGAAGTTGCAGGACAGGCTAGGCGAGTTCAACGATCATGCCGTCGCATTGCGCCTGCTGGAGGAGTTGGCCCAAGACGCACAACGCGAGAGCATTGCATTGATACGCGACAGCATCGAACATAGTCATAAAACGCACTTGAACGCATTGCGCAAAGCATGGAAAAGGTTTGAGGAATTGCCTGACTTTTGGTCCAACTTGGTGGCTGAGTAATTTCGCTATCCGTCGTAAAGCCTCAACGACACTCGCTCACTGTTGCATTCTCCCGGTTTAAGATTGCTGTTTCAAGCCATGCGAGATAAACGTACAAATCGGCCTTTTTTCCATTTCTTTTCCCCAATTTAAATTCACCGTGACTGAGTCAATATGTACTCAGCCGGAATAAAAGGGCGCGCTCAAAAATCAAGTGCAACATTTTTCGGAGAAAATGTTGCATGGGAAAAATATACAAGCAGTTGAGTGTTGAAGAGAGAACGATGATCCAGACGCAACTATCAATGGGTTTCAAGCCAAGTGAAA
>WSYA01000095.1 GCA_009773615.1 Gallionellaceae bacterium
CGTGGTGCGGTTGTCGCCGGTCAGCATGATGACCTGCACGCCTTCCTCATGCAGCGCGCGGATCGCTTCTGGCGTGGAAGGCTTGACCGGATCGGCCACGCCGATCAACCCTGCGGCCTTGCCGTTGATCGCCAGCAGCATCACCGTCTGGCCGTCGCCGCGCAACGCTTCGGCGCGCGAGGGTAATTCACCAGCATCAATATGCAATTCTTCGAACAGTTTCAGATTCCCCAAGGCGACCGTGCGACCTTCGACCGCTCCCGTCACGCCTTTGCCGGTGAACGAGCGGAAGTCGCTGACCGCCGTAAGTTTGATGTCTTTTTCCAGCGCGCCGTCCACAATCGCCGCCGCCAGCGGGTGTTCGCTGGCGCGTTCCAGACTGGCGGCCAGCCATAGCACGACTCCTTCTTCAAACCCGGCGAGCGGAACGACCGAGGTCAGTTTCGGCTTGCCTTCGGTCAACGTGCCGGTCTTGTCCACCACCAGCGTGTTTACTTTCTCCATGGTTTCCAGCGCCTCGGCATTTTTTATCAGCACGCCCGCCGCAGCACCCCGCCCAGTGCCGACCATGATGGACATCGGCGTAGCCAGTCCCAGCGCGCAGGGGCAGGCGATGATGAGTACCGCCACCGCGTTGACGACAGCATGCGCCAGGCGCGGCTCCGGCCCCCAGATGCCCCATACTGCCAGGGTGGCGAGCGCGACGCCGATTACCGCCGGAACGAAATATCCCGCAGTCACATCGGCCAAACGCTGGATCGGGGCGCGCGAGCGCTGCGCCTCGCTCACCATGTGCACGATCTGCGCGAGCAGCGTGTCGGCGCCGACGTGTTCGGCACGCATCAATAAACTACCCGTTCCATTCACCGTGGCGCCGATCAGCCGCGCGCCTGTGGTCTTCTCCACCGGGATGGATTCGCCGGTGACCATGGATTCGTCCAGCGCGCTGGTGCCTTCCAGCACCACGCCGTCCACCGGTACCTTCTCGCCGGGACGCACGCGCAGCACGTCGTTCGGCTGCACTTGTTCCAGCGGGATGTCCTCTTCGTTGCCTTTGCTACGCACGATGCGCGCTGTCTTCGGGGCAAGGCCCAGCAACAGTTTGATCGCGGCGCTGGTCTGGCTGCGCGCGCGCAATTCCATCACCTGCCCCAGCAGCACCAAGGCCATGATCACTGCGGCGGCCTCGAAATACACCGGCACCGTTTCACCCATGCTGCGCATCGCGGGCGGGAAGATGCCCGGAAACAGCATCGCGACCACGCTATATATCCACGCCACGCCGACACCCAGCGCGATTAGGGTGAACATGTTGAGGCTGCGGTTGACCACGGATTCATAACCGCGCCGAAAAATAGGCCAGCCGGCCCACAGTACAACAGGGGTAGCCAGCGTAAATTCTATCCATTGCAATACCAGCATCGAAATGGACTCCGGCATGAGCCGAGGCAAAAGATCGGCCACCGTTGCCATCAGGAAAACCGGCAGCGCCAAAGCAGCGCTTACCCAGAAGCGCCGCGTCATATCGTTCAATTCAGCATTGTCTTCCGCCACCGCATTGCGCGGCTCCAGCGCCATGCCGCAGATCGGGCAACTGCCGGGTTTGTCTCGCACGATCTCCGGATGCATGGGGCAGGTGTACTCGGCGGCGCTTGCGGGTATTGCGACCGGCGTTACGGGTTCCAGCGTCATGCCGCATTTCGGGCAATTGCCCGGCCCGGGCTGGCGTACTTCCGGGTGCATGGGGCAGGTATAGACCGCACCGGACTGGACAGGAATCGCCACCAACGGCTTGATGTATGCGGGCGGGTTCGCGTTGAATTTATCTTGGCAGTTTTGTGAACAAAAGTAATGGCGTTCACCCGCGTAATCTGTATTAAAAGTGTCGTCACCTATGTTGACCTGCATCTTGCAAACTGGATCGGTAGTCATCTCATCCCTCATTTCACAAAGTAAATTTCTTCCGGTGCTTACTCAAGCTGCTTCTTTAGCAATGACAAGGTATTATCTTCATGCATTACCACAGGTTCGAAAACAGGCGATTCTTCCTGCAATGACGATTGCCCGAGTTTGCAGGACATTATTTGCAATAAACATAAGGGCAGGCATTGGAATTTCCCGCGTGACTGCGGAGTTCAATGTCTGGCAACTACACTTATCACCGTGCTGTGTTTTCATATTTTTCATATTGCCGCATCGAAAAATACTTGCCGGTTATCGCTTTCAGACTTACCTGCAAATAGTTTCGATCTGCTTGCCCAAACTTTCCATATAGTTCAGGAGCAACAACTTCAAAAATGTGGACGACCTCCGGGTCGAAATGCACACCCGCACCATCCCGCAAAACCTTTAAAGCTTCTTCGAGCAACAAGGGCTCCTTATAGGGGCGTTTTGACATCAATGCGTCAAATACATCCACTACCGCAAATAACCTCGCATCAAGCGGAATATTATTGCTGCGGATGCCATGTGGGTAGCCGTTACCATCAAACTTTTCATGATGAAAAAGAACTACGTCACGGGCTTGCTTTAGCCAATGGGAATCCTGAATGATTTCAGCACCCAGCGTGACATGTGTCTTCATAATTTCAAACTCTTCCTCAGTCAGCCTTCCTGGTTTGAGAAGTATTTGGTCAGGAATGCCGATCTTTCCGACATCGTGCAAAAAGGCACCAACGATGAGTGATTCGATTTGGGCTCGGTTCATGTTCATTGCTTCAGCGAGCTTTACCGCATACAGCGTCACCCTATAATTGTGCAGATCAGTATCCGCATCCCGTTTGGCGATGGCGCTGCCCAGAGCTTGCAGTAATTCAAGATTTGAATCCAGAAGCGAGTTGGATAAAGACAGAGAGCGCTTCGTTAAGCCAAGCAAAACTGGATAGAGCAGCGACATTGCAACAATCACCACTACAAAAGCAGTCAGTACAGCACTTCGCACTTGGTGCTTTATCGTATATTGCATCTCTGCATCGAGGCGATAAACGCCTTCGAAATACGCCTCTGCCGCCCTATTTGAATCCAGCAGCGGGATGACAACTTGTATGACTTCGCCATTCAGCCAGTTGCTGTGAGTTTTGCCGGGCTTTGGAAAGTCATGAAGATGCGTGCCTGCACTGGGAGGAGTATTGATCGCGTCACTGCGCCACGACTCTATTAACACCTTCTCGGATAGATCGAAAATTCGAATACCAACGAAACCTGATTTTTCCAACAATGCGGCAAACTCCAAATGATCTGATTGCCTGTTTGCAACAATTAGTTCGCGCATCTCTGGTGTATCAAAATGTTTCGCACTGACTACAGCCAGATCAAAAGCTATGCTTTCAACTCGCCAACTTTCCCAGTAATAAACAAGCCCACCAATCAGTACACTGATCAAGATTCCTGAAACAAGGAATCTTGAAATCAGGTAGCGGTGTAGTTCGTTTGGGTTTTGGGGGATATCGGTGAACATGTATATATATTCCGCAATGGGGGCGCCATCTTCCTTAAGGTAAATAAATCACCGATTTATCGCACAGAGCACGGCAAGATGTATAGAAATCATGCCGTGCCCAATTCGTCAGCCTATCTGTCGGTAGGGTGAGAATGCTTCTTTACAGGCATCTGTGAAGCTGGGCTCTCACTTCTCTCACTCTTGGCCTTGGGTTCATTCATAGACATCCCAGTTTTTTCTTCCATATGGTTATGCTTTTTCACCGGTTTTTTTGCCTCTGTCTTCTCAACCTTTGGAGCGTCAGCTTTAGCATCCGAGTGTTGTTCTTCCTTGGCAT
>WSYA01000096.1 GCA_009773615.1 Gallionellaceae bacterium
GATCATTCAAAAATACGCGCACATAGTTGACCGCCACAAAAAAATCATCGGGACGCGTTTACGAAGTCCAAATAACCAATTATTAGAGGTGCCCTTATGAAAAATCGTATCCCAAGGGTTCATAAATTGATTGGCCCCTGACGCAAGCGAGACCGACATAACCGTACCAAGTCAGTATGTTTTGCCAACTTTTTTCCGCCTCTGCAAGAGGAAAAGGACTGAGTCGAGCTACGCGACAAATTTATTCCGCCACTTTCACCGCCACACCCAGTTCGCAAATGCGCTGGGCAAAACCTTCTATTTGCTCAAGCGGCAGCGCGCTCAAGCGCGATGCTTCAGGCTGCATAGAAACGCGCGCAATGCCGTATAGCAACACACCTTGCGGCTTAATATTTTGCTGCAACAGCGTGTCTAAAAATTTCAGATAGTCATCCTCGTCCCGTTTGTCCGGCGCCTTGCCGTCCAGCGCAAACCAGCAGGTTTGCAGCCAAGTATTGGGGCAGCAAGAGATTGCGGCCATGAGGTTGCCGCGCACTTTGTCCATGGTGGTGCGCGTGTCGTTGACGAGCGCCATGCCCTGCTCGCTGGCGCGATCCAGCTTGAACCACACTTCGCCGTTGAGCTGCGCCATGCGGCGCAATCCCTGTTGCACGTTTTCGCGATGCAACTGGCTACCGTTGGTGATGAGCACCAGTTTGATGTGTTCGGGTAAGGCGAGTTCCTGTTTGAGCGCGCCGATGAGTTCGATGACTTGTGCGAACTCAGCCGCGCTGGTCGGCTCGCCGTTGCCCGAAAGTGCGATGTCGTTGATACGCCGCGCATCAACCGGCACACGGGTTTGCATGAAATCGCCGTGCAGCAATTCGTGTAAAAAACCGCGCAATTCTTTTTCGAGCAGCGGCAGATCGACGGGGGGAGCGGAGCCGAGCTTGAGGTCGGGCACCTGGCAATAGATGCAGCGCCAGTTGCAGGCGTTGTTGGTGTTGAGGTTGATGCCTATGGAGACGCCGCCTGCGCGGCGCGAGATGACGGGATAGACGTAGCGCAATCCGGCCACATCGCGGCTATGCTCTGTTACCTTGAGGTTGCTTTCATCCACTTCGTTCTCAAGATTTTACTAGCGGCAGGTACTGCGCCGGATCAACCGGCTTGCCGAACTTGCGTATCTCGAAATGTAGTTTGACCTGATCCGAATCGGTGTTGCCCATCTCGGCGATCTTCTGCCCTTTGGTCACGCTCTGGCCTTCTTTGACCAGCACCTGATCGTTGTGGGCGTAGGCGCTTAGGAAAGTCTTGTTGTGTTTGATGATCACCAGCTTGCCGTAGCCGCGCAAACCGCTGCCGCTATACACCACTTTGCCGGGTGCGCTGGCCACTACGGCTTGTCCTTGTTTGCCCGCGATGTCCACCCCTTTGCGGTTGGCGCTCTCGGAAAACTCGGCGATGACTTTGCCGTTCGATGGCATGCCCCACTCCAAATCTTCCTCGTCGTCGTCCTCATCCTTCGCGGCCGCGACTTCGGGCTTGGCGGCTGTGCCATCTTCCTGCATCTTCTCTGCCTGCGCGAGCGCCGTTGCTGAGTAAGGTATTTTTTCCGCTTTGGGCTGGGTCTTTATTCCGCCCGACTGGTTTGCCGCTTGCCAGGCAGGTTGCTTTTTCTCGGCAGCTTTTATTGCGCGGGGAGCAGGAATACTTAACTGTTGCCCGATCTTTATCGCGCTTGGATCATTGATGTTGTTCAACTCCGCAACATCGCGAACTTCAACACCGTTGATAAAAGCGATGCTGTACATCGTGTCGCCTTTTTGCACCACATAATTCGTGCCGCTAGACGCAACGACTCGCTTTGCTTTCGCAGCGGGGACTGAAGCGGATTTTCTTATTTCCACTCCGCGCTCAACTACGGGGGCGCGTTTTGTTTTATGCGTTGCGCAACCCGCCAAAGCCACGGCCGCTGCTGCCAGCAACGACCATAGCGCAATTTTCTTGCCGATAGCTCTGTGTTTTACATCGCAAACTGTCATGTTTTTCCTGTCAATATAGGCACGAAATTAACCGCTTCCAAGCGGCTTTCGGTGAATCCGTTTTCGTCGCGTTCGATCAAAGTCAAAAATTGTTCTTGCGCGCCCAGCGGTAGCACCATTCTACCGCCTAGCGCAAGCTGCTCCAACAGCGCCTGCGGCACATGCGTCGCTGCCGCCGCCATGATGATGCCGTCGAACGGCGCGATTTCGGGGCGTCCCATGGTGCCGTCGGCATAACTCAACACCACATTTTTTGCCTGCAATTCTTTCAGCGAAGCCGTGGCGCGTTTGTATAAAGGCTGGATACGTTCGACAGAATACACTTCGCGCGCCACCTGCCCCAGCACGGCGGCCTGATATCCGCAGCCTGTGCCGATCTCCAACACGCGGTTCAACTGCCCTTCATTGCGCAACATCTCGATCATGCGCGCCACGATGTACGGCTGGGAAATGGTTTGCGCGTGACCGATAGGCAATGACACGTCGTCGTAAGCACGGCTGGCCAAGGCCTCGTCGACAAAGATATGGCGCGGAATAGCGTTCATCGCAGCCAATACCACTTCGTCGCGGATACCCTGGGTGCGCAAACGCTCGATCATGCGGGCACGGGTGCGCGGCGAAGTCATCCCGATGCCCCCGTGACGGACGTTCATGCGCTCTCCCCTATCCACGTCCGCACGGCATCCAGCTGGGCGTATTGCGTGAGGTCGATCTGCAACGGCGTGATGGACACGCGGCGACTGGCGATGGCGGCAAAATCCGTCCCCTCCCCCGCGTCCTGCGCCTTGCCAGCCGCGCCCACCCAATACACGGTCTGCCCATGCGGATTCTTAGCTTTAACGACAGGCTCGGCTTTGTGGCGCTTGCCCAGACGCGTCACTTCGATGCCCTGCAGATGATCGTGAACGACATCCGGCACATTCACATTGAGCAGCCAGGGCGCGGTGTGTGTGTTCTTTTCGAAACGATGCACCAAGTCGACCACTACGCGCGCCGCCGTTTCGTAATGCTCCAGCTCATGCCCTGCAAGCGAAACGGCGATAGCGGGAATGCCCAGCAAAAAGCCCTCGGTAGCCGCAGCAACTGTACCGGAGTAGATCGTATCGTCGCCCATGTTGGCACCGGAATTGATGCCGGAGATGACCATATCGGGCTGGTAGTCCAGCATACCGGTGACCGCCAGATGCACGCAATCTGTAGGCGTGCCATTCACGTAATAAAAACCGCTCGCGGCGCGGCGCAAATTAAGCGGACGATCAAGAGTAAGGGAGTTGCTCGCACCGCTGCGGTCGCGTTCAGGCGCCACCACAACGACATCGGCAATCGCGGACAGATGCGTCGCCAGACAGGCTAGCCCCGGTGCAAAATAACCATCATCGTTACTAAGCAGAATACGCATCTGAACTAATCAATATCAAAAAAACTCTCCTATAGCACACTGAACGAAGGTAGTGCGACACGACAGCAGTAGTTTAACAGGAACAGCGCATATTAGGACAATGGAAGCCTGGTCCAATGACACATGAGCCTGAACGAAGGGGTGTAATTCCAGCGTGAGATGAGCCTGGAAGCGGGGAAGTTGGGATCATGGAGGCATGATC
>WSYA01000016.1 GCA_009773615.1 Gallionellaceae bacterium
CTGGATCATCGTTCTCTCTTCAACACTCAACTGCTTGTATATTTTTCCCATGCAACATTTTCTCCCAAAAATGTTGCACTTGGTTTTTGAGCGCGCCGATTCATATAGAAGCGCCCTCGACTTTGAAATAGAGGGGCGTGAGATTTTGATTCCAGAAGGTTTTGAACTTGTCCATGAAATTCAATCTGAGTGGGTTTCTGTTATACGAGATGGGTTTCATCAAATGCTCGGAATACTCAGAACTGTTGCGGAGAGAACGAAGGATGATTTTTCTCCTGTGACTGAAACAATAACTTTTCATGAAGCTCCAAGAATTGACGAATTCTGTGAAGAGCTTGAACGACTCAAATCCATTATGGGTGATTAGCTCATCAAGAGTAAATGCTCTAGCAAGTGAGTCGATTAGAACACTTGCAAGCTCGCGCCAATGACTCAGGCGGAATGTCTCTAGTTCACAATGCAGAAGCTCACCATCGTAATTCGACAGCTACACAGCAGCAGTTCGCCGCCGTTATCGGGCAGTGAGTTTCATAGAAACTCAAACCGCCAACAACCCCTCCACCGCCGCAATATCCGCATGCGTCTCGGGATGGCGGCTGCCGCTGTGGCGGGCATTTTCCGGTAACACGATGATGTGCATCTGGGTGCCGGATTCTCCGGTCAGGGTGTAGCTCGGCACGCTCTCTTCGTGTCCGCCCACGCGTACTTTCCATTCCCCGTCTTCAAACTCGATGTTGTGCTTGAGCAGAAACAGCAGCACGGCTTTGGCGTCATCGCTGAACAGCATGAGGTTGATGTCTGAGAGTTCGCCTGCCGTGCCGCTCAACACCGAACCGGTAAGGTAAGGATTGAATTCGGCCAACAGGTGCATGGCAGCGAGCGCTTCTTCGCGCAGTTGAAACAGGATGGCAGGATGGCTTTCGTGCTGGTAGAGCGCACGGTAGCTGTGCAGGGCTTCTTCCACTTCATGATTGCTGGGCAGGTGTTGCGTGTCCGCCGCGCCGAGCTGCTTGGCCGCTTTGCGTTTGGCGAATGCGAAGTCGGTGATGCCTCCCTCTGCGATCAGGCGGGCAGAGAGATGAGCGAGTTGCTCGCGCATCAGGTCACGGCGTTGAGGGTGCGGTTTGCTCATCAGAAAAGTTGATCTTTGACCGAGTCGATGCGTTCGGCACTTTCTCCCGACTGCGCGTCGCCCGCTGCCGCAGGAACGTTTTCCTGATAGAAATATTCCACTCTGCCGCCGTTCGGATCGCGCTGACCACTGTCGTTGATGCGCACGGCGACCATGTTATCAGGCATAGTGTATTCGGCTTCCGGCACGTTCTTCAGCACCTTTTCCATGTAGCTCATCCACATCGGAAGTGCCGCTCCGCCGCCGGTTTCTTTGTCGCCCAGACTGCGTGGGGTATCGAAGCCAATCCACGATATGGCGACGATGGTCGGCTGGAATCCGCAGAACCATGCATCCATTGAATCGCTGGTGGTGCCGGTCTTGCCTGCGAGATCTTGCCGTCCCAGAGTCATGGCGCGCACGGCGGTGCCGTGACGCACCACGTCCTGCATCATGCTGACCATGGTGTAGGCGTTGCGCACGTCGATGACCTGCTCCGCCCCGCCCCCCGCCACGACAGCTGCCGACTGACTGAGCAGCTTGCCTTGCGCGTCTTCGATGCGATCGATGAAATACGGCATGATGCGGTAGCCGCCGTTGGCGAAAACGGAGTATCCCGTCAGCAGCTGCATGGGCGTAACGGAACCTGCACCCAGCGCCATGGTGAGGTAGGGACCGTGTTTGTCCTTATCGAAACCGAACTTGGTGATGTAGTCCTGGGCGTATTCCGGGCCGATGGCCTGAAGAATACGGATAGACACCAGATTTTTCGACTTGATCAAACCCTGGCGCATGCGCATGGGGCCATCGAAATTGTCGTCGTAGTTTTTAGGTTGCCACGGCTGGTCGCCCGTCTGTGCGGCATCGAAGACCAGCGGGGCATCGTTGATCACCGACGCGGGGGTGAAACCTTTTTCCAAAGCGGCGGAATAGATAAACGGCTTGAAGCCCGAACCGGGTTGGCGCCAAGCTTGGGTGGCATGGTTGAACTGGTTATGGTTGAAATCAAAACCGCCCACCAACGCATAGATCTGACCGTTGCGCGGGCTGGCGGAAACAAAAGCCGATTCGACTTGGGGAATCTGCGCGATTTGCCAATTGTCCTTTTCGTTCTTCTGCACGCGGATCAGCGAACCGACCCTGATGCGCTGGTTCAAAGAGAGCTTATCGCCCAGAGAGCGCTGGACGAAGCGCAATCCTTCGCCGCTGATCTCGACATTCAGCCCGCCTTTCGCATAGGCTTTAACCGTTTTCGGGCTGACCGATTCGACGATGGCGGGAATCAAATCGTCGCTGTCGGACACTTCCTGCAACGCCTCTTCCATAAATTCTTCGCTCTTGTCTTTGCGCAAGTCGATGAAACCTTCCGGCCCGCGATAGCCGTGGCGGCTGTCATATTCCAGCACGCCGCTGCGCACGGCCGCATAAGCGGCGGCCTGATCTTGCTGGCGGATCGTGGTATAGACGTTATAACCCTGGGTGTAAGTGTCTTCCTGATAGCGTTCGTACATCACCTGGCGCACCATTTCGGCCAGATAATCGGCTTTGACCGAGAATTCCTGATTGCCGTGTTTGGCGACAAAACGTTCGAGTTGGGCAGCTTCAAGCTGGGCGGAATTGATAAATCCAAGCTCGTGCATGCGCCTCAGCACATACATCTGGCGCAGCTTGGCGCGCTTGGGGTTCACCACCGGATTGAACGCGGAGGGCGCTTTGGGCAGGCCGGCCAGCATGGCCATTTCCGCGACGCTGAGCTGAGCCAACGGTTTGCCGTAATATATTTGCGCCGCAGCAGCAAAGCCATAGGAGCGCTGGCCCAGATATATCTGGTTGATATAAAGTTGCAGGATTTCATCCTTGCTTAAATTGTGTTCGATCTTGAACGCGAGCAGCATTTCGTTGAACTTGCGCGTCAGGGTCTTTTCTTTGGACAAGAAGAAATTCCGTGCGACTTGCATAGTGATCGTGCTGGCGCCTTGTTTCACCCCGCCGGAAACGAAGTTGGAAAAAGCCGCGCGCAGCACGCCGATGTAATCGACACCGCCGTGTTCGTAGAAACGGTCATCCTCGGCGGCCAGAATGGCTTTCTTCATGAGATCGGGAACTTCATTAATCTTGATCAGTTCGCGCCTCTCTTCGCCGAATTCGCCGATCAACAGGCCTTCCGCGCTGAACACGCGTAGCGGCACTTTGGGCCGGTAATCGGTCAGGACTTCCAGAGATGGCAGAGTGGGATAGGTCAGCATCGCCGCAAAGATAAGGACCAGCAAGGGCAATAGCGGTAAGGCGAGAACGGCAAGAGCAGGAATGAACCACCAGCGAGAAGTCATGACAGGTAAAGATTAGTTATATTGTTGGATTATATCGACTCTGCGCCCGCAAAATAAGCCTACCGAGAAAACAGCTTTACCGCGCTTGCTTTTAAAAAGCCTTTCCAGTACCTTGCCCGCCTTGCTGGGGGTCTTCGCAGCGTTGCAAATGCGAAGTGAGACACACCCTTTGAACCTGTACGGGTAATGCCGTCGTAGGGAAGCCTCCTTGGATGCTTCCCGAAATTTTGGAGCACCAAACCATGAACGCCAATTCCCCATTTTTAAGCCAGTCTGCCCACGTTGACGAGGCCGCCGTTAAACCCTTGCCCAATTCGCGCAAGATTTATGTCGAAGGTTCGCGCCCCGACATCCGCGTGCCGATGCGCGAAATCAGCCAGGCCGAAACACCCGCCAGCATGGGTGCCGAAGTCAATCCGCCGATCTATGTATACGACTGCTCCGGCCCCTATACCGACCCTGCGGTGAAGATAGACATCCGCTCCGGTCTGGCTGAAATGCGCGCCGCATGGATCGCGGAACGCAACGATACTGAGCCGTTGACCCAGCTCACCTCCGACTATGGCCGTCAGCGTCTGCACGATCCAGAGCTGGCAGCGTTGCGCTTCAACCTGACGCACACCCCGCGCAAAGCCAAGCCCGGCAAGAACGTGACGCAGATGCACTACGCGCGTCAAGGCATCATCACGCCGGAAATGGAATACATCGCGATTCGCGAAAATCAAAAGCGCGACGGACTTTCCGCCATGATGCTGCAACAGCATGCGGGCGAAAATTTCGGTTCACCTATGCCCAAACAGATCACGCCGGAATTCGTGCGCAGCGAAGTCGCTTTGGGTCGCGCCGTCATCACCGCCAACATCAACCACCCCGAAGTCGAGCCGATGATCATCGGGCGCAACTTTCTGGTGAAGATCAATGCCAACATCGGCAACTCCGCGCTGGGTTCGAGTATTCAGGAAGAAGTTGAAAAAATGACCTGGGCGATACGCTGGGGCGGCGATACGGTGATGGATTTATCCACCGGCAAGCACATCCACGAAACGCGCGAATGGATCATCCGCAATTCGCCCGTGCCCATCGGCACCGTGCCGATTTATCAGGCGCTGGAAAAGGTAAACGGCAAAGCCGAAGACCTGACCTGGGAGATTTTCCGCGACACCCTGATCGAGCAAGCCGAGCAGGGCGTGGACTATTTCACCATCCACGCGGGCGTGCTATTGCGCTATGTGCCGATGACCGCGAACCGCATGACCGGCATCGTGTCGCGCGGCGGCTCCATTCTGGCGAAGTGGTGCTTGGCGCACCACAAGGAAAACTTCCTCTACACGCACTTCGAGGAAATCTGCGAGATCATGAAAGCCTACGACGTGACCTTCTCGCTCGGCGACGGCTTGCGTCCCGGTTCGATCTACGACGCCAACGACGAAGCGCAATTGTGCGAACTCAAGACGCTGGGCGAACTCACGCAGATCGCGTGGAAACACGACGTGCAAGTCATCATCGAAGGCCCCGGCCATGTGCCGATGCACATGATCAAAGAGAACATGGAGCTGCAACTGAAGCTGTGCCACGAAGCGCCGTTCTATACACTAGGCCCACTCACGATGGACATCGCCCCCGGCTACGACCACATCACCAGCGCCATCGGCGCGGCGATGATCGGCTGGTTCGGCACCGCCATGCTGTGCTATGTCACGCCCAAGGAGCATCTGGGCTTGCCCAACAAGGCCGACGTAAAGGAAGGCATCATCGCTTACAAGATCGCCGCCCATGCCGCCGACTTGGCCAAGGGTCACCCCGGCGCGCAAGTGCGCGACAACGCCATGAGCAAAGCTCGCTTTGAGTTCCGCTGGGAAGACCAGTTTAACCTCGGTCTCGACCCCGACCGCGCGCGCGAATTTCACGACGAAACATTGCCCAAGGAATCAGCCAAAGTCGCGCACTTCTGTTCCATGTGCGGCCCGCATTTTTGCTCGATGAAAATCTCGCAGGACGTGCGCGACTTCGCGGCAAAGGAAGGTATCGCCGAAGCAGAAGCGCTGGCAAAGGGCATGGAAGTGAAGTCCATCGAATTTGTGCAGCAGGGCGCGCAGGTCTATCACAAGGCGTAACGATGGATTGTCGTGCCGGGTGCGGTGCATGCTGCATCGCCCCTTCTATCACATCTCCGCTGCCGGGTATGCCGCACGACAAACCGGCAGGCGTACGCTGCATTCAACTTAACGATGATGAGCGTTGTGCCGTATTCGGCAGTACGGCGCGCCCACCCTTTTGCGGCGGATTACAGCCTTCGGCAGAAATGTGCGGCACATCGCGCGAACGGGCTTTGTTCTGGCTGAATAATTTGGAGAAGGTCACATGCCCCCCGGTATAATCGCACCATGCAACATTCCTCAACTATTTCCGCAGAAATCACCTCTGCCTCCACTTGCTCCGGACATTGCACCACGGCGTTGGGAGACGATGTGTGCCGCAGTTGCCTGCGTACTTTTGAAGAGATTACGCGCTGGGTGGAAATGAGCGAGGAAGAACGCATTCAAGTAAATACGCGCATCGCCATCGAACAATCACGGACACGGACACGAAAATAATTATGGATATGGATATTCTGCTACTCATTAAAGCCGCCATTCTCGGCCTCGTCGAAGGCTTCACCGAATTCCTTCCCATCTCCAGCACGGGGCATTTGATCGTGGTGGGCGACCTGCTGAACTTCAACGATGAACGCGGCAAGCTGTTTGAGATCGTCATCCAGTCGGCGGCTATCCTCGCCGTGATGTGGGAGTATCGCGCCAAGATCGCCACAGTGCTGGGCGGTGTAACGCGCGAACGTCAGGCGCAGATGTTCATGATGAATCTGTTTGTGGCATTTCTGCCGCTGGCCATATTGGGACTGATCTTCGGCAAGCACATCAAAGCTTTGCTGTTCAATCCGGTCACGGTCGGGGTGACCTCCATCGTCGGCGCGATATTCATCCTGTGGGCGGAGCGGCGTCAGCACACTGTTACCGTGGAGTCGGTGGACGACCTGACTTGGAAAGACGCATTGAAAATGGGTCTGGCGCAGGCGCTGGCGCTGATTCCCGGCACATCGCGTTCCGGCGCAACGATTATCGGCGGCCTGTTTTTCGGCCTCTCGCGCAAAGCCGCCACGGAGTTCTCGTTTTTTCTCGCCATGCCGACTTTAATCGCGGCAACGATCTATCAGCTCTACAAAGAACGGGCGCTGCTGTCGAACAACGATTGGGGCATGTGGAGCGTGGGTTTCATCACTTCGTTCATCGCCGCATTCCTGTGCGTCCGCTGGTTGCTGCGTTACATCAGCAGCCACGACTTCACAGTGTTTGCTTGGTACCGGATCGCGTTCGGCTTGATGCTGCTTGGAACATACTACGGCGGGCTGATTAGCTGGTCTGCGGGCTAACTAACCTATTAAACTCGAAGTGATTTATTAGAACCTAACCCGCACCCTCCTTGTCATGGGGAGTTGGAGGCGGTTTAAGCCTAATGAACTATTTGGGTTTAAAGCAGAGGCAGGCGAATGATAAAACTCACGCCTTGCCCCTGATTGGAGACTACGTCCATGCGACATCCCAGCGCGCTGATTTCATTTCTCACCACATCCAAGCCGATGCCCCGACCGCAAATTTCCGTGACTTCCGGGGCGGTCGATACGCCGGGTTTAAAGATTATCTGAATCGCCTGCTCAGTGCTGAGCTCTTCACCCTGTTGCAGCACGCCGCACGCAAGGGCTTTTTGTTGCAGGCGCGCCATGTCCAATCCGGCACCATCGTCGCTGAACTTGAACACCCATTCGTCGCCTTCGTGCTGAAGCGACAAACGAATCTCGCCAATCTCCGGCTTGCCCAATAAGTTGCGTTGTTCGGGCGTTTCGATGCCGTGCGCAATGGCGTTGCGCAACAAATGTTCGAAGGGGGCGGTCATCGTTTCGAGCACGCTGCGCTGCAATATAAGTTCCGTACCGAGCAGTTCCAGATTGGCTTTTTTGCGCAGTTCTTTGGTCGTTTGGCGCACGACACGATACAGGCGCTCGCTCACGCTGCCAAACGGCAACCGTGCCGACTTCGACAGGATTTGTTGCTGATAGGCCGGTGCTGCGGATGATGCGAACTCGGTCGCTACTTCGCCGTCCGCCAATTTGTCGATTGAATTGCGGATGCGGCCCAAATAATTATCCAGCTCATGCCACAGCGCCGCATCCAGACAGGATTGCTCAATCGCGTCCGCAATGCGGCCTTCGAAGCGATGGGTGATCTCTCCCAAACGCATCGCGCCTGCCATGCGCGCACTTCCCTTGAGCGTATGCAAAATGCGCAACAACTTGTCGCCCAGCTGAATATCCGTGCCGGACTGCTCGCGCCACGCTTGCAAAGTAAGGGCGATTCTCGGATAAAGGGTATTGGCTTCTTCAATAAATAGCGGCAACAACTGCTCATCCACTTCGTCGCGCACGATTCTGCGTTCAAGCGCCCGAGCGAACTTCATCTCTGCGTTGTGTCGGAACGTATTGCGATCATCGCTTAACGTCGTTTCGACATCTGACATTGGCAAACTTTCATCCAAGCGTGCTCTCCCTAAACCGCCGATTTAACTCTATCAGGCTTACTGCGCGTGCATGCTAGCTTATCCCGCCGTTCGTGTCCTGCGTTTAACGGCCTAGATAAATTCCCGGGGCAGACGCTGGGCTGCGACGGTATCGTCACACAACGCCGACATGATGCGCGAGGCTTGCGCTGCGTCGCCGCTGGTAAAAAATTGCGCTGAAGTATCTTCCTCAATGCGCTGCGGCAACTCGGTTTGAATACGATATTGCAGCTGACGTGCGACTGCGGCACCTGTATCCACCAGCACGATGTTTTCGCCCGCCACGTCACGGATCAGCGGCACCAGGAAAGGGTAATGGGTGCAGCCGAGAATGAAGGTGTCTGCGCCACGATCCAGCAACGGCGCGATGTAGCGCTCGATCAATGCGCGCGTTTTCGCACTGTTCAATTCGCCCAACTCCACTTGCTCGACCAATCCCGGACAGCCTTGAGTGACGATCTCGACTTCTCCGGCATAACGTTCAAGCAGCGCGGCAAAACGCGCGCTTTCCAGCGTACCGACAGTGGCGAGCACGCCGACTACGCGGCTCTTGGTGGCGGCAACGGCAGGCTTGATGGCCGGCTCCATGCCCACGATAGGGATGCTGAACAGGCTGCGCAGACTCGCCACTGCCGCCGCCGTGGCGGTGTTGCAGGCGATAACAATCGCGTCCGCGCCTTGCCCGACGAGAAAACGGGCGAGAGTGTGCGAACGTTGTTCGATGTACTCGGGGGATTTGTCGCCGTAGGGTACGTGGCCGGAGTCGGCCACGTAGATCAGGCGTTCATGCGGGAGTGTCTGGCGGATGTGGTGCAGCACGGAAAGCCCGCCTACACCGGAATCGAAAACGCCAATCGCTCCCGAAGATTGCATGATTGATTAAACCGCCATTTGATCGCGCAAGAATTCTTCGTAGGTGCCGTGGTAGTCGTTCACACCTTTGGCCGAAATCTCGATGATGCGCGTCGCCACCGACGAAACGAATTCGCGGTCATGGCTCACGAACACCAGCGTGCCTTTAAATTCCAGCAGCGCGGTATTGAGCGCCTCGATAGACTCCATATCCATGTGGTTGGTCGGCTCGTCCATCAGCAGCACGTTGGGACGCGCGAGCATGAGCTTGCCGAACATCATGCGACCCTTCTCTCCGCCGGACAGCACCTTCACGCGCTTCTTCACATCGTCGCCGGAGAACAGCAAACGCCCCAGCGTGCCGCGCACCACCTGGTCGTCGTCGTTGGGGCCGCGACAATCAACCATCCAGTCCATCATCACTTTATCTTCGGCAAATTCGTGCGAATGATCCTGCGCGTAGTAGCCGAGCTTGGCTTTGTCCGCCCATTTGATGGTGCCGTTGTCCGGTGCCAAATCGCCCGCCAGACAGCGCAACAGCGTGGTCTTACCGATGCCGTTCGGGCCGATGATGGCGACCTTTTCGCCCGCGTCGATGCGGAAGTTCACATTGGAGAACAGCACTTTGTCGAAGCCTTTGGACATGTGCTGTACTTCCACCGCGACGCGGTGCAGTTTTTCGCGCTCGTCGTATTCGAAGCGGATGAACGGATATTGGCGGCTGGAAGGCTTGATGTCTTCGATTTTGATCTTGTCGATCTGGCGCGCGCGCGAGGTGGCCTGCTTGGCCTTGGAAGCGTTGGCCGAGAAGCGCGCCACGAAAGCTTTCAATTCGGCGACTTTTTCCTTGGCCTTGGTGTTGTCCGCAGATTGCTGCTCGCGCGCCTGCGTGGAAGCCATCATGTATTCGTCGTAATTACCCGGATACACGGTGATTTTGCCGTAGTCCAGATCGGCCATGTGCGTGCATACGCTGTTCAAGAAGTGGCGGTCGTGCGAGATGATCACCATGGTGCAGTCGCGCGCGTTGAGGGTATCTTCCACCCAGCGGATAGTGTTGATGTCGAGGTTGTTGGTCGGCTCGTCGAGCAGCATGATGTCCGGGTTGGAGAACAGCACCTGTGCCAGCAACACGCGCAGTTTAAAACCGGGAGCGACCGCGCTCATCAGACCCTGATGCAATTCTTGCGCGATGCCCACACCGTTTAACAGCTCTCCGGCGCGCGCTTCGGCGGTGTAACCGTCGTATTCGGCAAAGGATGCCTCCAGATCGGCGGCACGCATATAGTCCTCTTCGCTCGCATCGGGATTGGCATAGATCGCGTCGCGTTCGGACATGACACCCCACATTTCGGTGTGACCCATCATCACCACATCGAGTACGCGCTTGTCTTCAAACGCGAATTGGTTCTGGCTCAACTTGCCGAGACGCTCGTTTCTGTCCAGCATCACCTCGCCCGAGGTTTGCTCCAGATCGCGTCCCAGAATCTTCATAAAAGTGGACTTGCCGCAGCCGTTGGCGCCGATCAAGCCGTAGCGGTTACCGTCGCCGAATTTGACGGAAACGTTCTCGAACAGGGGCTTCGCCCCGAATTGCATAGTGATATTTGCGGTAGATAACATGATGTGCCTGACAAAATAAGGCGCGCATTCTACCACTGACAGCATGATTCGATCCGGTAGCGGCTGGTTTACACTGCCGTCCTCACCAGAACGCCCTTTGAACCGAGCATGCAAGAGCAGACCATCAACATCACTAAACTCGTCAATGACAGTAATGACGTACTGAGCGGGAAAGAACGCGCCGCGCAGAAGAAGCAGCTTGCCGAGCAGTTACAGTTACTGGAAGGTGCGTCAGAAGCAGAACCACTAACCCGCGCCCGCCTGCATACAGCAGGAAGCCTGGGCGGACGCGGTGAAAACCTGCGACGTGCTTTTCCAGTCCCGACAACCCGACTCCCTCGCCGCGCTGAGTATGGGTATCTGGCTCTCCGTCACCTTCCCGGTCGATCCTGAACTGACGGTCGCCATGCTGATCCATGTGGTGGACGAGACGCCGAACGACTCGGATGGCGCGGCGGTGGCGGCGATCACAGCACGCTATGTGGTGGACCTGCGCGCCGACGATACCCAGCACGAGAGCCAGAGCCTCCTGCCACGTCTGGCGACTGTGGTGGAGGCATTGGTCGGTGATAAATGGTGGTTCGACAGGGATGTCTTGCGCAGCCGTTTGCCGGACTGAGCCGACTACATCAACCCCATGTTGCGCGCCTGCAGCGCCGCTTCGGCGCGCGAGGAGATATTGAGCTTGCGATAGATGTTCTTCACATGGTCGCCCACTGTGTGATGGGAGATACCCATCTCCTGCGCGATGGCTGCGATACTGATGCCAAGCGCCAGCTGCCCCAGTACCTCGCGTTCGCGGGGGGATAGCAGGTTCTTCTGTTCTTCCTGTACCGCATCCGGTATTCCCCGGAAGTGGCTCAGCATGCGCCGTGCGACCGAGGGTGACAGCGGCGGCCGCCCTTCGCGTATGCCTTGCAGTTGTCTCGCCAACACCTCGGGCGCTTCATCCTTCAACAAATAGCCGTGGGCACCGGCACGCAAGGCCGGGAACAGGTGATCGTCGTCGTCGAAG
The DNA here is from genome assembly GCA_009773615.1 of Gallionellaceae bacterium. GTDB lineage: Bacteria > Pseudomonadota > Gammaproteobacteria > Burkholderiales > Gallionellaceae > PALSA-1006. Next base: position 11,540 of record WSYA01000016.1, read on the forward strand.
ATGGTCGCAACGACGAGGGTGCAGGCGGGACATGCCATCGCCATCTTTTGGATCACATCGATGCCTGATCCATCCGGCAATGACAGATCTATCAGCGCCAGTTGAAAGCATTCCGTGGCTTGCACCAGCGCGCTCTTCACATCAGCTACGCATACGCACTCGATACCGGGGAAGGCTACCGCCGCAAGTTCGCACAGCATCTCCTGCGATTCCGGCATGTCTTCGAGGATGAGCGCTTTCATGGATTGATCCCTTTCAACGGCACCGACATCTGCAGGCTCACCACATCATCCAGCGCGGTGATGGTCAGCGTGCCACTCAGATCATGCAGCCGCCCGCGTATGCTGCGCAGCCCGTAACCTTCCTGCCACTGCGCCGGGTCGCCACGTCTGCCGTCGTTCACCACGGCCAGTTCCAGTTCCTCCCCATCCGCGAGAACACGGACGACGACCTGCGCTGGCGAGGCATGTTTAAGTGCGTTGGTTACCGCTTCGCGCAATACCGAACCGAGCGCAGCCTTGATGCGTGGCTGCAGATTCAAACTCGGCAGTTTACCCTGTTGCCATTCCAGCACCACCCCCGCCGCCGCACAGCGGGCATCGATCTCGGCACGCCAATCGGCCAACGCCTCTTGAAGCGGGGCGGGTGGCGCGTCGATGGCGGCGATGGCAGAACGCAGGTCCTTCATCGCATCGCGAGCAATATCCGCATCGGGCGAACCGCGCAGGTGATGGATGAGCCGTAGCAGGCGCGCGCCGATGTTGTCATGCAGGTCACGCGCAAGACGTTGTCTCTCCTGCTGTACCCCGCGTTCGTAACCTTCGCGCCCGGTCATCACCTGCTCGACCAGATGGCACAGCGTGGCGGCGAAACTTGCATCGCGCGTGGAGAACAGTCGCCGACCACCTGCCGCGAAACGTAAAGTGCGCGATTGCAAGCCGCCGGATGCCGGAATCCACAATGCGAGACCATCGTCGCGCACGGTCGCGACGGGATAAGCCGATTCTTCTCTTCGTATCTCGAGCGGATCGAACATGCGGCGCAGCACGGTATCCCAATGCGTCTCGCGTTCGTCGACTCCGGCGACGAACGCCAGTTCCGACAGTTGCGGCAGCAGGATTTCCAGCCGCACCACATTACTGTTCACGATGCGCTGCCACAGCCACTGGCGGAACGGAAAATACAGCCAGCCTGCAATCAATAGTGAGCCGCCGAGCGACAGAGCCTGCTCGATGCCCGCCAGAATCAACAGAGCGTCGAGCGAGATCACGGCGGTCGCCCCGGCGATGCACAACAAGATGCGATAAGCCCATTCGTCCATGTCGAACAGGCGGTAGCGACGCAGACCCAGAGCGATGCCCGCATACATGATGAGGAAAAAACCGAAGGCGTAACCCTGCGACAACTGCGGCGGCAGGCCCAACGCGCTCTGGGCGACGACCACCATGATGAACAGGCTACACCCCAGCAAAGTCGTAAAAATGAACCAGCGCAAGGCGGCGCGTTCCAGCGGTTGGCGATAACTCTTTCGCCACTGGATGAAAGCGAACGAGATCGCAAGCAGCAACTCGGTCATCAGCGGGATGCGAAAACCCCAGTCGGAATCGGGCGCCCAGCGGAATATTTCGGCCAGATACCAAATGCCAAATAATGCCGGGATGCATAACAGATATAACGGCCGCACCAGCGGACGCGGATAGCAGATGAACAGAGCGACCAGCGCCATGCCGAAGGCGGTGGAACCGAAATGGTTGAGTGCGCTGAGCAGCCTGAACAAACCCTCGGACAGCGCCAGTTCACGCGTGCTGTAGATAGCCGCGCTTGAGGTTGCGAATGGGAAGGCGAGTCCAGTCAGCGCAAACATGCGTGCGCCCCATACCTGCGGGCGCAATAGATAGACCCATCCGGCGATCAACAGGCTGGCGAAACCGGCAACGATCTGGAACCAGAACACCGGCGGCAGGGAGCGCAACGGGCGCTTGCCGGGGATCAGCATTGCCTCGCCAGCCTTGCCGTCCGCCGCTACCCATTGGATACGCACTTCGCCCGAGCGCAGGATCGCATCCAGCTGCGCCTGACGGGAGAAGAAAACTTCCATCTCCTCGTAGGTATCGTAGAAGTCCGGCTCCTCGATGATATCCATCGGCTGCAACGCGATGCGTCTGCCATCACGCCCTAGTATGCTTTGCGCGATCACCCCTTCAGGGATGTCCGCGCGTCCTTCTGCCACAGTAACTATCACCACCCCCTTACCCGAATCCGCCAGGCCGAAATTCACGCCCAACCACGGCTGCTGCAAGGCAAGCCATATCGTGAAGCCTGCCGTGGCTAGGATCACCACCCACAGGGCATACATGTGGCGCGTAGGTCTTTTCAACAGGCTCATGGTCTTTATCGGTGTCCCGAAATATGAAGTTGGAGGACTCTACCAAATATCCGACCGAATACCACCCCCCGTGTTCTCGGGATTGTGTGCGGCTTTATGCACACCTAAAATTCCCTTGCAAGCTACAGGCTAATTCTTTCACCCATTTTCGTATTCAGGGAGCGCAACATGCATTCGACTTCGATCCGCAGATTTCTTGCAGCCTTCGCGTTGCTCACTTTCACCTTCTCCGTCACCGCGCAGGCCAAGGATGACTTCACGGATCAGAATCTGTCCAAGCTGAAGAAGCACGGCATCAAACAACTGGTCGTGCCCTACTTCAAGGTCAATGTGCATACCAAACTGAACAAGACCGCACGGGCCAAGAGCGGACTGTTCGGCGGCGGCAATGCATCCGCCAAAGTCGCCATGTTCACTGAATGGAACGACCCGGATTTGAAGATGCTGCAACAGGTCGCGGACGATGCCTGGCAGGCTTTCGAGAAGCAACTCACTGCGGCCGGTTTTGAGGTCGTGCCCCTGTCCAAAGTGATTGCCAGCGCTGCTTTCGGAAAGATCAACGGCAGCATTGCGCCAGTCAAAGACGGCGACATGATCTCGCTGGCCCCCGCCAGCATGAAGGTGTATGACCCGGGCGGCAAGATCGATCCCAACGGCAGCTTCTTCCTTGGCATGGCCAATCTCAACCAGAAGCTGGAATCGGACATCGCGCGCGAGATAGTCAGCTCCATGGACAATGTTGCGGTGGTGCGCATCACGCTCAATCTGGCTTACGGTGCCTTCGAGACCGAAGTGGATTCCAACACTGCGATGGGCAGCTCGGACCGCGATACCGCCTCCGCGAAGGTAGCCTTCATCCCCGCGATCTCGATCAAACCCTCTTCGCCGACGGTCACACCCGAGATCACCGGCATCGAGCTCCAGACCAACTTCGATACCTCCAAGCTGCCGAACGGCTCCGAATTCAGCATGCCCAAGGATTTCACCCGCGTACAGCTGACGACGCCGCTCGTCGGCGACAAGAAGGTCAGCGCGCTTGAGGAGATCACCACTTCCGGCGAGAAGACCGGCGCAGGCGCAGTCGCCCTGCTCGGCGCGATGATGGGACAGGGTTCCAGCCTTGAGGTGGGAAAATATGTGGCCAAGGTGGACGGTAAAGCATTCACCACCGAGTCGAAGAAGGAGATCGGCAAACTGGCAGAGTTGATCGGCCAAAAAATCGCCGTAAACAAATAACCCACTATCACAGGCACCTTGACCGTGGCCTGATTATTTGGAGGAACATATGAATCCCGCTTTCAGAATCCCTGCGGTGCTCCTGATCGGATGCGCACTTTCATCCCCGGCGCTCGCTGCAGATCCGAAGTTCTACAAGTTCGGCGATTTTTCCAAGGCAATAGGCCAGGCCTGCGGGGAGCGTTGGAAACGCAACGGTGGCAATGAAAGCAGAACGCCCACGCCGCAGGTGTGCGACCCGAGGACCAGCCAGGTGCAGGCGCAGAGTGCCCGCGAAGGCGCATGGCGACTCAATCTGGCGACGATATGCAACATCGAGGCCTCCTGGTATGCGGCGGGTAACCTCCGCCCAATGATGTCCTACAAGGCTCCCGCCGTGGTGGAGAATTACGGTGACCACATGACCTTCACCTTCCTGTCGCAGGCCGTGCTGGATGAAGAGGTGCCCCTGGTGGAGAAGGAGATCAAGGACAGACGCGAAGAGATGTCTAAAGAATACAAGGACACGCAGGTGCAGTTGATCCGCGCCAACGGTACTTATGCCATCGTGGCCCAGACCGACTTCGCCAAGGGCATGGATAACGACGACATCGCGGATCGCATCGTCTGGCTGACTGGCCACGCACAGTTCCTGATGTGCGACATCACCAACGGTCAGGAAAAAACGCGTATGGCGCTGTGGGATCGGCTCAAGGGCGAGAAGCTGGTGTCGCTGAACAAGACCGAGTTCTACACGCTCAACCCGATCCTGCACGAGGGTTACGGCGAGGTGGACGGTAACGGCAAGAATGGAAACTGGGGCACAGTTTATAAACAGTACAGGATATGGGTGGAGAATTACGGCGACAAGATGGTGTTATGGGTCGCCGTGCCGCATAAGAATACGGATTCCGACGCAGTGAAGGCCAAGGCACTGGCTGCTCTCGAAAAGTGGGTGGGCAAGAACAAGTTTGAAGACGCCGAACAGATGCAGACGCTATGGATCGACAAGTGGGTGTGGGTCGGTGCGCACTATCCGTACAAAGGACTAACCGGAAAGGAGGTGATGAACCTGGTCAAGGATTTTGAGAAGGAATACGCGCCCGAGACAGCCGATGACCTGCGGGACGAGCTGGAAGACTTCAACCTGTAAATCAGTTTTGCCCTCCACCTGAATCTGCCCGCACCGCTTGTGCGGGCAAATACGCTTTTCTGCGAGCAGCCCACTCGGCAACTCCCGTTGACGCTGTACTGGCATTTCTATACAGTCGCGCCTGCAATTGTTGATTTCACATCAACGCCTGCAAGGGCAAACCCGTTGAAAAGCGGGGGCGCAAAGCTTCCGGGCTAAGGGACAAGTTCCTATTCGATAGCAATCGAGTGCCAGCGGGGTCGCCAGATGACTGCACTCTCATCGCGCCGCACTCCCGGTTTCTTTGCTTCAGTCTTCCCAGCTTATGTGCAGCGTAATACGCTTGACTTAAATTAAGAGCGTAATACGCATGACTTAAATTTAAGGATGAATCATGGAACAAGAAGATATCAATTTTTCCGATTTTATTGCTTCGTCGACGCACGATATGAAAAATTCGCTGAATATCCAGATCGGATTTCTAGAGGAATTGATGGGCGAATGCCGCGGCAAAATCGATGCATCGATGTTAAATCAGCTCGGCCGCACGATCTATGAGGCCAACCGGATGAATGTAAATCTGGTTCAAATCTTGAGTCTTTACAAACTCGGCAAGTCTATCTATCCGATAGATATTGCAGAGCAATCGGTCAATGAAGTTCTGCAAGAAGTGATGCTGCAGAATGAATCCATCATGAGCTACAAAGGGATCACCGTCACCGTGGCATGTGATGAAAACTGCTACTGGTATTTTGACCGCGATCTGGTAACCGGCGTTCTGGTCAATGCGCTCAACAATGCCTATAACTACACAAAAGATAAAATACGCATCGCGGCACACACCCGGGACGGCATGCTGGAGATACGCGTGGAAGACAACGGCAAAGGTTACCCGGAAAGTCTGTTGCTGGAAAATATCACGGAAAATAAAGGTGTCAGTTTTTCCACCGGCAGCACTGGCTTAGGTTTCTACTTCTCCTCCAAAGTGGCCGGGATGCACAAAAATGCAGGAAAACAGGGTTCGCTGTCCATAGAGAACGGCGGTGCCTACAACGGCGGATGTTTCGTGCTGGCGCTGCCATAACAGCCCCCCCCCGGATCGTCCGACTTTATATCTATCCAGACCTTACGCTTCCCGGGAATATCATGGCAACTTCATTAAAACAATCCACCACACTGGTCATCGACGACTTTCAGAGCATGCGCGCCATGGTGGTGACCTTCCTCAAGGCCATGGGCATGACCAGCATAGACAATGTGGGTACAGCGAAGGAGGCCATTGCGCTACTGGCATCAAAGAAATACGACATCGTGATCTGTGACTACAATCTGGGTCATGGCCAAAACGGCCAACAAATCCTCGAAGAAGCCCGATACAAAAATTTCATAGGCTACTCCACTATTTGGATCATGGTCACGGCGGAAAAGACCATGGATATGTTCATGGGCGCGGCGGAAACCAAGCCCGACGATTACCTGTTAAAACCGATCACCGAATCCTTGCTGGAGGCGCGACTCAACAAATTGATCGAAAAAAAGCTATCGCTGGCACCCATCGAAAAAGCCTCCAAAGCCAAAGACTACCTGCGCGCGGTCGCCCTGTGCGACGAACAGCTCAAGACCCCTTCGAGCAACGCGCAGGAACTCCAGCGCATCAAAGGCGAGCTGCTGATGGCCTCGGGTGATTTTTCCGCCGCCAAGGCATTTTTCGAAAGCGTTCTGGCCGTGCGCAGCATGCCTTGGGCAAAGACCGGCTTGGGTCGTGCGCATTTCATGACCAAGGATTTTATCCGTGCCAAGGAAATATTCCAGGAAGTTCTGGAGGAGAACAAGATGTATCTGGAGGCGGCAGACTGGCTGTCGAAAACCCACGACGAGCTCGGCGATCTGGAGCAGGCCCAGACAGTTCTGGCCAAGGCTATGGAGCTTTCTCCCAACGCATCGGCCAGACAAAAGAGCTTGGCGGATGCGGCGTATAAAAACGGCGCACTCGATCTGGCGCATGCCTCATATGAAAAAGCGATTAAGCTCAGCGAGCATTCTATTCATAAGAGTGCCAGCACCTATGCCGGATTGGCAAAGGTGCTGACCGCCAAGGATGACCCGCAGGAAGCCTTGAAAGTGTTGGGCCGCAGCCGCAGCGAATTCAAGGGCAATGCCGAGGCCGACCTGCAAACGGCAGTGATCGAAGGCATGGCCTACCAGAAAATGGGGCAGCCGGAGAAGGCCGCAGCGGCGATTGCAGTTGCAGAGGAGTTGCTACGCAGCCAGCCCGCCAGCGTCAATCCGGCCACCGCGATGGACATGGCGAATGCTCTGTTCAGCCTCGGGCAAAAAGACAAAGCCTGTGCCTTGGTTGAAAGCATGGTCAAAAACAATCACGAAAATGCCGCCATCATCAAAATGGCCGAAGCTGTGTTCGATAAGGCTGGCATTGGCGTCGAGGGTGCCGAACGCATCAAAAAATCCACCCAGGAAGTCATCAACATCAACAATCAGGGCGTTGTTCTCGCCAACGAAGGCAAATACGAGGAAGGCATCAAGCTCATGAGGCAGGCGCTGCAGGCGCTTCCGAACAGCGACCTCATGATCACCAATTTATGCGGCATGATGATCGGGCTGATGAGCAAAAATGGCAAGGATGACCGCCTGATATTCGAAGCTCGGGAGCTGCTTGATCGGGTGAATAAACTCAATCCGTCCAACAAGAAATACAACACCTATATGAGCATTCTGAACAAGCTTTCTTCGCCGTCAAATTGATGCAGTTGCAGATGTAACGCTTCACAGTACCAAGGGCAAACCCGTCGCAAGGCGGGGACGCAAAACTTCCGGGCTAAAGGACAAGTTCCTAGTTGACAACAGTTGAGTGCCAGCGGGGTCGCCAGGTTAACCAGTATTCCACCGTCGTCCGTCCGGAGATTTTGCATAATTTTTACGCGGGGTCGGAATGAACGGGTCAGTCGAACCATAACCGCAATTTAAATAGCTGAGATTATCTTTGCCAAAAACGCGGCGTGAACAAGATTAGTACGGTAAATATTTCAAGCCGCCCGATAAGCATGGCTAAAGTGCATACCCAAGTTTGAAAATCGCTTAGCCCTGCATAATTGCTGGCGGGGCCAACCGTCCCCAATCCGGGTCCGCAGTTGTTTATCGACGCCAGTACCGCCGTGAATGCCGAGATAAAGTCCATGCCGCTGATAAGCAGCACAAAGGTGAGTGTAACGACTGTCATAAAATAGAGAAAGATGAAACCCAGTACAGCGAATACGATGTTGTTGGCTACAACATGCCCGCCAATCTTCATCGGGTTGATTGCCGACGGATGCAGCAGCTTGAGAAATTCCCTGCCCGCCTGTTTGAACAACACCAATGTACGAATCATTTTAATGCCACCGCCGGTGGAGCCGGCGCTCGCCACCGTTGCAGTCAAAAACATCATCCACAACGGGGCAAAAATAGGCCACTGGGCATAATCGACACTGGAGTAACCCGAACTGGTTGCAATTGAAACCAGGTTGAAACTGGCATGTCGCAATGCTGTCCAAAAATCAGTATAGATACCATTCCACCACAGATAGAAAGCGATCCCCAAACAGCTTCCAAGTATTAGACCTAATGTGGGCAATGCTTCCGGATCATCGCGATAAACCGTAATGCTTTTGCCGCGAAGAGCCAAAAAATGCGTGGCGAAGTTAACGACCGCGATCAACATAAATATGATCAGCACAAATTCGATCAATGGTGATTGAAAATAGCCGACGCTGGCATCATGCGTAGAGAACCCCCCCAGCCCCATTGCCGAAAAAGCATGACACACCGCATCAAGCCATCCCATACCAGCCAATTTCAGTGCAGCTATACAGGTAACGGTAATCCCCAAATAAACCAGCCAAAGGTTACGTGCTGTCTCGGCAATGCGCGGGGTCAGAGCCGAATCTTTCATCGGACCCGGCGTTTCTGCCTTGAATAATTGGCGTCCCCCGATACCAAGCAGCGGCAAGATTGCGACTGCCAGCACGATGATTCCCAAACCTCCCAGCCAATTAAGCTCGTGCCGCCAGACATTGACAGCCGCTGGCAAACCATCTAGTCCGACCATTACAGTTGAACCCGTCGTTGTCAGGCCTGACATCGTCTCAAAATAGGCATCTGTGAATGACATACCAGGCAAAACCAGAAGCAGAGGAATCGTGGCAAAAGCCGGCATCGCCGTCCACATGCCCACCACCAGCAAATAACCGTGGCGGATCGACAGCTCCCCCTTATAACGACGGGTAAACAGCCACATCAATAATCCCAAAGCTGCGGTCCAAATCATCGCCAGCAAAAAATCTATTGCTACGGACGGATCACCATAGATCACTGCCGTTGTGATTGGCATGATATACGCGATACTGAACACCACCAGCAACAAGCCCAGCGCGTGGACAACGGTAAGAAGGCGTTTCATTTAGAAAAATCCGATGTTTACTTGGAACAGCTTCTCAACTTTGCTGATCATCTTCTTGTTGATGACAAAGACGATGACGTGATCTTCCGACTCGATCAAGCGGTCATGATGCCCCATGATGACTTCGCCGTTGCGCACGATGGCACCGATGGTCGCGCCCGCGGGCAAGTCGATCTCGTCGATACGGCGGCCGACTACACGCGAAGATTGACGATCGCCATGCGCCACCAGCTCCAGCGCTTCCGCCGCACCGCGCCGCAGGGAATGCACCGCCGCCACGTCACCCTGGCGCACATACGCCAATAGCGAACCAATAGTGACGTGCGCCGGAGAAAGCGCGATGTCGATCTTGCCGCCCTGCACCAACCCCACATAAGCGCTGCGATTAATCAGTGAAATCACTTTGCGTGCGCCAGCTTTTTTCGCCAGCAGCGAAGACATAATATTGTTTTCATCATCGTTGGTAAGTGCGCAAAACACATCGACATCACCTGCACGTTCAGTCTCTAAAAGACTTTCATCCGTACCGTCACCCTGCAACACCAGCGCATGGGTAAGCTCTCCGGCCAATTTTTCGCAGGCTTTTTTATTGAACTCGATAAGTTTGACCTGATAGTCATGCTCCAGCGACAAAGCCAAACGCCGACCGATATTGCCGCCTCCCACGATCATCACGCGTTTGGCGGGCTTGTCCATGCGCCGCAATTCTTTCATGACGTTGCGGATGTTTTCGCTCGCGGCGATAAAAAAGATCTCGTCACCGTCCTCGATCATTGTGCTGCCTTCCGGGCTGATGGCGTGGTCATGACGGAAGATCGCCGCCACGCGCGCATCGACCTGCGGCATATGTGTGCGCAAGTATTTCAGTTCGCGCCCGACCAACGGTCCTCCCTCGAACGCGCGCACCGCCACCAAAGAGACTTTCCCATCCGCAAATTCCAGCACTTGTAATGCTTCCGGGAACTCGATGAGCTTGCGAATGTAGTCGGTAAGTATCTGTTCCGGGCAGATAGAGAAGTCCACACAGAAATTCTCCGGGGAAAATATCTCGGGGTGAGCCAGATAATCAACGGAACGGATACGCGCGATGCGCGTCGGGGTATTAAACAAGCTTGCGGCCAGCTTGCATGCCACCATGTTCACTTCGTCGCTTTGCGTCACTGCCAGCAGCATATCCGCATCGGCAAGTCCCGCCTGCTTTAATACGCTGGGATGCGAGGCATTGCCCACCAGAGTGCGCAGATCGAGACGATTTTGCAGCGCGTACAATTTTGCAGCATCGGTATCTACTACTGTGATGTCATTGGCTTCGCTGACCAGACTCTCCGCCACCGTCGAGCCGACTTGCCCGGCCCCCAAAATCAATATCTTCACTTCGCCCCCTTTGCTGTCAGCCTTATTGGTGCTCTCTCAGCCACGTCTTCCATTGAAGAAACAAAGCCGGATCGAGCGAGGCGATCACCGAGCGGTTCCACACGTCGCCCCGGTTGAAATCATCCTGCTCCAAACTGCACGCACTGCCCCCGGCTTCTTGCAACACCAGCGAGCCCGCCGCGTAGTCCCATAATTTTTGGCCGCCGTGCAGATACACGTCATAACGCCCGGCAGCGGTATAACACCAATCCAGCGTGCTTGCGCCAAAATTGCGTTGCGAGCAATACGGCTGGCCAGCGGCAAGCTGAGCGGCAAGCTGAGCGGCAAGTTTGGCGCTAAGACGCTTCATATCCACATTGGCCAGCGCATCGTTCAGGTTTTTAGCCACGTTGCGCCCCACCAGCTTTGTGCCGTTCAGGAAAGCGCCGCGCCCTAGCTCGGCAGCGAAAGTCTCTTTGGCCACCGGGTCGTAGACCACTCCCAAAGTGCTGTGGCCTTCGCGTATCAACGCTACGGATATCGCAAAATACGGCAAGCCGCGCACGAAGTTCGTCGTGCCATCTATCGGGTCGATGCACCACACACCTTGCGCTCCTTCAGCCCAGCGCGCCACCTGCTCTTTTTCGCTCATTTCCTCGCCGATCACCGGCACGTTGAGAATGGCTTGCAGCTTGCGCGTCAACGCTTCCTGCGCCGCGAGATCAGCATCGGTGCACAGACTGCCGTCATCCTTGTGATGCAGCGCCACTTTCATATAGCGCGGCATGATCTCTTCCGCCGCGACCAGCTTCACCGCCGCGATTACCGCCTTCATCATCGCGCTTTGGCCTGTTGCACGGGTCATGCTTGCTCTTTCCATTTGATCGAACAGCCCATGCTGGCGAGCTGCTCGCGCGGGCCCTGGCCGGTCTGCGCCACTTGTAGCATGGCATTGAACAGATCGCGCGGCGCATCCGCCACTGCTTCTTTGCGCGAGGCATCCAGACGCCCGCGATATTGCAATTCCAGCTTGGCGTTAAAACCGAAGAAATCCGGCGTGCATACCGCGCCGTAATCCTTGGCAATCTGCTGCGTCTCGTCCCACACGTACGGGAAAGGATAGTCGTACTGCTGCGCGATGAGCCGCATATTGTCGAACGAATCTTCGGCGTAGTCGGCGGGATCGTTGGACATGATCGCGATACTGTTGATGCCGTGCTGCTGCAGTTCGCGCACATCGCGCATGATGCGCTCGCGGATCGATTTGACGTAAGGGCAATGGTTGCAAATGAACATCACCAGCAGACCGTTTTTGCCGCGCGCGCTTTCCAGAGAATGGCGCCTGCCATCCACCCCCAACAGGTCGAAAGGACGCGCCTTCCAACCAAAATCGCACAACGGCGGTTGTAAACTAACCATCTAAATTCTCCTAAAACCACAAATATTTTTGGAGGCGTTATATTATCACGTCCAAGCATCCACTCCGAATCCAGCCATGTCCGCACCACGCTTCTATTGCCCGCCCCCGTTGCCGTTGAGCACCAACTTCGAGCTCCCTGCCGCTGCCGCGCATCATGCCAGCCGCGTATTACGCTTGCGCGTCGGCGATGCGGTGCAAATATTCGACGGTATCGGCAACGCACTGGATGCCACCATCAACGAGATCAGCGGCAAACGCGTAGTGCTCGGCAACCTGCAAACCTGCATGGTGCAACAGGAATCCGGCCTGCGCATCATATTGGCGCAAGCCATGTGCGGCAGCGACAAAATGGACTGGATCGTGCAAAAGGCCACTGAACTCGGGGTCAGCGAAATTTTGCCGGTACAGACCCAGCGTAGCGTGGCGAAGCTCAGCGGCGCGCGCGCCGAAAAACGCACCGAGCATTGGCGCAGCGTCGCCATCTCGGCCTGCGAACAATGCGGACGCAACGACCTGCCACAGATCCATGCCCCGCAAGAGTTGGACACATGGTTGCTGTCGGTGCGCAACATGGTCGGCAGCAAATTCATCTTGCTACCGGGCGGCGCCACCCAATTGCAAGCTCAGCCCAAGCCCAAAATTAGTGCCACTCTGGTGATAGGCCCTGAAGGCGGCTTCAGCGCCGACGAAGCCAACATCGCCCAGCAGATGGGCTTCGCCCCCGTCCTGCTCGGCCCGCGCGTGCTGCGCACTGAGACAGCCGCCATCGCCGGAATCAGCGCGCTGCAAACCCTGTGGGGAGATTTCTCATAGAGACCAAATCCTCTATCATTGCGCACCTGATTGGTGCCCATCTCAGTCGACTGCACCACAATGACGCGGCGCTTTTCAGCGCACTCCCCTTGACCTATACTTTCCATCCTGTCACTTGGACGCAATCATGAAGCTACGTTACATCCTAGTTCTATGGAGCCTCTGCCACATCGGTTGGGCGCAGGCCGAAATCTACAAGCGCATCGATGCCGATGGCCATGTAACCTATTCCAGCACGCCACTCAAAGGCGCAAAAAAACTCCATCTGGAGCCACTCTCCACCATGCCGCCCCCTCCCCCGCGCGCGCGCAGCAACGAAGATTCATCCGATTTCCCCCGCGTGGATTCCGCCACGCAAAAAGGCCGCGACAATTCGAGCAGGCAAATATTGGAAGACGAACTCGCCACTGAAGAAAAGGCGCTGGCCGAGGCGCGCAAAAATCTGCAAAAAGGCAGCGAAAGTCCCGAGAACTACACCGACAAGGACGGCAAAATATATGTCAACCTAGCCAAACAGGAAGAAAAGATGAATGCCCTGCAAAAACAGGTACAAGTGCATGAGAAGAACATCAGTGCACTCAAAACCGAACTCTCCAACCGCAACAAATAACCGCGAATACTTTGGCATGCATTCTGCTTAGAGACATCCATGCCCAACGCCTCCTTACCGACACTGGAACACCTCGCCACGGCCATCATCCTGCTGGACGGCGAGTCGCGCATCGCCTACCTCAACCCGGCAGCCGAGCACTCGTTCGGTTTAAGCAATACCAACCTGATCGGACATCCGCTGCAGCATGCCTTCACGCATACCGAGCAGCTGTTTAGCGCTATCCAGTCGGCGCTTGCCAGCCATGCCAGCCACATCGAGCATGAGCTGACGCTGGGCACGCATGCGCTCGGCAACAAACTGCATCTGAGTTGCACCGCAACACCTTTGCGCCTCGGCAACTATGCTCTTTTGCTGGAGTTCCACATCATCGACCGCCCGCTGAAATTGGCGCGCGAGGAGCAAATGCTCGATCAAACACAGGCCAACCGCCTGCTGTTGCGCAATCTGGCGCACGAGATCAAAAATCCGCTGGGTGGCATACGCGGCGCCGCACAATTGCTGGAGCAGGAATTGGACAGACCCGCCTTGCGCGAATATACCCAGGTCGTCATTCAGGAAGCCGATCGCCTGCGCTCGCTGATGGAGAAGCTGCTCACCCCGCAACACGCGCCCCATTTCAGTGCGCTCAATATCCACGAGGTGTTGGAACGTGTGCGCAGCGTGGTGTTGGCGGAACTGCCGGAAGACCTGACCATCCAGCGCGACTACGATTTAAGCCTGCCCGAGTTGCACGGAGACAAGGAACAGCTGATTCAAGTAATGCTCAACATCGTGCGCAACGCGGCGCAAGCCATGCATGGCAAAGGCCAGATCGTATTGCGCACGCGCATTACGCGCCAGGTCACGCTGATGAAAAAGCTGCATCGCCTCGCGGTGATGGTGCAGATCATCGACAACGGCCCGGGTATTCCCGGCCACTTGCGCGACAAAATCTTCTACCCGCTGGTCTCCGGTCGCGCCGACGGACACGGGCTGGGACTGACGCTGGCGCAAGATTTCGTCAGCCAGCATCAAGGCAGCATCGAGTTTGAAAGCGAGCCGGGGCGCACCTGCTTTTCGGTAGTGCTCCCGCTCCCCAACTTAGGAAAACAAACATGAACAAACCTGTCTGGATCATCGACGACGACCGCTCCATTCGCTGGGTGCTGGAAAAAGCGCTGACGCGCGAGCAGATCGACTTTAAAAGTTTCGCCTCTGCCGATGAAGCGCTGGCGGAGTTGCCCAACGGCCTGCCGCAGATGGTCCTCAGCGATATCCGCATGCCCGGTAGTTCAGGGTTGGATCTGTTGCAGAGACTGCGCAACGACCACCCCGATCTGCCCGTTATCATCATGACCGCCTACTCGGATCTGGAAAGCGCGGTCTCGTCCTTTCAGGGGGGCGCGTTCGAATATCTGCCCAAGCCTTTCGATGTGAATCACGCCGTCGAACTGATCCGCCGCGCACTGGAGCAAAGTCAGCGCAAAAATCCGCAGGCCGAAGATGCGCAGGCCGCCCCGGACATTCTCGGACATGCGCCCGCCATGCAGGAAGTCTTCCGTGCCATCGGGCGTTTGGCGCAATCCAACGCCACCGTACTCATCACCGGAGAGTCCGGCACCGGCAAGGAACTGGTCGCGCAGGCTTTGCACCGTCACAGTGCGCGCGCCGACAAACCTTTCGTCGCCATCAACACCGCCGCGATTCCGAAGGACTTATTGGAATCCGAGTTGTTCGGCCACGAGCGCGGCGCATTCACCGGCGCGACCACCACGCGGCACGGGCGTTTCGAGCAAGCCGAAGGCGGCACGCTGTTCCTCGACGAGATCGGCGATATGCCTGCCGAATTGCAAACACGATTGCTGCGCGTCTTGTCGGACGGCAATTTCTATCGTGTCGGTGGTCATCAGCCGATCAAAGCCAATGTGCGCATCATCGCCGCCACCCACCAGAATCTGGACGAACGCGTGAAGCAGGGACTGTTCCGCGAGGATCTGTACCACCGTCTCAACGTCATCCGCCTGCGCCTGCCGCCGTTGCGCGAACGCCGCGAAGACATCCCGTTGCTGGCAAAATATTTCCTGCAAAAAAGCGCGCGCGAATTGGGCGCAGAACAAAAATCTCTCAGTGAAAGCGCGCTCAGCTTCCTCGCCGCACAAGACATCCCCGGCAACGTGCGTCAGCTAGAAAATCTGTGCCACTGGCTCACCGTGATGACACCCTCGCGGCTGGTCGAAATCGCCGACTTGCCCGCAGACTGGCGCGATACACAGACAGGTGTCGCGCTCAATCAGGATTGGCGCAGCGCGCTCGCACAGCAAGTCGCCCTCGCCTTGCAGCACGGCGAACCGACCATCCTTGAATCGTTCACCAAACAATTCGAGCGTACCCTCATCATCCAAGCGCTACAGCACACCGGCGGACGGCGTATCGAGGCAGCCACATTGATCGGCATGGGACGCAACACGCTGACGCGCAAGATTCAGGAGCTCGGATTGGAAGACGTTTAATTTTATTTTTATGCTCAAATAGATATAGATATATTTCGGCTGCATGCATGGAACTTCCGCTCTCTCAATTTGCCTTAGCTTGTAGTATCATCATCAGGGAGTTGGCAGAATTAAACGACTATTATGGAGAGCAGACATGCATCAGAAAAATTTTAAACTGGCTTCGATCACGGCGCTTATGTTGAGCAGCGCTACAGCGCTGGCTTTACCGTTCAATTCTTATGACCCGCGTTCGATGGCGATGGGTAGCGCTGGTGTCGCCGTCGGTGATCCATCCACTGCCCCGTTCTTCAACCCCGCATTGCTTACCGCTTCAGATCCCAAGCTGAAATATTCGGTTGAATTCCCGATCATTGGGGTGCGTGTATACGATCCAGGCAATATGGAAAAGAACCTTCCGATCCTGAGCAACAATATTTCAGCCTTGAACACTTCGATCACCGCCGCGAACACCACCTCCAAAAGCACCGACCCGAACGTGATCAAGCTCTTGCCCGGCCAAATGACAACCGTGGCAAACGATATCACCAAGGTCAACAATTCTCTTTCATCCTTGAGCAACCAGCCGCTACAAGGCGAGCTTGGCGCGGCAGCGGTCATCGGCGTACCCGGTAAAGAATATGGCTTCGCTTTTTACACGGCTGCGTGGATGGCCATGGGCGGCACGCTCGAATACAACGATGCGACAACGCTCTCCAATTTGTCTTCCTCTGTTAGAGCAGCCGCAAACGCCTTGTCCGCTACGACAGGCACTGGCGCAGCTGCTTGTACTGCTGTACAGAATGGCACCGGCACAGCTGCAGATATTACCAACTGTCTCGCTGCCGCCACAGCTATCAACAACAGCCTCGTGACCGCCCAAGGCGCCGTCAATTTTTCAACCGCCACAAGCATCGCGTCCAAAATTCATCTGCGCGGCGTCATCATTCGTGAAACAGGTCTGTCGGTCTCCCACGGCTTTGTCGTTAGCGACAAGACCTGGTCTTTGGGCATCACGCCCAAGGTCATGCAACTTGACCTGTTCGATGCCTTGTTGGCCGCCAATACCGGAAATTCTACCAGCGGGCTTACCGGCAGCGACTATCTTGCTAAATATTCCGATTTCAACTTCGATCTGGGCGCGGCTAAAAGCTACCTCAACGGCTGGCGTACCGGTGTCACCGT
This sequence comes from Gallionellaceae bacterium, assembly GCA_009773615.1. GTDB lineage: Bacteria > Pseudomonadota > Gammaproteobacteria > Burkholderiales > Gallionellaceae > PALSA-1006. The sequence goes on from WSYA01000016.1 coordinate 28,581, forward strand.
GAAGAATGTACTTTCTCGCTCGTACAATTTCAAAAGAGCCCCGACACCCGGCGCTACGCCTGTAGCCATCGGCTCCACGCTGAACATCAGGCCATTGGTGCGTACCGGTGTATCGCATGAAAACGACTGGTCCACGATAGCATTCGATCTCGATTTAACGCAGAACGATCCTGCCGGTTTGGAAAACAAATCCCAATATGCGGCACTGGGCGGAGAATTAAATGCATTGGGCTGGGCACAGCTTCGCGCTGGCTATCGTGCAGACTTGCTTAATTCGGAACGCAATGTGACCTCAGTGGGACTGGGTATCTCTCCAAGAATCCCTTACTTTAAGTTCCACGTTGATCTTGCTTACGCTTATAACAAGAATGAACGGGGTGCCTCGTTGCGATTCGGCGTGAATTTCTAATCTGCGCGCACTTGCTAAAAGCCCCGCCGTTTTCACGGCGGGGCTTTTTCTTTCCAGGGCACCAACTTCCTCAGTTCTGCACATCTGCCACCACGGGCGTATGATCGGATGGACGCTCCAGTTTGCGCGGCGATTTGTCGATCCAGCAAGAAGTGCAGTGCAATGCCTCGCTGATCAGGATGTGATCGATGCGCAAACCCATGTTGCGGCGGAACGCCATCATGCGGTAATCCCACCATGAGTAGGACTTTTCCGCCTGCTCGAATAAGCGAAAGGCATCGCGTAGTCTCAGCAGCAGCAAACCTTCAAAGGCAGACCGCTCGGGCGCGCTTACTAAAACATTTCCCGCCCACCCTTCGGGGTCGCATACATCGCGATCTTCCGGCGCGATGTTGTAATCGCCCAGCAGAGCCAGCTTTGGATACTTTTTCAGCTCTCCGGCAAGCCAGCCGTGCAATGCGGCCAGCCATTTGAGTTTGTATTGATATTTGTCTGAACCGACTTCCTGACCGTTGGGGATATACACGCACACCACGCGCACACCGTTGATGGTCGCGGCGATCACGCGCTTCTGTTCGTCCTCAAAGTCCGGAATGCCGTATTGCACATCGCCGATAGGCTCACGGCTCAGAATGGCGACGCCGTTGTAAGTTTTCTGGCCGCTGAACACGCTGTGATAACCAGCCTCAAGCAAAGCCGCCTGCGGAAAATCTGCGTCCTGTTGCTTTGTCTCCTGCAGGCACATCACCTCCACCGGATTCGCCGTCAACCACCCAAGCAGATGCGGCAGACGCACCTTGAGCGAGTTCACATTCCAAGTCGCGATCTTCATTCGCGATTGGGGGACTCTGTCACAGGTGTTGCCGGTTTAACGGCAGGGCGAAAGCCATAAGGAGCAGTTCGCGGATAACCCGCCGTGTCCAGCGCATTGCTCCACAGGCTTTCCGAGAATCTTACCAGCCAGCTCTTGCCGATAGTGATCGCCGGGATCTGATCTCCTCCCGATGCTTTTTTGAACGCGTTAATCTCTTCAACGGTCACCAGATTTTTTTCCGTGTAAGGAATGCCGCGTTTGTTCAGGTAATCGCGCGCCAGCTTGCAGACATTTCCGCAACTTTCCGCACCATATAAAGTGACTGGAAATTTTTCCCGCGCACGGAGGGTTGCAAAGGGCAGTGATTCATCTGGCACAGGCACCGACAACGAATTCAATCTTGCGATATCAGCCGCATCCGGCAAGGGCGTATCTCCGTAATGCACCTTGCCCGTGGCGTCGATCGAGCGGTAATACTCGTCAGCGCCAACCCCGCCCGCCAGTAGCAGTAAAACTGCGAAGCCTAATATTTTTTTCATGTCACCCCCGCTTTCAGCCATTCACTAAGCCGTTATGCCGCAACAGCGCATCGATCTCGGGTTCGCGTCCACGGAAAGCAACGAAGGAATCCATCGCACCACGGCTACCGCCTACCTCCAATATCTGTTCGCGAAAATGGCTGCCGCTGGCCGCATCCAGCACACCGTTCTCCTCGAACAAACTGTACGCATCCGCTGACAACACCTCCGCCCACTTGTAACTGTAATAGCCCGCCGCATAGCCCCCGGAAAAGATGTGCGAGAAACTGTTCTGAAAGCGGTTGAAGGACGGAGGGATAAGCACCGCCACTTCCTTGCGCACTTCGTCCAGCAACTGCTGCACCGTTTGCCTCCCGTTCGCATCGTAGTCGCTATGCAAACGCAGATCGAACAAAGAAAACTCGATCTGGCGCAACATCTGTAAACCGCTTTGAAAATTTTTCGCGGCAATCATCTTGTCATACAGTGTGCGCGGCAGCTTCTCGCCCGAGTCCGCGTGGCGCGTCATGCCTTGCAGCACATCCCACTCCCAGCAGAAATTTTCCATGAACTGGCTGGGCAACTCAACCGCGTCCCACTCCACCCCGTTGATGCCGGACACCCCCAACTCTTCCACTTGAGTGAGCAAGTGATGCAGGCCATGGCCGAATTCATGGAACAGCGTGATGACTTCATCGTGCGTGAACAGCGCGGGCTTGCCGCCCAGCGGGGAAGCAAAATTGCAGTTCAAGTACGCGACCGGGGTCTGAATGCCTTTGGCGGTACGCCGCCGCGTGATGGCATCGTCCATCCACGCCCCGCCGCGTTTGCTGGCACGCGCATACAGATCGAGATAGAACTGTCCGATCAGCGCACCTTTGTTGTCGCGGATGTCGAAGAAGCGCACGGCCTCATGCCACACGGGTGCAATCGATGGCTTTATCCGCAGCCCGAACAGAGTCTCGACTAAGCCGAACAAACCGGACAACACGGCATCTTCAGGGAAATATTGCTTCACCTCCTGTTCGGAAAACGCATAGCGCTGCTCGCGCAGCTTCTCGCTCGCATAGCCGATGTCCCAAGACTGCAAGTCCTGCAAGCCCAACTGCGACGCGGCAAATGCGCGTAATTCATTCAGATCGTTTTCGGCAAAATGTCTGGCGCGGTGCGCCAGCTCAAGCAAAAATTCGGCGACCTGCAGCGGCGTATCCGCCATCTTGCTCGCCAGCGATAACTCGGCGAAATTGGCAAAGCCCAGCATCTGCGCCTCTTCCGTGCGCAACTTCAATATCTGCGTCATCAGCGGCGTGTTGTCCCAGAGCGTGGTTGTTGCCGCTTCATCGGTTTTACAACCACGGCCTACCCCTTGCGGGTGATCGATCTTGCTGCCCTCGGTCAGCTGCTCGCTGGCGCGGGTGGTGTAGGCGCGGTACATGCGCTCACGCAAAGAGCGGTTGTCGGCGAACTGCATCACCGGGCCGTAGGACGGCGCTTTCAGCGTGAACAGCCAGCCTTTATTTCCTGCCTCTTGTGCTGCTTCAGCGGCAACCTGGCGCTCATCCGGCGGAATACCGGAGAGGTCTTTCTCGTCTTCGAGCACGCAGGTATAAGCATTGGTCGCATCCAGCAGATTGTCGGAAAATTTCGAGGTCAGCGCGGAAAGCGCTTCCTGTATTTCCATGAAGCGCGCCTTCTTGTCATCAGCCAACTCCGCGCCGCCCAAACGAAAATCTCGCAACTCGTTCTCGATGATTTTTTTCTGCGCCACGCTCAATGCGGCGTGGCCATGGCTGTTGCGAATGCCTTTGTATTTCTCAAACAGCGCGAGGTTCTGCGCCAACTCGGCATAGTACTGGGTGACCTTGGGCAGATTGGCGTTGTACACCTCGCGCAATTCCGGCGAATTCATCACCATGTTGAGATGCCCGACCTGCCCCCATGCGCGCGACAGATGCTCGTGCGCATCCTCGAACGGCTGCACGAAATTCTCCCAAGTCGGCGGTGTCGTGTCGGCCAGCAGCTTGGCAGTCAGCGCGCGATTGCGCGCCAGCAACTCGTCGACAGCCGGGGTAACGTGTTCGGGTTTGATCTCCGTAAAACGCGGCAGACCGCTAAAATCAAGCAATGGATTCATTTGTGGCGACCTAAATGGAATATGCGATGTGACCTTCGACGATGGTGTGGCGCACCCGACCTTGCATGGTGTAACCGTTAAACGGTGTGTTCTTGCCCTGACTCTTCAGTACGGAGGGTTCAACCTTCCACGTGGCATTCGCATCGAACACGCACACATCGGCATGCGCCCCCACCGACAGATGCCCCGTCTTCACGCCAAGCAATTGCGCGGGATTACTACTCACGCACGCCAGCGCATCCAGCAACGGCACACTGTCCTGCTCCGCCCACTTCAACACCAGCGGCAACAGCAGCTCCATGCCGGTCGCGCCCGCCTCGGCTTCGGCGAACGGTAATTGTTTCGCATCCTCGTCCACCGGCGAATGGTTGGAGCAGATCGCGTCGATGGTACCGTCGAGCAGTCCGGCGCGCAGCGCCGCTTTGTCGCGCTGGCTGCGTAGCGGCGGCATGAGGTGACAGTTGGCATCGAAGAAACCGATGTCCATTTCAGACAAGTGCACATGGTTCATCGACACATCGCAGGTCACCGCCAAACCCTTGCTCTTGGCCGCGCGCACCATCTCCACGCCCTCGGCGCTGGAGATGCGGCAGACGTGCAGCTTGACGCCGGTCTCGCGCGCCAGTTTGAGCATCGTTGAAAGTGCGATGGTCTCCGCGATGACGGGAATAGCGGGCAAACCCAGACGCGTCGCCACTTCGCCATCGTGTGCCACGCCGTCTTTGGCGAGAAACGCGTCCTGCGGGCGCAGCCACACGCGATAGTCGAAGGTTGCCGCATATTGCATGGCGCGCATGAGCACGCGTGTATCGGTGAGCGGCGTGTCGGCCTGGCTGAAAGCCTTGCATCCGGCCTCGCTCAGCTCAACCATCTCGGTCAGTTCGGCGCCCTTCAATCCGTAGGTCAGCGCGCCCACTGGAAACACCCGTGCCTGATTGAGCAAGCGCGCACGGTGCTTGAGCATTTCCACCAGCCCCGGCTCGTCCAGCGGCGGGTCGGTGTCGGGCGGGCAGGACAGCGAAGTCACTCCACCCGCCATCGCCGCATCCATTTCCGATTCCAACGTGGCCCTGTATTCGTAACCCGGCTCGCGCAAGCGCGCGGCCACATCGACCAGGCCGGGCATCACGATCAGCCCGCTCGCATCGATCACTCGCTCTGCCGCAAAGCCTTGCGGTGCAGCGCCGATGGCAGCGATGCGTTTGTCGACGATGAACACATCCTGCTGCGCATCGATATTGTTTCTAGGGTCGATCAGGCGACCGTTTTTGATATGGATGTTCATTGTTTACTCCCCGCCAGCGTACTCATCACCGCCATACGCACCGCGATACCGAAAGTGACCTGCGGCAGGATGACCGATTGCGCGCCGTCGGCCACGCTGGAATCGATCTCCACCCCGCGATTCATCGGCCCCGGATGCAACACGATGGCGTCTGGTTTCGCCAGCGCCAGCCGTTCCTGCGTCAGACCGTAATATTTGAAATATTCCTGCGCCGACGGCAGCAGCGCGCCCTGCATGCGCTCGTTTTGCAGGCGCAGCATCATCACCACATCGACATCCTTCAGACCCTGTGCCATATCGTGAAAGACCCGCACACCGAGTTTCTCAACGTGGGTGGGCAACAAGGTCTTGGGGGCAACCACGCGCACTTCGGGCACACCCAAGGTGGTCAGCGCATGGATCTGCGAACGCGCCACGCGCGAGTGCAGCACGTCGCCGACGATGGCGACGCGCAGGTTATGGAATTCTTTTTTGTAATGACGGATGGTGAACATATCGAGCAGCGCCTGCGTGGGGTGCGCGTGGCGTCCGTCGCCGGCGTTGATGACGTGTATCTCCGGTGCGACATGTGCAGCAATCAAATGCGCCGCACCGCTGGACGAATGGCGCACCACAAACATATCGGCATGCATGGCACACAGATTGTCCACCGTATCCAACAACGTCTCGCCCTTGCTGGTGCTGGACGAGCCTATGTTGAGATTGACCACGTCGGCGGAAAGTTTTTTCGCAGCGATCTCGAAAGTGGTGCGCGTGCGTGTGCTGTTTTCGAAGAACACGTTGAACACCGATTTGCCGTGCAGCAGCGGCACTTTGCGGATCTCGCGCCCTTCGGCGACATTCACGAATTCGGAAGCCTTGTCCAGAATATCGCGCAGGATGCGCGCGGGCAAACCTTCGGTAGAGAGCAGGTGTTGCAGCTCGCCGTTTTTGTTTAACTGTGGATTATTCATGCAAAGATTCCTGCGCTGGGTTCATCAAAGTACGCTTGCAGTATTTGCTGCGCGGCATACTGGTCGATCAGGGGTTTCTGCTTTCTGCCATGCACCCCGCGCGCGCTCAACGCCGTACTCGCGGCGGCGGAAGTATAACGCTCATCCACCAGCAGAGTAGGCAAATCAAAACGCCCTTTGAGACGGTTGGCAAAGCGGCGGCACAGCGCCGTCATTGCGTGCGGCGTACCATCGTCGTTGCACGGCAGCCCGACCACTAGTGCCGCGGGTTGCCATTCGTTGATGAGCGCGGCGATGGCAGCGAAGCGCACGTCGTTCTTTTCGTCGTCGATCATGGTGAGAGGCTGGGCGGTGGCGGAGATGGTGTTGCCGACCGAAATGCCGATGCGTTTGGTGCCGAAATCAAATGCGAGTAGCGTGCCGGAAGGAGTCACGCCGTCAGGCATGTCCTGCCTCCTCCGAAAGCGATGCAAAGTCGATGCCTAGCAGCGCCATCGCGGCAGGCAAACGTTCTTCCGCCGGAAGATCGAACATGATGCGTTCATCGGCGGGCACACTCAACCAGGCGTTCTGCGACAACTCTTGTTCCAGCTGTCCCTGCTCCCATCCGGCATAACCCAATGTCACCAGCAAATGGCGCGGGCCCTGCCCTTCGCTCACTGCCTGCAAAATATCCTTGGAAGTGGTGAGTCCGACTTTGTCGTTGATATGCAAAGTGGACTGCCATGTGCCGTTCGGCTCATGCAGCACAAAGCCGCGATCGGTTTGTACCGGGCCGCCGAAATGCACCAGCACATCCTCCAGTTCGGGCGACTTAAGCGGCATGTTGATCTGTGCAAACAACTCGCTCAGGGTGAGGCTGATAGGGCGGTTCACCACGATGCCCATCGCGCCCTGCTCGTTGTGTTCGCACACGTAGGTGAGCGATTTGGCGAAATAGGGATCGGTCATCGCCGGCATGGCGATCAGGAAGTGGTGGCTAAGATCAAGTTGGGACATGGCGCTATTGTAATCGGAAGGCAGTGCTCTACACAATTTCGTTGCTTGCAGGCCGGCCATAAGATCGCATGCTACTGCTCGACACCCGTTCAGTCTTCACGACATCAGCGCCACACTCTTTACCTGCGCATAAACATCCATTCCGACTGTCAGACAGAGCATGTCGCACGAACGGCGCGTGATGCGCGACAGTAGCACGTGCGACTCGCCCACCATCATGCGCACGATCACTTTGTCCGCCCCCTCATCGCGTATCTCTTCGATACGCGCGTTCAAAATATTGTTGATGCTGGACCCTTGCGGCGCTTGTGTGGCGATGCTCACGTCGCGCGCCAACACGCGGGCGCGCACGCGCGTGCCGGATGGCTGGCCCAGTTTTCCCACCCACAGATGGCCTCCTGCAAAATCCACCCGCGTCAGCTGATATTTTTCGTCCTGCTGAGCCACCGTGGCTTCGATCACAGCGCCCGCATCGTCGAAGTGTGCCGTGGGCAGATCGAGCCGAGCCAAAGTCTCGTGCAGTGCGCCGCTGGCGATAACGCGGCCTTGCTCAAGCAACACCAGATGATCGCCCAGCCGCGCCACTTCATCGAGCGCATGGCTCACATACAGCACGGGCATCTTCAGCTCACGATGCAGTCGTTCCAGATACGGCAGAATGTCCTGCTTGCTTGCCGTGTCGAGAGCCGAGAGCGGCTCGTCCATCAGCAGGATGCGCGGACTGGTGAGCAATGCTCTGCCGATAGCGACGCGCTGTCGTTCACCGCCGGAGAGTTGCGCCGGGTCATTGCGTTCGATAAGCCGGCTCAATCCCAGCCATTCCACGACTTGGTCCGGCCGCACTTTGCGTTCAGTCGGTGCGATGCGCCTGAAACCGTATTCCAGATTGGCGCGCACCGACAGATGCGGGAATAGGCTTGCCTCCTGGAACACATACCCCAACGGACGCTTGTGCGTTGCAACAAAGGTGTTCTCGTCCTGCCATGTTTCGCCGTCCACTTGCAGCGAACCGGCAGCGCGCTCCAGCCCCGCAATGCAACGCAGCAAAGTGGTCTTGCCGGAGCCGGAAGGTCCGAACAGCGCGGTGACACCTGCCGCAGGCGCGCTGAATGTCGCATCCAGCGCAAAGCTTTCCAGTTGCAGCTTGAAGTGCGCGCGAATCTGGCTCATCGGGCCACCCGCCACGATTTGCCGCCCGCAAAGTAGAGCGCAAGCAGCACGATGAACGAGAACAACACCATGCCTCCCGCTAGCCAGTGCGCCGCGCCGTATTCCATCGCTTCGACATGGCTGTAGATGGCGACCGAAAGCACGCGCGTCTCGCCGGGAATATTGCCGCCCAGCATCAGCACCACGCCGAACTCGCCGACGGTATGCGCAAAAGCCAGAATGATCGCGGTGAAAAAACCGGGACGCGCCAGCGGCAACGCCACGCTGATGAAGCGATCCCACATGCCTGCACGCAGGGTCGCCGCCACTTCCAGCGGGCGCTTGCCTATCGCCTCGAAGGCGTTCTGGATAGGCTGCACCGCGAAGGGCATTGAGAACAGCACCGACCCGATCACCAGCCCCGTGAAGGTAAACGGCAACCTGCCGAGATTCAATGCCGAGGTCAGCTCACCCACCACCCCATGCGGCCCCATCAACAGCAGCAGATAGAAGCCCAGCACAGTGGGAGGCAACACCAGCGGCAGCGCCACCAGCGCCGACACCAAGCCCTTGTACCATTTGCGGCTGTGGGCCAGCCACCATGCCAGCGGCGTGGCGATGAGCAGCAGCAGGAAAGTGGTAACGCTCGCCAGCTTGAGCGTCAGCCATACGGCTTGCAGATCGCTGGGGTCGATTGGGTTCATGGTTTTTTTGGCAGTTCGTAGCCATAACCGCGAATAATCATCGCGGCTTTCTGGCTCTTGAGAAATGCGAGGAACGCTTGCGCTGCTGCCTGATCTTTTGCCTTGGACAGCAGCACCGCGCTTTGCCGGATGGGCTTGTGCATATCTTCCGGCACGAGCCACCATGAACCGACACTCACCTTGCCGTCACGCATGATCTGCGACAGCGCGATGAATCCCATTTCGGCGTTCTCGCTAGCGACGAATTGGTAGGTCTGCGTGATGCTCTCTCCCTTGACCAGCTTGCCCTGTATCGCATTCCACATCGTCAGCTTTTCCAATGTCTCTTTTGCCGCAACACCGTAGGGTGCGAGACGTGGATCGGCAATCGCCAACTTGCTGTAATTTCCCTTATTCAGCACCGCCCCCTTTTCATCCACGTAATCGGGCTGCACGCTCCACAACGCCAACTTGCCTGTGGCATAAACGAAACGCGAACCCTCGACTGCCGCACCCTCCTGTAGCAAGCGCTTGGGGATCGCATCGTCCGCCGCGAGGAGCACATCGAACGGCGCACCAGCCTTGATTTGCGCATAGAACTTGCCGCTGGAACCGAAGCTGAGCTTTACCGTATGCCCGCTTTCTTTCTGGAACAACTCGACGATTTGTTGCGCGGGAGCAGTGAAATTAGCCGCTATTGCCGCATTTACCTCTCCGGCATTCGCCTCTTGTGCCATCGTCACCAGCAACACACCCAACAAATTCCACTTGAACAGACTCATCTTTTCTCCTTTGGCATTGACGGCCAAAATCACGGTGCAGCTTTACTCTTCGACTAGCAGATCGAGCTTCTTCGCCAGCCACTTGGTGGTCGTAGCCTGAATCAGAATGGTCATCAAGATGGCGATGAAGGTAACGGAGGCGTAATCTGCGCACAGCGCGCCAACAGACCCGAGAAAGCACCGATACCGAAGAGGATGCCGAAAATGAATAATGTATGTTTGGCAAGTTCCAGTGATGCTGAAGATTCCATACCGCTCCTTGATTTTGTGGCTTGCCTTCGTTTTTACCCATCATGCCGCAGTGAACGTATCGGCAGTAAGGTACGATCTATCTCTACCCAGTCACCGAGCCTGAGTGACGCATTCAACTCCGCGACTTTACCAAAAATATCGCTCACACAGGTCGCGAATGTCGCGCGCAAGAAATTTGCACAGGCTGCCAGATGTGCGATGATTTGACGCACAACCACCGTACTTTGATGCGCAACCAAAGTGGCTGTACAAATTTGAAATAAGAAAATGACCTTCCCCCTAAAAATAGTCTTCCAAGGGCGACGTAAAATTAACGTTACTTTTGAAGGAAGATGATGATGATGATGAAAATACCGAAGCGGGAGTGTGAAATATAAAAAATAGGTGAGACGTATACGTCGAACGCGTACTTCGCGAGAGAAACACAGTGAGCACGCCTGGATAGACAAGCAGCGGGGATTCACGCTCGCGGAAATGGGCGCAGTGCTGGATGTTAGCGTCAGCGCGGGGGCAAGCCGGAGCGCAAGCGGCCGACCGATGCCAAGATGCTGGCGTTGATTCGAGCCATTCATGCCGAATTCAAGGGTTCTTATGGAAGTCCGCGCATGTTTAGAGAACTGCGGACGCGCGGCTATCCGGCGAGCAAGGAACGAGTCGAGCGGTTGATGCAAGAGAACGGCATCAAGGCCAAACACAAGCGCCGCTTCAAAGTCACGACCGACTCGAAGCACAACCTGCCCATCGCACCGAATTTGCTGGATCGCAACTTCACGCCGAGCGCGCCGAATCAGATCTGGACATCCGACATCACCTACCTGTGGACTGACGAAGGCTGGCTGTATCTGTCCATCGTGCTCGACCCGTTCAACCACGAAGTGGTGGGCTGGTCGCTGAAGCCGCGCATGACGGCGGACATCGTGACCGATGCGCTAACCATGGCGTGGTTCCGCAA
>WSYA01000097.1 GCA_009773615.1 Gallionellaceae bacterium
ACCGTGACCATTTCAAGATCGCCATCTATTTCCATTGCGGCGGCCTTGATCTGTATCCGGCTCAGGTTACCCACGGGAAAGTCTGATGAACCAGTTTTTTAAAATACCGCTACAGAAATGCTGGTTAACATGCTGACGCTATATGGGCTTGCTATCTATGCATGAAATGAGTGAAGATTATCAACTTGGGTCGGTTTTGATGATGTTGCGCGTATTGTTGCGATAGCAAAATGGCTTCGAAATATTGATTACGATGAGTGGACATGGATAAGAAAACAGTTTTTGTCAAAACCAGTAAAGGTGAGAGCGAAGCCAAGGATAAAGGGGGCGCTTTGTCGGGAGAGCTTAAGCGTGCGTTGTTCCTGATTGATGGCATGTCCACTTTTGAGGAGATTTTAAAGCGCGCGGCCCCGAGTCTTCGAGACGTTTTACCGAATGTATTCAGCCAGCTGGTGGTAGGCGGATATCTTCGTGATAAGGACAAGCCTTTTGCGGAACCCGTGATCGCTACGCCGAAAATTATTGCCCCCGGATCAAGCGGGGAGTTGGATTTCACCGGTTTCGCGAGTGTGTCGGCACCAAAAACTGTAGCAACGGAGGCTGGAAAACAGAGCGCGACATCTGATGCGGACGCGACGCGAGCTCATGCCGAGCTTGAGGCGGCGGTCGAGGCCGCTAAAATAAAAGCGCGGACTGAGGCCGAGGCAAAAGCGGAAGCCAATGCAAAATCGGTTGCCCAGCTTGCGGCAAGGAGTAAGGCAGAGGCGGATATTCGTGCCAAGCAGGATGCGTTAGTGAGAGAGCAGGCGGAGGCCAAGGCCAAGGCAAAACAAGAGGCGGAAGCTTTAGTTCGTCAGCAGATGGAAATGGCAATACGCGAAAAAGCGGAAGCCGAAGAACGAGCAAGACAGGCAGCGGAAGCTGCGCGAATAAAAGCGGAGCAAGAAGCCGCGCGCGTCAAAGCAGAATTGGAGGCGGCGGCCAAGGCGCGGCAGGAAGCCGAAGCGGCACGTTTGAAAGCCGAGCAAGAGGCTGCGCGGGTCAAGGCGGAGCAGGAGGCGGCAAGGGTTAAAGCCGAGGCTGAAGCCAGAGCAGCGGCAGAGCAGCGCGCCCTGCAGGAGGCCGGTGCCGCACGTTTGCAAATCGAGCAAGATGCTCATCGGGCAAAAGAAGAGGCCGCAGCAAAGTTGGCCACGCAGCCGAAAACAGCGGTGCAGCAAGAGCAGGATGCACTTCGCGCTGCGGATGACGAGCGCGTGAAATCCGCGCAAGCCAAGCAGGTTGCCGAAAAGGCCGAGCAAGAAGCCGCTGCTCAGCGAGCGAATCTGGAAGCGCAAAAGTTGGCAGATGAACAGGCAAAGACATGGGCGGCTGCGGAACAGCGCGCCAAGGCGCAGGCGAAAGCCGAGGCTGAGCGTCCGTCACAACCCGCTGCCGTCGAGACCGCAAAGCCGATGCCACAGAAGGTCGCCAGTGTGCGTCGCAAGCCTTTGCCTTTGGGGAAAATTGCGGCAGGATTGTTCGTATTGCTTTTGCTGTCGGTAGTGCTCCTGCCCTATGTGATGCCACTGAGCAGTTATGTGGCACCGTTAGAACAAAAACTTTCTGCGCAGTTCAAGCAGCCAGTGCATGTGGAAAATCTGCGCGCCGCATCGCTGCCTTGGCCCAAGCTGATACTGGAAAAAGTCACTGTGGGCGGTGCGCAGGAGTTGAAGGTTGGCAACGTTGAAGTGACTTTTGATCTCTTCTCGCTGTTCTCGCCCGTCAAAATAATTCGTCGTGTCGAGTTGCGGGACGTTACTTTGGAAGGCGCTTCATTCGACAAGGAGTTAAGTTGGTTGCAACAGATCGGCGCTAATGCAAATTATCCTGTGTCGCATGTGACGCTGCAGCGCGCCAAGGTTTCCAGCGAAGAAATTTCTCTTCCTGTGTTCAGTGGCGAGATCGATATCAATGAGCAGGGCAGAGTCAGCAAGGTAATGCTCAAGAGTGCCGATGCTAAATTCGATGCCGCGCTGCAACCCTCGTTGCAAGATCGCTGGCAAATCATGCTGAACGTCAAAGAAACTGCATTCCCATTGTTCCCCAATGTGCTGTTCAATGATCTCACCGCCAAGGGGGAGGTCAGTGCGGCAGGTGCTAATTTTGTCGCTATCGAGGGACAAGCTTATGGCGGATTTTTTAACGGGAGTGCGAAATTAAATTGGCAAAAAGGCTGGCAATTGCAAGGCCGTATTGAAGCGAGAACCGTCGAGTTGAACAAGCTATTTCCGAAGTTCGGCGTGACGGGAGGGCTGGCGGGAGCAAGCAACTTTATCGCTTCAGGACTCAAGCTCGGCAAGCTTGGTGATGCCACGCAAATGGACGGCACGTTCGTGGTCAAGAAGGGCGTCGTGAACGGTATAGATATGGTCGAGACCGCGCGGGGAAATCGCCAGAACGGAGCCGGGCGTACGCATTTCGACGAGCTTACGGGGAGCTTTCAAGCGAATGGTCGCGGATCGCATTTCCAGCAGCTGAAGCTTTATTCCGGGATTTTGAATGCCAGCGGCTCGTTCGATGTAAACGGTGGTGGACAAATATCGGGCAGGCTCTCGGTTGAATTGAAGGCGCGCGCCGGGGCTTCGTCGCTGGGTTTATCCGGCACCTTGACGGAGCCGGTCTTGCGCTCGGGTCGTTAGGTTAATTCTTCCAGAACGGGAGAAACGACAGCAACGAAGACAGTATCCCTGCCGGCTTGCTTGATGATTGGGGGTAGTAGGTGGGCTCTTGCTTTTTCAAGTAAGAGGGTGGAGAAACCAGCCCGGCGACTTGTGGTCTTTTTGAGGGGGCAATGCCCAGCATTTCCTCTATCAACGCGATGCGCTCCGCGTTTAGCTCGACGAAATTCTGGCATTCGTCTTCGCTCAACCCCAGCCTTTTTACCGCTGCGATTTTGTCCCAAGCGATCACCTTTGCGCGGGCGCGATCATCTTGCAGGTTGGCGATGGAAATGACATCGGTGTAGTCGGCGCGCGGCATCTGGTGCGAGTCGCGATGCAGACTCTCATGTTCGCCGACCACGCCGATCAAATCTTGCGGAAAATTCCATTTTTGCAGCAGTTTTGTTCCAATCGCGTTGCCGCACTTGCGGATCAACTCTTCCAGCTTGTCTTCCTCAATGCGTGCATGATTCTTTTCGATATGCAGGCACAGCGGCAATACGCCGATATCGTGTACCAATCCCGCCAGCATGGCTTGATCCGGCGATAGATGCGGCTGACGCATGGCAAGCACGTAACTCACCGCCGCCACTTCGCGGCTATGCTGCCAAACCGCTTCCATATAGGGCACCTCTAATAATTGGTTATTTGGACTTCGTAAACGCGTCCCGATGATTTTTTTGTGGCGGTCAACTATGTGCGCGTATTTTTGAATGATCG
>WSYA01000098.1 GCA_009773615.1 Gallionellaceae bacterium
TGTTCCATGTTCGTGATCGCATCCTTCAGTAACGTTTCTCTGCACTATTTCGATGACTTGCCAGATCATTTATTTCGGGTGATTTTTAGAGGTGCCCTACGGTTCCCGGACTCATACTCAACGGCCATCCGGTCGAGCGTCTGCCCAACACCTTGCACATCTCCTTTCCCGGCATCTCCGGGCGAGATTTGCTATCTAGCGTCGCCAACCTAGTTGTTGCTTCAGTTGGATCGGCGTGTCATTCCGAGCAGGATAAAGTAAGTGGTGTATTGTCAGCAATGGGGTGTAATACAACTCGCGCGCGCGGAGCCGTTAGGTTTTCAGTGGGATGGATGACCACGCCGGAAGAAATCGAGGTCGCAACAACTGCACTATCTAAAGCCGCTGCCAATCTGCTTGCCCATAAGCACTAATTCAAAGCCACAGTACAATCGCCCATAACCCAATACAAACCGAATTATTCATCACATTAGAAAATCAAAACATGAAAATAACGTCGCTTGTAATTATAGCCTTTGTCGCCACAATTGGATTAAATCCAGCATTCGCGGACGAAGAAAAAATGCATACGGGAAGCCGTCATCACGACATGAGCATGATGGATATGCGAACCTCTCTTGGTCTTTCAGAACAAATGAAGCAGCATCAATTTATCGAATATGCGTGAACACGTTGAAGCTATCAAGTCGATAGTCGGACTAATGGCTGAAAAAAAGTTCGAGGATGCGTCCAAAGTTGCCCATGCCAAACTTGGGTTGATACCGGACATGCAATTCATGTGCAACATGTTTGAAAATGAAAATTTCAGGAAACTTGGGTTTGCTTTCCATAGAAGCGGCGATGATCTAGGTGACGCATTAAAAACTAAGGACGTTAATGCGTCTTTGCGCGCGTTGAATAAAACAATGGAATATTGTGTGACTTGCCATGCGTCTTTCCGTCAATAAATAAGCATGACGCGAACTTATCTGACGAAAAGCTTCGGGGTGTAATGAATATCTTGTGAATGCCATCCGATACTTAATCTGAATCGTTATGACTTCCCAAGGCAACCAGTCACCATCGACCGCAACGGGTCGAGAGTGCGCAGTCGCGCTTTTAGAAAGCTGCCGTTCGGGATGATTTTCGCCCCTATGACTGCTGACGATTCTACACCGGTCTCTCGCCGGTCTGGCTGCCACCGGCAGCAATAGCCGAGGAACTGCTTCAACACAGCCATCCGACGGGCGGCTGAGGTTGATAGCTCTCGATTAACTGTCAGAAAACTCGCAGCGCCGCACGTCTTCCGCGCCTCAGGTTCACCCCGGCCAGAATAGCCAAGCCCGCGAGAAAATAACTGCCGGTGAGCAGGATCGCGAGGCGATGGTCGCCCTGCGACAGCCAGTTCACCAGCCCGTAAGTCAGCGGCCCCAATATCGATGCCAGCTTGACCGCCATTCCCCACAATCCGAAGAACTCGGCGCGGCGCGTGGCGGGACTCAGTAGGCCCACCAGCGCGCGTCCGGCGGATTGGCTCGCACCCATGCATATTCCAGCGAGATTCGCCGCGACCCAGAACATTCCGGGGTCTTGTGCGCCCCACGCCAGTCCGACCATGACGATCCAGCCGACCAGCGTGAGTGCGATGGCGGGGATGTGGCCGATGCGATCTTGCAGGTGACCGAACAGGAAAGCACCGACAGCGGCGGTGATGTTGACGACGAAGATCAGCATGATGGTCTGCTGGGTGGTGAAGTGCATCGCCTGCTGCGCGTAGATCGCGGCGAGCGTGATCACCGCCTGAATGCCCGCCTGATAGAACACGGTGCAGATCAGAAAGCGCCGCAGGTCGCGGAAATTGCTTGCGTGTCTGATGGTTTGTCCGAGCCGGGCAAAAGATTCCTGAACCATGTTTTGTCCTTGCAGGTGCGGCTGCGGCAGGGCGCGCTCCTTGAGGAACAGAAAGGTGGGCAGGCTGGAAACGGCAAACAGCGCGGCGGTGATCAGCATGGTCATCGGCACGAAATCTTCGGCACGCTGACCGTGTTGCTGTGCCCAGGTCACATAGGCGAGGCAAGCGCCCAAACTGACCAGCCCGCCGACATAGCCGAAGCTCCATCCCCAGCCCGATACTTTGCCGAGCGATTTGCTCTGTGCCAGTTCGGGCAGAAAGGCGGCCACCAGATTTTCGCCGCTGCCGTAGAAGAAATTGGACAGCACGATCAGCGCGATGGTGAGCCATAGACTGCCCGGCCCGCTGAACATCAGCAGAGCGGTGAACACCACGCAGCCGATAGTGCTCAGCGCCAGCAATTTTTTCTTGGCGGCATAGGCGTCCGCATAGGCACCGATGAGCGGCGCGGTGAACATGATAGCGGCGTAGGAGACAGCCAGCGCTGCCGTCCAGGCAAACGTCGCCCAAGGCTGGTTGCCCGCGACCACCGCAACGAAGTAGGCATTGAAGATGGCGGTGATGACCACCGTGGTATAGCCGGAGTTGGCGAAATCGTACATGGCCCACGCCCATGCTTCGCGAAATGTGACGGTATTGGCAAGAGAGTGGCGCATTGCATTTGTTCACGATATTTAGATGGGTGGCATTGTTGACCATTACTGCGGTGAATGTAAATCGAAGAAATTGGCGAAGAGTCGGCGTTCCCATGCAAGCGCGGCAGTGCAGGGTGAGTTATTTCGGACGTGTTGCAATTTTAGAGCGTGGATCGATTGGCAGCATATGCCATGAACTGTCAGTGGCGACAGTCGGCAATGAGTCAGTTTAATGAGAGTTAAAAAACACGTCCGACGGATGCGTCATAGCTTGACTACTTTTGCCAGTCCAGAATAGCTAAAACCTGCTTGCCGATTGGATGAACAGGTTTGTCGCAAATCCGACAAGTCTACTCCTGCGTCTTGTTCCACACACGCGAGTTGAGTGTGAAATTTCCGTAATATCCAAAATAAACAGTTAATTGAATTGGCGGTCTCGGGCTGGCACGTGGCTTGCAAACTATCGGGTACAAACCACTCATAGGAGCGCAGCATGATTACCCTGACACCCAACGCTATCTCCGCCGTAGATAAATTCATCAAAGGCTCGGCTACACCAGTAGCCGGATTACGCATCGCCATCTCCGGCGGTGGCTGTTCCGGTTTTCAGTACGGTATGACGCTGGAATGGGCAGGCAATCAGCAGAAGCAGTCGTTCAACTGTATTGATCCAACATCGGTTCATCGGTCATAACAGTCCGTGACCCACGCCTTCAATAAGTCCGCTTCCGATCCCAAGGGGACATCGCAACTTTCAGAAAGCGGGCATCCAACGAATGAAAGAGACTTCCCCGTCCCGAGGTTGCGGATAAGTATCCGCAAACGGCAACAAGTGCCAAGATGGAATTTCTGACATTTCATCAACACCAC
>WSYA01000099.1 GCA_009773615.1 Gallionellaceae bacterium
GATCATTCAAAAATACGCGCACATAGTTGACCGCCACAAAAAAATCATCGGGACGCGTTTACGAAGTCCAAATAACCAATTATTAGAGGTGCCCTTAATATGAAACATGCGCATTTTCTGGAACCAGAATCATTGGAGGCAGCCCTGTTCACCAAGGTGGATGCCTTGCTCCAGCAGAATGGGTTGAAGCTATCGGGCAGTGGTACTTCGACATGAAGGTGCACATCGGTGTGGACAGCCGAAGCGGGCTGGTTCACAGCGCGAGCGTGACATCCGCCAACGTGTACGACAGCCGGGAACTGCCGAACTTGCTGCATCGCAATGAGACACGGCTCTATGGCGACAGCGCCTATACCGGTCAGAAGGACGTGCTCAAGGAAGCCGCGCCCAAGGCGAAGACTTCACCAACAAGCGCGCCGGCCATTAACGGACGCAGACAAGGATACCAATCGCCGGAAGTCACAGGTGCGCGCCAAGGTCGAGCATCCGTTCCGCCCCTTCAAGGGCATCCATGGATTTGCCAAGGAACGCTACTGCGGTCTGATAAAGAACGCGAACCGCGCCTTTGCGCTGTGGGAGCAAACCAACATCGCGAAATGGGGGCGACCTCTTATAAGGGAAGTCCGTCCTGCGTAGGTAGGATGGGGGAGAAATCCCCCGAAAACACCCCGGTAGCGGGGTGTAAAGGAAGAAAACGGGCAATGTCGCCTATGAAAAAACAAATGTGAATAACAGCTCAGAAAATCTGGGCTTGTTCAGCGCATCCTTAAATGACATTCCAGGAATGCGGCCGCAACACCCAATTGGTTGCGACCGCATTCATCGTGCTATCAGATCATTGCCATCCCACCATCTACCAACAAATCTTCGCCCAGAATATATGACGAGTCGTCGCTAGCCAGAAATAGCACCGCCTTAGCCACCTCTTCGGCTTGACCGAATCGACCTGCCGGCACTGCGCCTAGTACCATTCCTGCCATCTGTTGTAACGCTTCCGCAGACATGCCCATCTTTCCGTAAATTGGCGTTTCAATCGGCCCCGGGCTGATGACGTTTACGCGCACACCTTGTCCAATTAACTCAGCGGATAATGTGCGCGCCAGCGAACGCACTGCTGCCTTGGTTGCCGAGTACATGCTCATGCCTGCAAACCCTTGTTCAGTGAGCGTGGTCGAGGTGAGGATGATGCTTGCTGGCTTGTGCAGGATCGGCAGCATTTTCTGTATGGTGTAGATCACGCCTTTAAAATTGACGTCGATTTGCGAGTTGATATTTTCTTCATCCACGTCCGCGAATTGCATCGGCTTGGCGATACCGGCGTTGGCAAAAATAATATCCAATCCGCCAAATTCTTTCTTGAGACGCACCGCCACTGCCGCCATTTCAGAAGCGGAAGAAACGTCCGCACGTATGGCGATGGCGTTAGCGCCGAGCATCGCGCCTGCCTCCGTTACACGCCCGACATCTTGCCCGGTGATTGCCACGCGAGCACCTTCTTGCAAAAACAATTTTGCCGTTGCCAAACCTATCCCGGTGGTTCCTCCCGTGATTAGTGCGGTCTTGCCTGTTAATCTTGCCATGATTATTTTCCTTATGTGTGCCGTATTTCCAGCGATGAGTGTTTAGATACTAAAGAGTATGTTTGTATCCGAACATTAAATCCACGATACCTCAGGATCACGAGGGCTTAGCGGCGCTTTAAGTTCGAATACTAAGTTTCGGCTTAGTAACTACGTCGGCGGCCAAATTATGTACCGCTTGGTATATATTGTACTGATCGGTATAATAACTGTCAATTTTCTCGGATTACCTAACCGGGTAGGGAGCAAGCAATGACCCACGAACGTGGACGCCCGCGCAATTTTGACCCCGATACGGCGCTGGATCGCGCGCTTGAAGTTTTTTGGCGCCATGGTTTCCAGGCCGCATCGCTGACCGAACTGACGGCAGTAATGGGTTTAAGCAAACCCAGCCTGTACGCAGCGTTCGGCGACAAAGAGGCGCTGTATTTGAAGGCTCTCGAACGCTATGTGGCGTTACAAGTCGCACAACATATTGCCATTTTCGATACCGAACCGGATGCGAGGCATGCGTTGGAAAAATTTTTACGCACCATGGCCGCCATGCTTACCGATCCCGCGTTGCCGTGCGGATGCCTCATCGTCAACGGCATGGCTGATTGCGGCATGCCTTCCACGCCACCGGCGATTGAACTTGCGTTGCATAAGGCGGTGCAGGGTAGCGAGGCAAGGCTGCACAGGCAGTTCATACGTGCACAGCGCGATGCACAACTTGCCCCGGACATCAGTGCGGGTGACTTGGCTGCGTTCTTCACCTCGCTGCTCGCCGGTCTGGGCATACTCGCCAAGAGCGGTGCCAAACGAGCCAAGCTCAATGCCGTAATCAACGCTGCAATGAGGTCTTGGCCTGAGTCCCCAGTATTGAAACCTAAACGGAGGCGCCCCGTTAAGAGATGGGAAAATTAACCTTGGGCATTACATTTCTGATTCATCAGACTTTCCCATGTGTCACATGAGCCGGATACAGATCAAGACCGCCGCAGTGGAAATCGCTTCTGTTCCCGACGCCGTGAAGAGAACACGACACGCGCGGCGGGCGGGCAGGTAGGTCATGAACTGGCAGCTGTCCAGATGCCGCCAAACCCGTTCGGCAGAATGGTCGTAAACCGCATGTTCTTGCCCGCATTCAGGGCAAGCAAAGTACTCACCTTTGGCATGACCACAACATACACATCAATCTGTCCGCGCGTCATGTCCGGTTCTACACGCTCTACTGTCCACGGTTCGTTTATCCCCAGCAAGTGCCGGTATGGTTCTTTGCTTTTTATCGTTTGTATCTTGGCCAACTTGGAGACGATAGATTATCTTTTACCCACGCAATTGTCAGATGTACCATAATTTGTACGCCAGCGTGCATGCCGCTCTCTTGCCTCTTTCTGCTGTCATTTCTTCGTCTCCTTAACTTGGGTTTTATCCTCAGTTAAGAAATACGTTTTTACGGGGCAAGATCAGTCGAAAAACGCCGCTATATAGCCCAGCCCTTAGAGCGCATAATATGCCACTTTCTCAATTTTGCGTTACATTGAAAAACAAAAATGAACACTCAAAATCACACCGAATTGCAAATCACCGGAATGCACTGCGCTTCATGTTCGGCACGGCTTGAGAAGGCGCTGAACCTGATACCAGAAGTCACCGCCGTGGTGAATATCGCCACCGAAAAAGCCAGTGTTACTTTCAACGCGGCCAGCACCGACATTCCCGCCCTGATCGAGGCCGTGCGCCAAACCGGATTCGATGCGCATGTCGCGCGCGATTTTGCTGCCGAGAAAGCAAAAAAAGACGCGCTGTACCGGCAAGAGAAAATACAATTCTTCATCTCGGTGGCGCTCATTTCGCCGCTGTTGCTGGAGATGGTGCTGATGTTTCTGGGCGTGCATTTCTCATTGCCAATATGGCTGCAATGGCTGCTGGCGACTCCGGTGCAATTCTGGGCGGGCGCAAGGTTCTATCGCGGCGCCTGGGCCAGCCTCAAGAACGGCAGCAGCAACATGGATGTGCTGGTCGCGCTAGGCACCAGTGCCGCGTATTTTCTGAGCTGCGGCATCGTGCTGTTCGATATGCACCAGCCGGTATATTTCGAAGCCAGCGCCACGCTCATCACGCTGGTGCTGCTGGGCAAGCTGCTCGAAGCGCGCGCTAAAGGCAAAGCCTCGACGGCACTGGAAGCCCTGTTCAAGCTGCAACCCAAGATTGCGCATGTGGAACGCAACGGTGAGATATTGGACGTATCCGCCGGACAATTGCGCCCCGATGAAGTATTCATCGTGCGTCCGGGCGAAGGCATTCCGGTCGATGCGGTCGTGCTGGAAGGCAACTCCAGCGTGAACGAAAGCATGCTCACCGGAGAAAGCCTGCCGCAAGCCAAGCAGGCGAACGACAAGGTCTATGCCGCGACGCTCAACCAGCAGGGCCTGATCAGGTGCCGCGCCATCGCCGTGGGCAGCCACACACAACTCGCCGCCATCATCCGCATGGTGGAACAGGCGCAAGGCTCGAAAGCGCCGATCCAGAAACTGGCCGATAAGATTTCCGCCATCTTCGTACCCGTGGTGCTTGTGCTGGCGCTTATCACTTTCATCGCTTGGTGGGTATTGGGCAAGGACTTCTCCGACGCGTTGATCAACGCGGTCTCGGTGCTCGTCATCGCTTGCCCGTGCGCACTGGGCTTGGCAACCCCCACCGCGATTGTTGTTGCCACCGGACGCGCCGCCCATGCCGGCATTCTGATCAAAGATGCTGCCGCGCTGGAACGCGCGCATCACCTCGACGTGCTGGTACTGGACAAGACCGGCACGCTGACCGAAGGCTTCCCCGCGCTCACCGACTTGCTGCCCGCCAACGGTTGCGATACGCAACAGCTGTTGTCCGTTGCCGCTGCACTGGCACAGCATTCCACGCATCCGCTGTCGATTGCGCTGACGGCTCACTCCCGCAGCCAAGGCGTTACACCCGATGCAGTGAACGACTTTCACGAACTCGCGGGCAACGGGCTGAGCGGAGTGATCGGCGATGCGACTTATCTGCTCGGTTCGCCCGCGTTCATCGCAAATAAACTATCCCTTCCCCCTGCCAAGGGGAAGGAACAAATAGAGGAAGCCTCTCTACTATCGCTGCAACAACAGGGCAAAAGCATCATCATGGTGGCGCGCGGCGACACAGTGCTCGGCTCCATTGCTTTCGCCGATACGCTGCGCCCCAGCAGCAAAGCCGCCGTGAGCAAGCTGCACGAGATGGGCATCCGCGTCGTGATGCTGAGCGGCGATAACGAAGCCACCGCCCGCGCCATCGCACAGCAAGCAGGCATCGACGAATACCTCGCCGAGGTACTGCCTCAAGATAAAGCACAGCACGTCGCCTCGTTCAAAAACAAAGGCCGCGTAGTCGGCATGGTGGGCGACGGTATCAACGATGCTCCTGCCTTGGCTGCCGCCGATGTGAGCTTCGCCATGAAAAGCGGCAGCGACATCGCCATCGAAGCTGCCGACATCACGCTGATGCACAACGACCTGATGTCGGTAGTTAGCGCCATCGACCTGTCGCGCGTCACGCTGGCCAAGATACGCCAGAATCTGTTCTTCGCTTTCGCTTACAACGTGCTGGGCATACCGCTTGCCGCGATTGGATTACTCAATCCGGTCATCGCGGGCGGCGCCATGGCGATGAGCTCGGTATCGGTCATCAGCAATGCCTTGCTGCTTAAAAAATGGGAGCCGGAAACACAACAAAAGGAGACAACAACATGAGCGCAAACAAAGACGAAGTATGCTGTCCACGTTTCAATCCCGAGCCTTGGGACGGCAAGCTGATCACCTGGCAAAAAAAACGTTTTGTGCAAGACCGAGTGACCAGCCTGTTCCACATCCCGCTTAATTATGGCGAGGTCATGACGCGAATCACTCATGCGGTCGAGGCCGCAGGCGCACAGACGGACACACGGGTAATTCTCACCGATGAAAATTCGCTGTGGGGAGCGGATGTGTATATCGAGGTCAGTAAAGACGTTCCGCATGCGCGCATGGCTACGTTGTCCGGGACATTTCTGGGCAAGGTATTTGAAGGCCATTACCGGAACATGGGCACCTGGATCGACGACATGAAAGCCTATGTGAGCACGCAAGGCAAACACCTGCGCAAGCTGTATTTCTACTACACGACTTGCCCCAAGTGCGCGAAAAAATACGGGAAGAATTATGTCGTCATTCTGGCTGAAGTAGCCGTTGAATGAGTTGCATGAATTAAAATGTGCTGAAGTAGTACAGTGCTATAAAAAAGCCCGCTTGCACGGGCTTACTTATTTTGTGATATTCGGAAGAAGACTTGCTACCGCCAAGGCAGAGGGTGTAAGAAGTTTTGTGTAAACGGTCATTAGGCAGGAAACTGCCATACCTTCAAAGAGGAGCGAACATGACCGTAGCAAAGAAAGCAGCAATG
>WSYA01000017.1 GCA_009773615.1 Gallionellaceae bacterium
GCACAGTCAGCACAGCCAGCGGTGTTACCGGCACCAATGCCAGTGGCATCTCCGGCATCGCCGCTGCCCCCAGCACCACCGGCATATCCGGCATATCCGGCACCACCGGCATATCCGGCATATCCGGTATATCCGGTATATCCGGCATATCCGGCACCACCGGCTGATGCGGCGCGCGATAAATTAAGCAAATTTGCGAGATAAATGCGCCGTCTTTTCGATTTTACCCGCTGCAATAAAATTACACAGAATAAAATAAGGACGGGGAATAATCCCCGTCCTAACATTTCACCAGTTCCGAATCACCAGCTCAGCCGTCTTGCCTGATCGCCCCGCACCACCCACAGAGTAGGTGATCCCCACGCTTTCCATGTGCAACCCGGCGAAGGCCTTTCGCATCTCCGGTATATCGTTTACCGAGATCACCATCTTGCCTTTGATTGATCTGGCCAGCTCGGCCATGTGGGTGTACTGCTCGATTCCGAAGTCCACGCCGTATCCCGCTGTCCCCCAGTACGGCGGGTCGCAATAGAACAAGGTGTGGTCGCGGTCGTATTTCTTGATGCAGGCCACCCAATCCAGGTGCTCTATATAGGTTTGAGAGAGGCGCAGGTGAGCTTGGCTCAAATCCTCTTCGAGGCGTAGCAGGTTGAGCCGTGGCGGGCTGGTTGTGGCCGTGCCTAAGCTCTGGCCGCTGACCTTGCCGCCGAAGCAATTCTTTTGCAAATAAAAAAACCGCGCTGCACGCTGGATATCAGTCAGCGGTTCGATAGGCATATCTTGCAGCCACTTGAACATCTGCCGACTGGTGAGCGCCCATTTGAACTGCCGGGTGAATTCTTCCAGATGGTGCTTCACCACCCTGTACAGATTCACCAGATCGCCGTTCACATCGTTCAAAACCTCACACTTGGCCTGTTCCTTCAGAAAGTACAGTGCCGCCGCACCAGCGAACGGCTCAACGTAGCATTCATGATCCGGGAACATCGGCAAGATGTGCTTGGCCAGCCTGCGCTTACCGCCGATCCACGGGATGATCGGGGCATGGTTTGAATTGTTAAGGATCGATTGTTTCTTGCTCATGGAGTGCTTCCTTTCGGATAGACGCTCCAAGGCGTTCAGGTTCGAGGCTCTTGGCCTTCAAATTCAGCGTGCCGCAGCGCGGACACTTTATTTCAATCTGTTTGTAGTCGGCCTTGGCCAATAACCTGTTGCAATTGCCACATCTAATACTTTCCATCAACCCCACTCCGGCGTGATAGCCTCGAACCGCTGTGATCACAGCACGGTGCTTTGGCTAAACGCAGGGTACATCTGCGGGAGGTGGCCGTTATCGGTGCTCGAACACCGGCAGCGGTCGCACCGTCTTTTTAAGGCAATTTGATTCTTGGTCGCACGTCGACGTACAGGTTGCGCGTCGTTTCCGGCATCGGTGAATATCCCACCGCTAGATTCCAGCCGAAGCGCACCATGTAGCCGTAATCCTTACTCGGCCTGCCCAGCCAGTCGCGGTTGCCGACCAGCTTCCAGTCGAAATAACGTTTGCCGTTGATCGTAGCTTTGCGAAAACACTTACCGAATCTTGCACCGAAATCACCGATGTCGATAAACGGATCGCCGTACACCAGCTCGACCTCAATGCGGTCAGCGCGTATGCCACGCGCGGCCAGCCAGCCGTAGGCCGGATTGCGGCAACCCCACATCACACTGCGCACATACCGGGCAAGCCAAACGGGATATGAAGCCGTAAAGGCGGCTTCCTTGGCACCATACATAGCGTCGCCGATAGCGGGCGTATCGTCCGGCTGAAACCAGCCCAGAACAGCGGGATAAGTATCCCGGCGCATAACCACCAACCAAGGGGAAAGAAACAGCCAGCCGAGCAAGAATTGGATCAATGCCAAAATGATCCAGAAAGCCGCCGAAAGCAGATAACGGACGTACATCATGGCCTAGCCGGTAAGGTTAATAAGTCTGGGAAGCCCGTGGACTCTGGCCAGTTACGAAGCGCCTCACGCCACATCCTCAAGCTGGCGGAATTCTGTCCGGTATCTTCAGCCTTGTTGATCGCCTTGTCCGCTTCATCAATTTTCAAGTTCCGGGCATAGCGCGCTGCCTGTTCCAGCTCACCAGCCGTAGGCAACGGAGCGGGGGCGGCAATGAATGATCCGCCGACAAATTCGTTTCCAATTCCGCAGCTATCGCTATGCACGTAATTGATACCGTCCATCAGATCAGCATCGCCTTCGATCACATTAATCACAACACCATTTTCAATAACTGCGATTCTCATAATTTCTCCTTAAGCAATCCATTCAACAATGGCCAATCCGGGTCGCCCTGCAATGCCAGCAAGCCCCGCACATCCTCCGCATCCCCCGGCCCCATATCCAGATGCCGGCAATGCACTGCCGTCATATGTATCCCCGCCCTGTCCAAATGGAGTGCCGCCGCCGAGGCTAACCACATAAATGGTCGCGCCGGAATAAAATCCTTCCTTATTTTGGCCCTGATAAATCATCACGGCAGAATTCAATGCGGTAATTGACGCGGAGACTGATCCCTGAGGTTGTGTCGGGATGAATCCGGAGCCTGAAGCTTGCCGACCAAAAAGTCCGCCTGAACACGAATAAATAACCCCATTGATCGTGATCTGAGTTGTGCCACCGGTTGTGCCATTATTCGCAGCACCTGCGGCACCCGCCGCGCCTCCGGCTCCAATAACTACTGAATAGTTGGTATTTGGCTGTAGCCCGCTCATTAGGAATGTTGCAACGGCTCCAGCACCGCCGCCGCCAGCAACCGATACTCCAACAGTCCCACCACCGCCACCACCTCCGCCAAGCAGCGTGATCTTGAAAACGGTGTCGGTAGTGATGTTGGCCGGGGTGGTGAAGTTTCCAGAAGTGGTGATTGTTTGGGTGTTGAACTTCGGCAGAGTTGATTGCTTTGTGCCATCGCTAAAAACAATCTTTCCAGCCGGAATATCCAGCGTGAATGCTTTCGCCCATACCGGAACGCTTCCCGCCGCAGCTGTTGGCGCGAACCAATACTCTTTCTGCCCGCCAGTGTCAGACCACTTTTCCAACCAACAGAGGTCAGCTACATCGCGTCCTGCCCATATTCCGGTCGCGGGATCAACGGCGCAGTTGTAAACCGTTCCATCCTCAATTGCGCCCACGGTTGCAGCATTGGCAACGTCCGCATACTTTCGCACAAACGCCCCGCCAGCAGGTGTACCTTGCCAGTACAGACCGCTAAATTTCTGTGTGATTGGGCCGGTTAAATCGCCGCCGATCAATTTCAAATACAGAGCATCAGTCTGTGCTTGCGTTAGCTTTGTACCCAGCGCTGCCGTGATTGTTGCTGCAAAGTTTGGATCATTACCCAACGCAAGGGCAATTTCATTCAGCGTATCCAGCGTTGTAGGACTTGAGTTCACCAACGCGGCTATAGCCGCAGCAATAACTGTATTGCTCTCTGCGGCAGTCATGTACTGCGAGTGCGGATCAACAGCCGCTTCATGAATACTCAGTCCTGTTTGAACCGACTCGATAAACTGCTTTAGCCACAAAGTGCGGTTGGCCAGATCGGAAATCGGTAGATTCTCCGCACTGTCCGCTCCACCTGTCAGCACAGCATTGGTGTCGAACAGGCGGACGAAGGCCGACCAAATTGCGTTTTCTACTATGTTGGACATCTAACTCTCCTCGTTATCAAACAGAACCGCGCGTATAGGCTCCGTCGCGGCGGGCTGCGCCGTTACGGATTAACGCGGCAGATGAAAAATCAATCTCAACCAGACAGCAGCGCGCCGGGGCGACGTTGGCTAAAAACTTTCTGGCCATCGCCGCCTGCTGGATGCTCAACAGACGGCTGCAACGCACTCGGTATTCGGCCCAGTGCGCAGAGCGCTCTCCGCGCACCACAAAACCATCTCGTTTCCATGTACCGTCGCGGCTCTTCCCTGAGCGGCCTTCGTCAATCTCGACAACGCCCAAGCCCAGCATCTCAAAGACCTGCTTAACGGCGTAGGGAGTGCCCTTGTGCTGGTGAATATCAATGGCGGACTTAATCATCTTGCGCTGCGCGTCTTCGGTGACGGCCAGCGCCCAAATGTCTTCAGTCAGGCTGTACTGCTCGGCCAAATAGGGAAGCACCGACACATCAACGATGTCGATTAGATAGACCAGCAACGGCGTCAGATCAATTTGAAATGCCTCAATGGCGATTTGCGCCAGAATACGATAGCGATCATCGGCGGCCAGCGCTGGAGGGATTGGCATCATCGCGTTAACCACGAACTACTCCAGTCACATTTACATTGATACCTAGACAGCGGGCGTACTGGTGATCGCCCAGCACCAGATTGGCTGGCAGAGACGGAATTGAAAGGTCATAGACACCGGGGACTTTTAACAGCGCCTCAAAGGCTTTAACGACTACATCGCGACCGACACCCGCTTGCAAATAATCGGCATGCTTCTGAGCTGCCTTTCGGGCAGCCTTAACAGGCTCAGAGGCATCGAGCGCCACCGAAGTATCGGTCGACGTATCGAACAACACCAGGCCCGCATCAATCGTGTAATCGACCGGCTCAATTGGCAGCACCTGCGGATAATCGCAAAGCGGCCGCACTGTCTCCAAACTCAGCCGCGCATCAACAAGTGAAAGGATGTTTGCATCAGGCACGCCAGAAGCAACCAGCGGATAGATACGAACCTCTCCCGGCGGCACGCTATTGGTCGAAACAAACACCCCGTTTACCTTCGCCATTTCCGGGCCGATGATGCCGACGTCGATGATTTCGGGATGCGCTGACATCGCATGCCAGCGATAAGCGCCACGCGGGCCAGCTACAGAAAACGCCTCCGGCCCCTCCATAATACGTAGGCGGTAGCGGTCATCACTCTCGTCTTCAGTACCACCCGCCGACCTCGTGATATTGGCGACAGAAATAGTCACATTACCGATGTCGCTGGTCAGCGTATTGATCTGCCCCGGCAGCCAGTCGTTACCGACGATACCCGCCTCAACACAGGTCGCGGCGCAATCAACGGTTAAAGACCCGACAGGCAACGTGACCGCCGCATCCGTCGCAAATGTCACCTTGCCATCACTGCTATCCACCAACGAACCCGCCACAATCGGCAAATCGACTAGCCTACTGGCGGGTAGCGTAAAGCGCAGCATCGTTTTTGCGTTTGCAGCGCTCAGCTTGGGCACATTAATCTGTTCGCCCAGATAACCCAGAATCGGAGTACTGGAAAACCGCACCAGATTCTGTTTTCCAGCCTCATTGATACCGATGTGCGTCATCGTCTTTGCATAGGCGATCAGATCAATCAGCAAACGCTCAACCTGAGCCGGGTACAACGTCTTGCCGGACAAAAATTCGTACCGCGCCACCAGATCAGCAGTGATCTTCTCCGGGTCGCGGTCGATGAAATTGGGTTCGGGAAAATTAATCATGCCGACTTCGTCACCCGAACAAGTGATGTCTGCCAGCCGCCACCCGCTTTAGGTAGCCACTCAGTCGTCAGCTCGATAGCCCCTGCCAAATGCTTAACCGTAAACTTCACATCTGCGATGCGCGGCTCGTATTTCAGAATCGCCGCCCTGGCATCGCGCACGATAAAAGCTACCGCCTGCCCCTGCGGCCAGTCGATGTACTGCTCCAAGTTAACGGGAAAATCGGGATGGTGCGGCACGCTGCCGTAGCCGCCGCCCAAGATGATCTGCACACACTGGTCAATATCATCCAGACCGCCGACGATACCGTCAGCGCCGAGCGCGGGTTGCCAATCGAGATGTGTGTCGGATGAACTCATGCGGGCATCATGTCAAATGCCCATCCGGCGAGATATTAAAGAGGTTTAAAACTCACGGCACAGGCGTGCCAGTTTGCGAACCATTGAACAACACATTGTGCTTATGCTTGGTCAAGCTGACACCATTGGCAACCACATCATCGGTGACCTGCATTCCGCCCTGAATTATCGCACTAGCGCCGCCACTTCCACCGCTGCCAGACATGCCGCCCTGGTATGCCAGCGCTTTCATCACCAGCATATTGCCCTCGCAGGTAAAATCCCCCGTGCAGCTTGATTTAGGCGCATCTATCACCACCTGCACCGCCGACTTCAACGTCACATCGCCGCCAGCCGCCACATCTGCCTTGCCCGTGGCCACAGCAGACAGATTGCCGCCAGTCTTCACATCGACATCGCCGACGGCATGGGCGATCAACTTGCCACCGGCGCTCACCTCGGCATCGCCGATAGTTACGATGTGCAGCTTGCCGGTCACACGGTCATACTCAAAGCTGCCGCCATCGAAAAACGCAAAATGATATTTGTCCGCACTGGTAACCGGCGGCACATCCGCGTCGGAATAAACCGCACCGAGAATGCATCCAGACTCAAAATGTTCATCCAGCACGCAAGCCACCTGTTCGCCTACATCCAGCGTCAGGCACTCTTTGTCCTTGAGTGATTTTTTAACAATCAGGCGCAGCCAGCTCGAAACCATCCCGTCCAGATCGGGGAACTGCACCCGCGCAAAACCGGGGCGTGACTCGTACACCAAACCCTCTTTGTAGGATGCTCCGCCAGTGCTCTTATCCATTTATCAATACCCGTTTGGCCTCGACATCAGTTTTATAAGCACCGCTGCGATCAATATCGTGGGTACTTTTTATAACATGAAAAGTACCGCCAAACTTACCAAGACCTGTAAGATCAAAATTGATTCCGGCCACGAGCATCGGATTACCATCTGTCGGCGTTAACTCAAGCTGAGTGGCATCCTCATTCGCTTTTTCCAGAGCGGCATTAGCCTTAGCTTTCGCTTGAGCATCAGACTCCGCCCGGACATTCAGCTTGATAACATCGCCACTGGTTGCCCGCCTGGTATCCTGCACCCTGTAATGCTTCAGCAGCTTGGTCTTTGGATCGTGGTAAGAAACCTGCGCGGACGTGGCCACACCCATAATCTTGTCGCGGACGTGATAGTTTGCCAGATCGGTACGGTCAATCGACAAGATAGGCTTGCTATTGCGCAGATCAGTTCGTTTCACAAATACCATCATTGCCCCTTTGACAGAAAATGCGTAACCGTACTCACCGGACAAGCGCCGCAAAAAGGTTAAATCGGTTTCGTTTATTTGTGTCACACGGGCAATCTGGATCGGCTCGACCTTGCCAACCAGTTTCAGCTTCAGGCGTCTTGCCACCTGTTGCGCAATCGCCGCAAGAGTAGTGTTGTCATAAGCCTTTCCTTGGCGAGTGCGGAATTGATGCTTAACCCCCGCTGCAATACCGCGTATAACCACTACATCCGGCGGCCCTTGACCAACAATATCGTCAATCTCGAACAGCCCGGTTTTATGTAATTGCTGACCATCGTAGCCGAACTCCATTTCCAGCGTCTGCCCCTTCACCGGATACCACGGCCCTCTAAACTTACCATCTGTATCTTCAACCGTGATGTCCAGCGTATCTGCTTCACCCTCTTCAAAATCCGTGTATTTAACCGACAACAGATAAGGCGACAGCACCGCCGTCACATCCTTGCCATTCATCACCACCTTGAATACCGGATGCGGCACCGGCTCTTTGTTCTTCATACTTTCCACGGCGGCAACTCCCCGGTAGCAATCACATCACTCTCCTCAATCACCGGGATCGCCAGCTCCAGCCCGCCCGGTAACACCAGCATCAGCGGAATATCCGGGTTAGCCACTACAATGCGCTCATACGCAAACGCATCGCCGTAATAGCGGTAGGCAAGCTGATCCCAGCGCTCGCCCTCGGTAGTGATATGGCGCAGGTTAATCTCGCTCATACCGACTCACGCACGGCAGTTTTAGCGGCCATCTTAGCCAGCACAGGCGAGGTCGCATCCGCCTCATTACCGATCACCGACAGATTGGTATCTACCGCATTCATGCGGCCATTCATGTTTTGCTCATTCACATCGCCCAGCAGCGTCATGGCCGACTTTGCCTCTCTGGCCACACTACCGGACATCGCCAACATCGAGGCAGAGCCATCGACCGAACCCTGCAACGGCGCAAGATTCACCCCGAAGCGGTCGGCAGCCGTCACAATTTTGCTAAATCCCGGCACTCCGTGGCGCAACTGCTCCACTGCCTTCAGCGGATTTTTTTGCAAAGCTTTTGCAAGCTTCATCATGTTGCGCGCCGCCTGCACTGCGGCCAGCATCTCGCGACCGGCAATCACCGCAGCCTTCAATTTCGCAGCCATCAAGTTCGGCTTGGCCTTACCCTTCAGCCCATTCTTTGCGCCCGGTGGCCGAGGCTTACCAAATTTCGCCACACCCGGCGCGGCAGGCTTAGCCCCCGCAGCCCCGATGCTTTCACGCAAACTCACCTTCACCGTCGCAGACAATCGCCCTCCTTGGGCATCAGTGAACTCTTCGGACAGCGCAATATCGGCAATCACAAACTCGCCCTTGTACTCACCGTTGGCCAGCACAAAGGGCAGCGCAATATGGGCGCTCATTGCCGCATAGAGCTTGGAAATTTCGGCATCCGGGTCGCAGAACATGAAATGAAATTTCAGCGATAGCGAATGCTCATCCAGCTTGTCGCCAATCCACTGCAAGCGCGGCTTACCCTCAATGCGGGCATGCTCTGCATAGTCCGTGGCGAACTTACTCTCTATCCCGCCAAAGACGATTACCTCAAACTGAATGTCACCCAGGAGTGCGTATTTCATTTAAAAAGCCCTCCGCTGTTGGTCGGCCAACGTGCGTCGCATCATCTCTTCCAATGTGGACTGGTGCGCCCGCAGCATGTCGCCAAACTTCTGCATGGTCTGCGGGGTAGGGTCGCCGTGGATAACGATCTGCGGCTTGTACTCCAGCTTCAGCTCGATAGGCGCGGACTTTTTATCAGCGGCAAGCGCTGCCGCAGTCGGCAAGTTTTTCGGCAGTTGCGCAACCGCAGTCTTGGCCTTGTCTGTCCCGGCCAAAGCCTTACCCGCCTTGCCCCCCAAGTAGTCGCCAAAAATTGACCCGGCAACCCCGCCCAATGCACCGCCGATCAGCGTCCCCACACCGGGGAAAACAGCCGTCCCGACCAACGCTCCGAGCTTCGCACCGGCCAGCCCGCCAGCCAGCGAACCCGCCGCACCACCTACCGCACCAAACTTATCGCTGGCCCCCATCTTGTCATTCGCTAGCGCGCTCCCGGCCTGAAACAACGAAGCCCCCACCGCCAATGGCATGGCCAGCTTGCTCGCA
Organism: Gallionellaceae bacterium; assembly: GCA_009773615.1. Classification (GTDB taxonomy): domain Bacteria; phylum Pseudomonadota; class Gammaproteobacteria; order Burkholderiales; family Gallionellaceae; genus PALSA-1006. The sequence continues at coordinate 9,268 of WSYA01000017.1, forward strand.
CCGCCCAGTAGCTTGCCGCCCACACCAGCCAGCATGCCCTTAGCGCCAGAAAACAAACCGCCCCCGGCTGCCGCCACGCTGCCTTTGGCCGCTGCTACAGCACCACTAACCGTACCGGGGCTGCCAAATATGCGCCCCGCAAACGGCACGCTACGGCCAGCCGCCACACCCAGCCGCGCCAGCGAAGCCGCTGCCCCCAAAGCCAGCAACACAGAAGTAAACGCAGCTACTCCGCCCACCGCAACCACAAGAGCACTGGTCACATTCGGCCATTCAGTCGCAAAAGAATTGAATTTATCCGCCAAGTCGGCCACACCTCCCAACAGGTGGCCGACGGCGGGCGAAAGCACATTGCCGATGGTAATGCCGAGATCCATCAGCGAGACTTTCATCCGCTCCCACTGCGCCGTGGTCAGGCGGTTCTGCTCCTCCAAGTCCCGATCAATCGTCCCCTTGACCCCCTCGGTATCCAGCGTATCGCGTGTCTCCCTATATTTCCCCTTGCCCGTCATCCACGCCAGATAAGCCTGTGTCGCCTGCATATCCTGCATCACACTGGAAAGGCCTACACGCTGTACTGCGCTTTGCACATACTGAGTGAGCGCATCGCCCTGAAGGTTATTTTTCTTCGCCTCCGCCATCGCTGCCGCCAGCTCGGCCTTCATGTCCGTGCTACTCTTGAGCCGCCCCTTCTTATCGTAAGTTTTGACCTTGCCCGACTCGACCACCTTGTTGATGTAATCGTCGAAAACCATAAAGCTGGCTTCCACGTTGGAAGTCTTTCCCTTGCTGGCAATCACCTTGGCAAGCTTCGCTTTTTCAAACTCAATACCCACGCTCTTGAAGTTGTCCTGGGTAGAATTCGAGCTCATGTGGCTGAACCAGTTGCGCATATAGGTTTCCGCCTCACTCGCACTGCCTGATCCGGCGCGCATGGTCTGCATCAACGCACCCATTTCCTTCACGCCCTGCATGCCTGTCGAACCAAACGAAGCTGCCGCCCCGCCCAGCTCCGGGAAAGCCTTCGCCATCGCCTTGATCTCGTACTGACCCAGCTTGCCCGCCTTGGCCAGCACATTGATCGCATCAAAGATTTCGCCTTCAGTCTTGAGTTTGAATTTTGTTTGCAGCGTATAGACCAGCTCGGCCAAATCGCCCATGTCCGCCCGTGTCGCCTTCGCCACCTTGGCCAGCATCCCCGAGTAGCTGGCGGCCACTTTGGCATCCATGCCCTGCGCAACGAGGCGCTCGACACCAGCCGCCACGTTGTCATGGCTCACGCCGTTTTTGGTCGCCGCCTCGCGCACCTTGGCTGCCAACGCCGCCTCCGCCCCTTTTTCTTTGTACAGCTCGCCGGTAATGCTGATCTGCCTGATCTTATCTTCAAACTGCGCGCTCACCGCCACAGGTGCCGCCAAAGATGCGCCAACGCCGACCGCCGCCACCGCATTCATCTTGCGGTCGTTAAATTCGGCCTTGTACTTGGTCACATCCTTTTGCACAGCAATCAAGCGTTGATAGCGCGCCGTCAGCTTGTCTAGCGTGCGCTGTTCCTGCTCCATTTGGCGGCGCAAGCGGCCACGCTCTTCACCCAGCTTAGCGGTATTGATACCCGCCTTATTCATCTCCTCCCGCAGCGCCTGCACCTTGCGGGTCTGCTCGATCAGCTCCGCCGAAAGTTCTTTACCTTTTTCGCGCTGCTTATCAAATTCCTTGGTGAGCGTCTTAACGTCCTTTTCGGCACCGCTCGCCTGATCGCGCAAGAGTTGCAGCTTCAACCGTTGCTCATCGGTAGTCTTGGTGTCCTGCTGAGCCAACTCTGCCCGATAATCCTTGAGCGCCTGCGTGCTCTCATTCTGAAAACCCTTCGCCTCGGCCAGCGACTTGCCCATGCGCGTAGTTTCCGCCCGGTGCGTTTCCACGGCCTTGGTCGCGGCAACAACAGCAGCCTTTTCTTTGACGAAAGAATCCACTACCGACAGCCCCATCGCATTCATCCGCTCGGTAGTCTGTACGCTAGCCTTCGTTAGCTGCTCCATGCGGCTGGTCATGCTGCCGATAGACGCAGCTACGCCGCCAGCACCACCGGCAGAGAAAATAAGCTTGAGTTCAATCGCGCCTGTTGCCATAATTCAACCCATGAAAAATTATTTTCAAACTTTGCAAATCGCAGAAACCTTGCCCGGCATCGTGCATTGGCTGATCGGCACGCTCATGTGCTTTATTGCCATCACACTCGAAAACGCAAGTTACATCGAGCGTGGCGAGGTGTTGGGGCCGCTGCTTTTCTGTTCCTTGGGCGGCATCGTGCTCATCATCGCCAGCCGCCTGCTCATGTTGATGCTTCCCCGGCCTTATGCTTGGCTTGCCCAAAAGATCACTGGCGCGGTGTCTGCAAACTAATCTGCTCCAACGCCTGCTTTACCCAACGCACAAACTCATCAGCCTCCATCGCATCCATTTCTGACGGCTGCATCCGAAACCATCTGGCCAGCAAGCCTTGAGCATCCCAAAACGCTTTTTCGTCTTCTGCTAAATCAGGTAAGCCCCCGAAGACAGGCCTGAACATCGCCCCAATCGGACAAGTCCAAGCACTCAACATCTTCAAACACCAACTCTTCTTTAGCGAGAATCACTACCAGCCAGCCATCCACATCCTCCGAGACACCTTCGGAGTTACGCTGAGCCATCTTCAAGTCCTTCAACTTGCCCCGGCGCAAAGTGATGGTCGTCACTTTTTCGCCCTTGCCGTTGGTGAGGGGATATTTCAATACCGTTTGATGGGGAATCTTTACGGCGGCTTCTGATTTTGCGTTGGCTTCTGATGCTACTTGTGAAGCAGCGAGTGCCGCCGCTGCGGCTGCGATCTGTTCTGCTTCGAGGGCTGCGATTGCTGCGGACTTTTCACTCATTTCAATCTCCATCGGTTATCGGTTAAAGATGGAGCATTCTCGTGTGCAAGCCGCCCGGCATCTATTAAACAGATTTAAAACCGACAGGCGTAAAAAACCCGCCGGATTAGGGCGGGCTTTTCATTTCTGCCAACTGCGTCATCACTCAACATTGGCGCGGTAATTGGCCAGCATATCCTCGCCGTTCACCTTGTAGATGTTGCTCATTGCATCGAACTCCAGAATGTCCTGACCATCCAGCACCTGTTTGATGTAGTAGACGGAAAAGCTGGTAGGAAACTCCGCGTTGTCGTGCTGCTTGAAAGTACCGCCGGGGTTCTTTTTAAAAGCTACTGTCAAAAAGGTGACTAGCGGCTTTTCCTCTGTGCGCCCCTGTGTACTGTATGTTTCCACATTGCAGCGCACTTGAATCGAGACGAACTTGAAGGGGTTCGCTGCCTTCGCCATCACGTCGGCGTAATAGGAAGACCACTTGACCTCACCCTCCATCTTGTCGAATCCGCTGGGCAGCTCGATAGTGCCAGCCAAGCCCAGCGCCTTGTGCTCGACCATCTTGGCAGTGATGTCGGGCAGTTTGATTTCTTCTGCCTTGCCCAGCAGCGACGCCCCATCCAGATAGACGTTGGCGTTGGTGATACGGTTGATTTCGATAGCCATGTCCGTTCCTTATCGTTTCAAAAGGTTGTTCAGGTAGTCGATGTTCACCCGCGTTTTGTGGGTGATACGCTCGGCTGGGGTTGGCGGCATGTAGTCGCGGCTGAAGACGTAATGCCCTGCGGCCATTTCTTCCACCGTGTTATCCGCCGGGTCAAACCAGCAGCGCCCGTCGACAATTGCACCGTCTTTTCTCAGCTTGCGCAGGAAGCCGTTCACGCTTTCGGTGATCGAATCCGCCCACGCTTTTGAACCCGGATTATCGGTGTACTGAAGGCTGAAATACTCGATGGATTCATCAATGATGTCACCCACGGCCAGCACACACTCGAAGGTCTCCGGGTCTGTGTTTGCAGGCCAGCTTGCCATGCGGTTACCCCACAAGCGCAGGCCTGTGCCGAAGTTGTTGAACACCGTAGTGATGCCCACTTCATTCAGCAGGTTGGCATCGCAGTTCGGGTCGTTGATCATGGCACTGATCGTACGCTCCATGCCTGTGATGCCCGCGATTTCATTGTTCGATTGCGACCACCAGTAACCCTTTTCGATGTCGATGGCGTTGCCGATACCGGCAGCGCGCTGCGAGAGCGGCTCCATGCGTTCGCTATTGGTCGCTGCGTCGTACACCTTCACGTGCGGGTAAAATAGCTTGGCGCGGCCTGCCGAGGTATTGAAGTTAATCGTACCCATCGGCCCGCGCCCGGCGATTGCTTGGGCGCGCGTAATACCGATAGGTGCATCGATGTAAGCCCGCGCACGCAGCCGGTTGGCCATCGCGATCATTTCTGTCGCCACACTGTTCAGCGTGCAGAAAACTGGCGCGATCAACCGCTTGGGGAAAAAGCCCATCAAGCTGTACGTGTCCAGGAATGCCTGCATGCCGGTGCGGTTACCCGCTGCATTGATGCCGCCGATGATGTCCGCTGGCGTGACCTTGGTGGGGTCGGCATAGTTGTAACTTGCCGCTTTCACTGTTGCTCCAAGTGCAATCGTACCACCGGCTTTACGCGTCAGCTTACCGGTCAACGGAGCCAGCGTGTAATCGACATCCTTCGTGTAGGTAACGAGGCCGTCGCCGCTCTTCAACACCAGATCAGCCACCGCCGGATGCGCCAGCGCGGCCAGATCGTTGGATGCGTTAAAGATCACGTCTTCGTTGGCCACCGCTGTTTTGTGAATAGCCGGGTCGAGCACGTTAATTACCACCACTACGCCCGACGTAGGCCGCCCTTGGTCGAAGTTCGCATCCAGCGCAGAGATGATGGTGAAGCCCGGCAGATCAACGCCGAACTGCGCCATATCCTTATCGGCGGCTACCAGTATCGGCACATTCACCGCGCCGATAGGCGCAATACCCACCAAGCCGGTCACCGCCGACTTAACCAGCTTCACCGGGCGGTTGCCCGCGTTCGATTTAATGGTTTCGACACCATGCAAAAAGTTTGCGGCCATTACTCGACTCCTTTTCCAGTTGATAGGGCGGCGGCAGCTTTTGCAGCTTTGGCTGGCGGCTGCGCCGGATCAGGCACCAGATGCTTCAATTCACGCAGCATCTTCACATGCTCGTGATCTTCCGGCAGGTCGATGCTTTGGCCGATAAACAGCAGCACCTCACGATCTTCCTTGCCGTCTTCCTTCAGCGTAAAGCCCGAATTGATCAGCCCTTGATAAATGAATTTAGTCATAACTTTTCTCACCTCACATTAATGAAACTTTGCCGACTGCCGCCCCCAACACAGGTTCCGGCTCGACCTCCTCAACCACCGTAGTGCCCGTGACAAAGTCGATTGCATACCGCCACTCGCCGCCGCCCTGCGAGATGAATTCCTCGCCGATGGGCTTGAGCTTGTCAAAAGCCGGTGGCTTGAATCCGGCCAGCGCCAACCGCACCGCCTCAAGGTAAGCCTTAACGCCTTCCTTACCGTTGAGGCTGCGAAACACCAGCGTTATCTCCACCGCCAGCGAACGCTCCTGCACCATCAAGTGCGCAGACTTCGGCGGACTGTATTTGCCGCCGTGGTAGCGCACCAGCAACGCGCCGGTCGGGTGGTTGAGCCGGTACTCTTCCGGGTCATCGGGAAAAGCCTCCGTCTCTACCTCCGGCATCCGGGCTTGCAGCCGGGCGATCACCGCCGCTTCCAGCGCCTCGCTGGTATTGGGTGCCACCGTGCTCATGCAAATTTATCCAGCACGCCGTCACCGAATACACGCTTGCGCGCCCTCATCCGCATCTTGCCCGGCTCAGGCTGCGCCGCTTGCGTGGCGGCAATGCCGATGGTCATCTTGCCGCTCTTGATGGCCTCCAGCATCGCCATTGCATCCTTGTAACCGCGCACCACAGCCGGTGGCAGATCGTCTTTACCTTCCGGCCTCCGCGTGTAGATTTCGTGGCGAGCGATTTTTACTGTGATGTCACGCACCACCGTCGGCACAAGCTTGAACGGTATGTCGTAACGGCTGCGCAAGCCGCCGTCGATCACCTCTTCGACACCTTCCACGATGCGCTCGATAACCCGCAGATTCGGCTCGGTGGCTGGCGCAGTGTCATTCGTCAACTGCGCCAGCGTCTTGGCCGGGATCAACAACAGCAGGTCATCGAGCGTGCAGTAGCGCATGCTTAAACCGCCTTCAGTTCAACCAATGCTTCGGGGAATAGGCACATGCCCAGCGGATTGGCTTGTACTTCCAACTTCCAACCCTTGCCCATATCGCGCTCCTGCGCCTTGGCGTAATACGGCATGCCGATGGTGTTGACGGTTTCGTTGTAGTTCGCTGGCGAGTTGTACATCTGAAACACGCCGCGCCCGATCGGAAACACCCGTGCAGTGCCTGCTGCAATGAACGGCTGACCGGATACCGAGATTTCATATTCCACAAACTCGATGCCGCCGTAGGTGAAGCCGCTGCGCATATCGCCACCCAAACGGTCTTGCGCTTCCTGATAGTGCGCGTAGGCCGCTTTAACGCTTTCGTGGCTGGTAAGTGCATCGAAAAATTCGGCATCGCAGAAAGAGCGGAAGCCGGTGACCATCACGCCAGCGAGCTTCTTCTCGGCGTGGCGCTTGGCATCCAGACAATCTTTGCGCACATCGTGCGTAGCGGTTGAAAACGCAACATTGATCGACTTCTTTGCAACGGCGAATTCATCGTACAAGTCATAGAGCACCTTGCCGTCCGCGTCCAAAATCTTTCCGGTGATCGCACCGATACGCTGCCATTCGCGTGTCGCTTCGATGCTGTTTTTCATATCCTGCAACTTGTTGTTGATGACCGTTGCCTGACTAGCGAGCACACCATCTTGCGCACCGAATGCCGCCAAGTTTTGCAGCTCGCTCGGCAGCAACGTACCGGACAATGGCAGGTGTGCGGTTTCCAGCACAATACGTTTACGCTTGCCGCCCTTGATATGCTGCCCTTCATCATTGCGCGAAGCATTCGGCACCAGCACCAGACGGCCTTCCTTCTCGTCGATAACGACAGTGGTTGTGGCGATGCCCTTTTCTTCAAAAATCCCCATCGCGCCTGCCTTGGTTGGCATGGCGGGCAGCTTGTTCACCGCAGCGGTGAGGGTTGATACTTCAAACAGATTAGCCAGATTCATGACTTGATTTCCTTCTCGTTATTTAGAGGGCGACACGGGTGGCGATACCCCGCGCCTCCAGCACATTGAGTGCGGCGGCCTGCTGGGCAGGTGTGATGCCTGCGGGCCAGATCAGCCCCGCCTCATCCACCACCGCACCGCGCACCAGCACCACGCCTTGAGCTTCTGCCAGCGTGGCATCCACCTCTTCGTAGCCGATGGCCGCCGCCACTTCGGCACCGCCGACGCCTGCCGGGTCGAGCTGCTGATACTTGCCCGACCCCTCGGCCACGGTGATCTCGAAGGTATCGCCCACCACGAAGTCGATAACGCCATCGGCAATGGTGAAATGCACCTGGTTGGCAAAGGCCGCACCGCCCACCGTGACATCGCCTAGTACCGTACCGTTAGGCGCATACACACGGAACGTGCCCGCATTGGCTAATGCCGCAATGCACACCAACGTGTAGATGCCCGGCACCACGTGGTGCAAGATCGGGCTGGCCGCATCCAGCGTCAGCACACCGTTTCCGGTATTGCCCACCTTGGCCACCGCTGCCGCCGCACCGGCGATGATCTTTGCCAGCACCATGCCGGGCAATACCTTGATACCGGCCAGCACCTTCACCAGCTTGCGGCTGATGGCCGGGTTAATTTCCGCCAATACCAGATCACTGATCGGCATGGCCAGCGTTGTGTTTCCTGAGCGCATAATTTCTCCTATCGTTCGTTACGGTTGATTACTTGCCTGTGCGTGCTTCTGCGTCGGCCAGCAATGGGTTAACACTCGGAACGCCACTAGCGGCACGGCTTTTAGTGGCGAACTCTCCGAACTCCACCACCTTGGGCTGGTCGGCAAGAAAACCTTTCACCACCTCAGCCAGCGGTTGCGCAGCGTCGCCTTCGCCGAATTCCACCTCTTTGCCGTTTGCACCGAGTGCGGAAACAGTATCGAGCAACGCGATCACCGCATCCTTGTGCTTGGGCTTCAAGATTTGCTTGCCGATCAGGCTTTCGGCGAATTCGACATTGCCGTTGTGGCGCGCCTCTTCGCGCTCATGTTTTTCGCGGGCGCTGCGCTCGGATAACTGGCGTTTCAGCGAGGCGTTTTCCGCCTCAATACGGGCTTTTTCTTCAGGTGACACGGTGCTCTCCTTTGTGGGTTGTTCTTTACGGGGTTGATTGCTAACTTGTTCGGAAAATGCCGTAGAGGTGGCAGCATCGTCCGCCTCGGGTTGCGCGGCTGACTCTTGCAGGTTGTTAACATCCCAGCTCGGCAAAGCGCGGTCGGCCTCTTCCTGCCCGAACTTGGCGATGAGAAAATCGCGCAGACTGCGAAACATGCCCGCAATGGTGCGGCCATCCCAATCGCCGAATTCGATAGATTCTTGAAAGCACACGCAGCCGTCGTCGGCACCTTCGGAAAAGGCGGGATCATCCAGCCCTTTAATTGCGGGCGGCATCGCACCCAAAAAGCCGACATGACGCAGATACCAAACACCCGGTACCGGATTATTTGGTGCATCGGGGCGATAAAACTTTGCCGACACTTTGCCCAGCTCGCGGCGGCCAACCTGTTCGGAGAACTCCACCGCAACATCGCGCGGCACGGCAAACAAGCCGCGCGCATTGGCAACGAGCGCAGCGACCCAGCCCTTGGCCGGATCATCGGATTTGGGATGCCCAACTACCAGCGGCGCTTCGTGCAGCTTGGGGTTATAGGCCGCCGCAGTTGCATCGACATCAGCCTGGCTAAACTCGATAGTCTCGCCCGCTGCCGTGACGTGACTACCCGCCTTAAAGCAGTGGATTGGTTTTTTCGGGGTTTGTGTTTTCGTTTTCATGGAGGGCATGATGCCCCGCACGATCACGATGGTCTTTTAATCGGATTTAAAGAAGCACAAGGGATGCAAAAAACCAAAAATTGAACGTCCGGCGGAATCGCGGGCGGGAAGTGAAACCAGAAAGCCCCGGCAACGGGGTTAAACAGATTTATAAACGCGCCAACACCTCAAAGGTGAGGGAATGGGCGCACCGGATGGACTCAGGCGGCCAAAACGCCGCGTTTCGCCTCAGTCACATTTTGCACCATCTGGACGCTTCCAGATAGGAACGGAGCAAGGATCAATTTCACCGATGGTCTTTCGCTTTCGCATCGGTTGTCGAGTCATCCGCAAAAGTTGAACCGAGTGCTGAATTCATCTCTTTTCTCCTTCCTTGAGAATTGAAAAAATGCCCACATCGCCTTAAGCCTGTTTTTTTTGGGCTCTCACTTTTTGGTACTTCTGCGACCAGCTACATAGCGATAAACTTTATCAAGCTGGTCATTACTCAATTCAGTTAGGCTGGTTGCCTTAAAGTTTTTAATCATATATTGGCTCACTACTGCCGCATCTTCTGGCGATTTTGAATTGATTTTGATATAGGCATAGTGCCGCTTTCGCCACGTATCACCATCTTTAACCGGTGCTGTTGCCATCGAGTGCAGTCGCCCCATCCACTGGTTAAGGTATTTCTGTGCCTTCTCAAAATCCGCACTTGCAATCAACGCATATTGACTGACCTTGCAGTGCGCATTCAGCGCGCCCCACACCGCCTGATACGACTTGGGTTTTTGTTTGAGCTTTTGCTCGGCATCTACCACATCTTTGACCAGACCTTGCAGCGCCACTTTCTGTTCATCGCTGATATGCGTTTCACCCGGCACGGTTTTAACGGTTGTGCGCGTCACATGCCTTTGCGTATTTACCACGCTGATATTGGCCCCGCTGTGAGCAATACCAACGCCTGATACCCCGCCGTTAATCACCTGTAGCGGCGCGGCCCCGACAGCCTGCTCAACCTTTGCCAAATTGGTCGAGCGCATACCGCACAAGATGTATTGCACATCAACCCCCAGCGTCACGGCGCGCGCTAAAAATTCCGCACCGATTTCACGTTGTCCCGTTTCATAAAGGCGCAATCCTTCACGAGAAATGTCGAGCTTGCGCGCGAAATCCGCTTGGCTAAATCCGATTTTGGCGCGCTCCTCAGTTAGACGTAATGCAATTTTTTCTCTATCCATAAAAAAACCCCTTGACATGCCAACAATTGTTGGCATACATTAGCAACATAAACCCACTTTTGAAGAATATAACCCAACACAAGGCCGGACACCATGAAACAACCCGATTGCAACCTAAAGAAGATTCAGGCCGCCATGCTTGCCGAGGGGGTCAACCTTCGCGCTTGGTGTCGCGAACGCAACCTCAACTACTGGATCGTGCGCGATGTGTTGCGCGGCAGACTAAAGGGTCGGCGTGGGCAGGCACATAAAGCCGCCGTCCTGCTCGGCATAAAGCAACCCGCTACTACAACCACCTTCATTTCATAACCGGAGCTATCCATGCTAACTACCAAATTTCACGACACACCCGTCAACATCATCAGCCACAACGGAAAGATGTGGCTCACCGCCGAAGAGGTTGGACATTGCCTCGGCTATAACGAAGCCAATGCCCGGCAAGGCATCAACAATCTCTACAACCGCCACGCCGATGAATTTACCGAGGCGGATACCTGCGTCATCAATTTGATGACGCAGGGTCAGATGCGCGAAATGCGTGTCTTCTCAGCCACCGGCTGCAACCTGCTGGCTTTCTTCAGCAATACCACCCGTGCCAAAGAGTTCCGCGCTTGGGCAAAGCAGGTGTTGGCCTCCGCACCTACTCCCTTACCCGCTCACCTACCGCAAGGCCGCAATGGCCGCGTCGCCATTACCCGCACCGTCGAGTTTCATGTGCTCACCCTGTTTGTTCAGGGGCTGTCGCAAAAAGAGATTGCCCGGAAGCTCGGCATCAGTCCCAGCACATCATGCCAGTTGCTGCACGCCCGCTATCGGTTCACGCCTGATGCTGGAAAAGACCTCACCACACCTGCGCTGCTTCAGGCTGTAGTTGCTCGCCACATCAGCGAGGATCGGGCACGCCTGACCAAGAAGTATTGTGCCAGTGCCGCCAATCAACAGCTTGAACATTACTTGGACGGCGCCGGGCAAGGGCTGCTTCGCTAATCACACAAACGGAACCATTCATGAACATGAGCGATGACATCAACCGCATCAGCTACGCGCTGAGCAAACAAGTGCCAGATATGGCACATGGATTCACGATTCATACCAGCTATGGCGACATTCAGATCGCGGCTACCGATGCGCTGGAGCTTGCCGCGCTCGCCGACAAGCTGCTGACAAAACAGTATCTCGCTGCTTTGCAGGGAGCTAAAAAATGACCCGCAAAACCGACTACACCAATAGCAGCCAGCAACGCATTCTCAAGGTGGTGCTCTCCATGTTTGGCCATGAGATCGACGGCCTCGCTCCCGGCCAGCTCGCCAAGCTGGCAGGCATTAAGCCCGGAGAGGCTACACGCGATTTGGACAACCTAATGCAAGCCGGGTGGGTAGAGCCTGTGACACAAGGCAATGCTTACCGTCTAACACCGATGATCGGGCAAAAGGCCATGTCCATCTTGCATACGATTGATCGCGCTGCCAAGCGCGTGGAAGAAACCCGCAACCGATATACCCGCAGCAATTAATCAGGAGGAAATATGGCACGTAAGGCAGAAAAACCCGTAGTTGTAGAAGAGCCAGCGATTAACCACGATGCAATCCAAGAGGATATGAAAAAGGTAAACGAGTTGGCCGTGATGAATGCCGAGACTTTGGAAAAGGCCGGTGACTTGGCTACCAGCATCGGATATGAAGGTGCGCTAACTGTCGGTGCGCTGGAAGATGAGATTCGCTTTTACCAGCGTCAAACTGCCGAAGCCTGCTTTGAGCTGGGTAAGCGGTTGCTGGTACTCAAGGAGCTTACGCCACACGGGGAGTTTAAAACGAGGCTTGAGCTTCTAGGGATTGAGTACCGATCTGCTGCTCGTTTTATGGCGGTATCAAAGAAATTCGCAAATGTGACAACGTCGCCACTTTTGAAAGTGGTGGAAACTCAATCGAAACTGCTTGAGCTTCTGGTGCTGGACGATGAAGAGGTCGAGGCGCTGGGTGGAGGGGAGACCGTGCGCGGCATCGGTCTGGACGACATTGAGACCATGTCGGTGCGCGAACTCAAGGCCAAGCTACGCGAAGCCAAGGCCGATGCCGAAGCCACCGACCGCGTCTTGTCCGACAACCAGAAAACCATCACCAAGCTGCAAAAGGCAGTCAGCAAGAAGATCGATCCCAACGATATGTGGTCGGAGGCCATGCGCCTGCTATCAGCGCAGACGGTGGCGCACAAGACCAGCATCGTGGAATACACCACCGCGCTGGATGTGATACGCGAGCGAGTGATGGAACAAGAGGCAGAGCCGGGCCACGAAGCCGCGCTGGAGGCTGCACGCTCTGCCATCGGAAAAGAACTATGGGATGCCATCACGCGCTCGGAAGAGCAGATCGTGGCGGTGCGCCTGAAGTTCGAGAAGACGCTCGGTGCGCTGATCGGGGCTTGAGGTGAACGACATGGCCGCACAACTTTCCCCCGATATGCTCCAGCAGCTTTTTACCCTGCGCGATGCGCTCAATGCCGCGCAGCATGGCGAACAGACCGCACAGGTAGAGGCTTTCGCCAACCGTATAGGCAAGAGCGTCAACACCGTATGGGTATGGCTCAAATCCCATGCCGGGTATCAGTCCGGGCGCAAGCGGCGGGCGGATGCTGGAAAGACCGGCATCTCCGTCGATGCCATCGAAACCATCGCGGCAATGAAGCGTGAGGGCGTGCGCGGCAATGGCAAAAAGACCATGCCGACTTGCGTAGCCATGAACATCGCCCACGTCAACGGCATCGAGGTCAACCTCAGCAAGAGCCGTATCAACACCATCATGCGCGAACAGCGGCTCGATGTCGCCAGTGTGGTAGGTGCGCGCAACACCATCCAGTTGCGTACCGAACACCCGAACCACATGCACCAGATCGACCCGTCGCTGTGCCTGATCTATTACATGGGTGGTAAACAACACGCCATGCGCGCCGAAGAGTTCTACAAGAATAAGCTGGAGAACTTTGCCAAGGTAGTACTCAAGGTGTGGCGCTACGTGCGCTATGACCATGCTTCCGGCTCGGTAGATGTGCGCTACTTCGAGGCTGCTGGTGAAAACCAGCACAGCCTGTTTGAGTTTCTTTTGTGGACATGGTGCAAACAAGCAAACCGCCTTTCGCACGGCGTGCCAAAGATGCTGTTGTGGGATAAGGGCAGCGCCAACACCAGCAACGCCATCAAGAGCCTGCTCGATGCGCTGGGGGTGGATCATCAAACTCACCAAGCCGGTCACGCATGGGCAAAGGGCGGTGTCGAGCAAGCCAACAATCTGGTTGAAACCCACTTTGAAAGCCGTCTAAAAATTGAGCCGGTTGATAGCGTAGCGCAACTCAACGCTTCGGCTGAAAAATGGGTGCGCGACCATAATGCAAACGCCATCCCGCACGTGGAATGCAGGGTCAAGCGTGCGAGCGGCGAGCTGCTGGTGCGCGATGATCTGTGGCAACTCATTATGCGTACACCCGGCGCGCTGGTTGAAATGCCAGAGCGCAAGGTATGCGCGTGGTTCCTTCACGGCGCAGAACAAAGCCGCCAAGTGCGCAATCTGCGCATCAGCTTCGTGCATCCGGAGCTGGGCAAGTCACACCAATACGACCTCAGACCGTGGGCTGAGTTCTTGGGCAACGGCGTGGCGATCAAGGTGTGGCCGCTGCTGCTCAAAGACGGCGCGGTGCGCATCGAGATCGCCCGGATCGGCGGCGAGCCGATCATTGCGGAAGTGGGAGCCGAGCGCGAGTTTGATGAATTTGGCCGCTCCATCAATGCCCAGATGGTTGGCGAATACAGCCGCTCCTCCACCACTTCAGATGAGGCAGCAGAAAAGCGCCTTGCCCAAGCTGCCTACGGTGCAGATGCCAACCGCGACACCGCAGAAAAAAGCCGTGCTACTCAAGCCCGCCCCTTTGCTCACCTCAACGATGGCAAGGGCTTGGTCGCGCATTCTCACCTGGGCAAAGAAGAGTTGCCGCAACGCATGCTGCCCAAAGCGCAGCCGCTGGATACCGAACAGGTGCGCGCCGCCCGTGATGCCCGCACCGAGTTCCCGCCGCTCTCGCTAGTCGAGTTTGCCAAGAGCATGGGCCAGCAATGGCAGGCCAGCTTTGCCGCCGTTGTGTCGCAGCGTTACCCCGAAGGAAAGATACCCGCAGCAGATGTTGAGTCGCTCAAAGAGCGGCTGCTACGTGGTGAGCAAAAACCGTTGGCTGTCGTAGGAGGAATGAAGTGATGTTGAAGCTGAAAGCAGTATTGGAGGAAATCGGTAAGACCCAGCGCGAGCTGGCGGACTACCTGCATGTCTCGGCGGCAACAGTGTCGCAGATATGCAACCACGGGCTATTCCCGAAGAAACCGGACAGCAAGGCCGTCCGGTTGGGAATCCTGAAGTTTTTAGAGTTGCACGGCGCATCCCGCCAAGTATGTAGCCGTGCTTTTGATGCAGTTGAAGAGCAACAATCCCAGCAACCTCAGGAGGAAACCATGTTACTACGCAAGCAGACCTTAACACCAGCAGCAAAGAAAACTTTCGGCTTATTCCGCGATCCATTCGCCGATGACCTACAAACACATGAAGATGTGTTTCTAACCGACGACATTCGCTACGTGCGCGAAACCTTGTGGCACACCGCCAAGCATGGCGGATTCGTGGCTGCGATAGGCGAATCCGGCGCGGGCAAGAGCACGCTGCGCCGCGATCTGATCGACCGCATCCAGCGCGAGAACCAACAGATTGTGGTGATCGAACCCTACGTGCTGGGAATGGAGGAGAACGATGTAAAGGGCAAGACGCTCAAGGCTGCGCACATTGCTGAGGCCATCATCGCCGCAGCAGCCCCTTCGGAAACCATCAAACGCAGCAGTCAGGTGCGCTTTAGCCAAGTGCATCGCGCCCTCAAAGAAGGCTCGCGCAGCGGCATGAAATACCTGCTCATCATCGAAGAGGCGCACGGCCTGCCTACAGCTACCCTCAAGCATCTCAAGCGCTTTTTTGAGCTGGAAGACGGCTTCAAAAAGTTGCTCGGCATCGTCCTGATCGGACAGCCAGAACTACGCCACAAGCTCAGCGAACAAACCAGCGAAGTGCGCGAAGTAGTACAGCGCTGCGAGGTAGTCGAGCTGATGCCGCTGGATGGGCATCTGGAGGAATACCTCAAGTTCAAGTTCCAACGCGCAGGCAAGGCGCTCTCCGATGTGGTGGATGCATCAGCCATCGAAGGCATCCGCGCCAAGCTCACCTTCATCAGCAGCGACAAACGCGGCAGGCCCGGCGATTGCGTCAGCCTGCTCTATCCGCTGGCCGTGGCGAACCTGCTCACTGCCAGCATGAATCTGACTGCTCGCCTTGGTTTTCAAAAGGTCAACGGCGATGTGGTTAAGGAGGCATAGCCATGCACCACGACAAACTTGATGAATTTAGCGAGCTGGGCAAGCGCAGGCTGATTATTCGGCAGCATAAGAAGATCAATCATCTGCGCATCGTGGTTGGGGTATTGGTGCTGTTGGCGGTGTACGGGGTTATGGGGCGCATGGATCGTGCCGCGCAAGCGGAACGCATGAGCATCGAAAAGCCCGGCGCGATGCAGCAGCAAGTATGGAGGGTATGGATATGAGAGACACCAATATCAGCCAGCGTACTTGGCCTTGGCCAGCTTCGGCAGAAGCCAATCCAATCCCTCATATCCAAATGGCCAGCAACCTCGGCCAACTGGCAATCGATCTGGACGATTACAAAAACAAGCTGCCGTTGCCGCTCCAGTCGTCTGCTGAGAAGTGCGTGAACGCCATGCATGCATTTGCCCAGGAACTGCTGGGCGAGCACGTCGGCGAGGTTTATGACCGGGAAGAGGAGACACACCTATGAGCGAAACATTTGCACTTCAGGTGTCTGGCTCAGGCAAGTGGCGCAACGTAGTCATGACGGGCAAGGAACAGATGCAGGAAATTGAACATCACGCGGAAATGATAGCCCGTATCGCGGGTAGCCAATACAAGTGGCGAATCATCCTCGTGCCATTCAATGACGTGATCGGATATTGCAATGCGCCAGATTTCACATGGACTCCAGCAAAATGAAAGTGAAGTCAATGAATGGACGAAGCGGACAAAGAAGCATTCGAGGAGCGGGCGGCAATTATGGAGTACTGCGGAAAGTTGTCACGCTCAGCTGCCGAAGCGGCGGCGCGCAAAGCTTTGACCGTGGCCGTGCCGCTGCCACCTGAAAAGCAAGGAAAGCACTTCACTGAGTTTCAGCAATTTTGGAAAAACAGAAAAATATTTTAAGGCGTAACACTAACCACAGGAGCAAAACCATGAACCAACAAATCCAATCCATTCCAGACGGCTACCGCAAAGATGCAGCGGGTCGTCTGATACCTGAAATCATGATTAAACCCGTCGATCTCAAGCGCGACCAGCTCGTGTGCATTATCGCTGAAGAGGCCAAGAAAATGCAGGATGCACTGCGTATTTTCAAGCTGAATGTATTTCACAATATCAACGCATTCGTCGACTACTCCGCATCCAACTACGACGTAAAGTTGGGCGGCAAAAAAGGCAACCTCACGCTGTACAGCTTCGACGGCGCATACAAGGTGCAGGTCGCCATCGCCGAGCACATGGTATTCGATGAACGCCTGCAAGCCGCCAAGCACCTGATCGACGAATGCATAACCGGATGGTCACAGGGTAGCCGCCCGGAAATACAAGTCTTGGTGCAGGACGCTTTCCAGACCGACAAGGAAGGCAAGATCAACACCGGTCGCGTGCTGGGCCTGCGTCGTCTCGACATCCGCGACGAAAAGTGGGCAACAGCCATGAAGGCCATCGGTGAAAGCCTGCAAGTGGTCGGCAGCAAGGAATACGTGCGCTTCTATGAGCGTATCGAGGGAACGGACGAATACCGCCCGATCTCGCTTGATGTTGCGGCGGTGTGACATGGAAAAAACATATCACGCCGATCCCAACAACCATGATGCAGTAGCCAGTGCGTTGTTGAATAAGTACCGCGATCAACAAGCGGGCGAGATGAAATTCCAAGTCCAAGAACTCCGCCCCGAGGTGATGGCATTCGCGTTGCTGATGGAACAGCGGCTGCGCGACAAGGATGCGGACAAGGGGCAGTCATGGAAGGACGCGGACATCGGTAATTTGCAGGTATGCGTCACCGCCAAAAACATGAGTCTAGATACAGCGCTCATGTACGGAACTAACAGTGAAGCCGCTTGCCATGCCGTAGATTTAGCCAACTACGCAATGATGATTGCGGATGTGGCTGGTGCGCTAAAGTTACCCACAGAGCCAGTCGAAGCATGGAATCGGAATGAGGATATGACGTTCCATATCCTTCTCATGATCAGCGGTCACAACGTCACTAAGGACGCAATTGAAAGTTGGTCTGATGAGCAATGCAAACAGGCCGAAGAGTGGGCGATATGCATTCACCTCAAGGCCAGCGACAACGATGATGTTGAAGTACCAAAGGTTCCTGAGTGCATCATTCCGTTTTTGGTGAAATGACATGAGCGCGCTGTTTATCTTCACCGCCACCTTCGCCGTTGTTCTGTTCCTCGGCCTGCAAAGCCTCAACGTGAACGGCGGGCACAAGCTGCTGGCCGTGCTCACCAGCTTCGGTATCAGTGTCGCCAATCTTTACATCCTCAAGATCATGCCGGGGCCTACCGACTGGCTGGACAGCATGGCCTACATGACAGGCGGGCCGCTGGGGATTTATACAAGCATGTGCATCCACCCTTGGGTGGTGCGCCGGTTTGGAAAAAAGAGCCACGGCTAAAGGGCGCGCTGTGGTTCGCATTACCCGCCCATGTTTCACCTTAACCATTCAACCACCAAAGGAACAAGACATGAACCAAGCTGAATTAATCGACGCAATCCAGAAACAAAACAGCAACAGCGGAACCGGCAAGGCCGCCATCAAGGAAGTACTGGACGCGCAAGCCGCCGTTGCTCATCAGGTGCTGGCGAAAGGCGGCGAAGTCACTCTTCCCGGCCTCGGCAAGTTGAGCATCAGCAAGCGCGCAGCGCGCACCGGTCGCAATCCGAAAACCGGCGAGGAAATCAAGATCAAGGCTAAGAAAGTGCCGAAGTTCTCAGCGCTCAAGGCACTGAAAGACGCAGTGGCTTAAACCATCGCTTCCAGCCCGTTCATAGAGCGGGCTGCGAGAGGCAGTTTAACTAGGAGCGATGTAATGAATGAACGCGACAAGATATTAGCGAAGATCAAGAAATGCCTAGCCTTATCCGCTAGCAGCAATGAACACGAAGCCGAGGCCGCACTTCGACAGGCGAAAGCGCTGATGGAAAAGCACGGAATCGACGACGATGACATGCTCGCCTATGAGGCCAGCGAACAGCGCGCAAAGTCCGGAGCGAAGCAAAAGCCGGTGAGCTATGAGAACGCCTTAGCTTGCAAGGTGGGCGATGCATTCGGTTGCCGCGTGATTTTCATTACGCCATCATTTTGGAATGGCCACGGACATTGGAGCTTCATCGGTTGTGGTGTTGCTCCTGAGATTGCGGCCTATGCGTTCCAAGTTCTGTACCGCCAATGCAAGCGTGCGCGTCAGGAACATATCAGCACTAAGCTTAAACGCTGCAAAACAGCTACCAAGACACGCCGCGCAGATCTGTTTTGCGAAGGCTGGATTTTCGCCGTATCTAGCAAGATTGCGGCACTCGCAGGAAATGAGCGCCAGTCCGCTGCGATTGAAGCCTATGTTGCAAAGCACTTTCCAGCGCTAAAAAGCTTGAACTCGCGTGACCGTAACGATGGCCGCAAGCTGCGCGACCATGAATACGACGATTATGCGATGGGTGGCCACGCTGGAAAGAATGCCGAGCTAAACCGTGGCGTGGATGGTTCTGCCGCACCGCTGGTGCTGAGATAGCCATGCCTAAACCAACCACCAACAACCGTCAGCACCTTATCCGCCTCATTCACGTCGCAAAACGTGATCTGTCGATGGACGATGATAGCTACCGCGAAGTCCTGCACAAAGTAGCTAAGAAAGAATCGTCCGCTGATCTGACGATTCCCGAACTGGAGCAAGTCATATCCCACATGAAGCGCTGCGGCTTCAAGGTGCGTGCCAAGGCCAAGCTAAAAGGCGCTACAAAGCCCGCCAAGGCGCAATCATCTCGCCCACTAGCCCAAGATGCAGAGAGCAAAAAAATACGCGCCCTGTGGCTGCTGCTGCACGATCTGGGCGTAGTTAAGAACCCGTCCGAAGAGGCGCTGGCCGTATATGTGAAGCGTGTCGCCAAGGTGGATGCGCTGCAATGGGTCAACGGCGAGCAGGCGGCCATCCTAATTGAGAGCTTGAAGAAGTGGGCGATGCGGTTCTTGCCTGAGCAGGTGCAGGCACTTTCTGTGAAAGTGTTAGATGCAATTTACTCCGGCACGTTGCAACTGCCGCCTGAAGATGTTGATGCTTTGCGATTCTTGATAGGAGTCGCCCAGACGCGTCAAACATTCGACCCAATGCAATCCGCTTGGATCGAGTTGAGCAAGGCATTAAAAGGAGACGCGCAGTGAGTGAAAATCAGCATAATCGCCGTAGTCAAGGGCCGGAGTTGCTTGTTGATCTGGCGCATACTATTTCTGTCGCCTTGTCAGAGCTGATCGAACTGGATAAAGAGCGCGGAGATCACGTCGGGCAAGAGGTGGCCAACCGCATGGCGGGTAACTGGGGCGGTCAGTTGATCTATTTCCCCATCGGCACATCCATTAAGCTATGCGCCCGTGACCTCGCAATCTGGAACGATTTTAACGGCAATAACCATAGCGACCTTGCGCGAAAATATGGGGTATCGCTGCAATGGATTTACAAGATCGTGAAAGCCATGCGCGCCGCCGATCTGGCCAGCCGACAAGGTGATATGTTCCCCAAGAGCTGATCTTATTTAAAGCGGTTTAAAAGACCCTCCCGATGTGTCCGCCTAGTATGGCCGGACACTTTCTGGAGGGTTTTTTATGTTTGTGAAGCACATATCTTTTACTGCGGTACTCGCCGCATTGCGCCATTGCTGGAGTCGCTCCCCTCGTTTCACTGGCCTAGTGCTGTTTACGCTTGCGCTGCTTGGTTTCATCGCTTATCTGAAGCCTGAACTGATCGGCGATGACATTCACAAGCTATCGCTTGCCACGCTGGGTGCATTGCTTGGTTTCTGGCTCGATCTGCGCGCTTTACCTTACGCTCGCCCCGATGGTTACTTAGTCGCTGCCGACTGGCGCACGTGCGGTAAGCGTAAGGATGCGGCTGATTTTGCTATCGCGCCTGGCTATGAGTTGGTGTTTGCAATAGCGTGTTTCCGGCGCATTTTCATCATGGGTTTAATCGCCGTTGTCATCGGAATGGCGATGTAATGCGTACCTCTCGCAAATCCGCACGCTGGGCGCTGGTGGTCGCACTCTTTGCTCCATTTCTGGTGCTGCTCACCGTGGGCATCGCGTTGGCCGATGTACCCCGCGAAGCTCTGCACTACAAGCGTGATCTGATCCGCCACTCCCGCCATGTGTGGGGGCTGGATGCGCCCGTTGCCGTGCTGGCCGCGCAGATTCATCAGGAGAGCCGCTGGGACAAGGATGCGAAATCTGCGTTTGCCAGCGGCTTGACTCAGTTCACTCCGTCCACGGCCACGTGGATTTCCGGTGCGTATCCCAAAGACCTCGGCGCTAATCAGCCGCTCAATCCGCAATGGGCGCTGCGGGCGCAATCTATCTACGTGAAACAGCTCTACGACGATACCGATGCAGCGACACCCTGCGACCAGATGTGGAAGACGCTGTGGAAGTACAACGGCGGAGCTGGCTGGGTGAGACGCGATGAAAAGCTTGCGGCTAAGAGCGGTGCAAACATTCGTATCGCAAAAGAAGTTGAGCCATTCAACGCTGGCCGCGCCCCGGCCATGTTCCGTGAAAACCGCGACTACCCTCATGCCATCTTGCTCAAGTGGCAACCGCTATATTCAAGCTGGGGAGGCGAGATCACATGTTCGTAAACCCTATCCCGTGGCAAGGCCGTGTGCTGGCTGTACTGCTGCTGACACTGGCGGGCATTGCGTTTGGGTTGGTGGCGGGTCTGCACTACGAATCAAACAGCCGCGATGCGCAAGAGCTAAAAACAGCGCGCAGCGGCGAAGAGCGTTTTATGAAGGCGCTGGCGAATGGCCGAACGCACGCGACCAATGAAATCGAGTGGCGCAATAAGGCGCGCATCTATTACCGCAACTGGCAAGAAAGGCTCAAACATGCACCAGATAATCAACTCGCAGAATGCTCGCAACCGCTCAAGTCTGCACCTGCTACTGCCACTACAGTGCTGCTTAGCGGTGTTTGGCTCAGCCTGTACAACGCAGCATGGATACCCGACTTCGACCAACAAGGCGATAGCGGCGGAGCTGCGGGTGAAGTCGTCGAAGCCGGTGCCGTTACGCCCCGCGAAGCCCTCGACAACATCCGCCTCAACGCTGAACTCTGCGGAGCAGACCGCAAGCGACTCGACGAATTGATCGACCATTTGAATGAAGTGGAGGCAATGCCATGAGCGGAGGATATGTCCAGTGTGCAGCTTGCAACGTGTGGCAAAAATCACATCGGCGATGCACATATTGCGGAGTGAGGATGGAATGACCGATATCGTTGATCGCGCCGCAGAGCGCGAAGAAGAGATGCTGTCCGATGCACTGGCAGAGCAAGCGCGCCGCGCAGGCCTGAGCGGCAAGACGCTTGAGGATTCTGCACTTAACTGCGGCGAATGCGAAGCGCCTATCCCGCTGGCAAGACGCAAAGCGGTGCCCGGCGTGCAAACCTGTGTGGCATGCCAGGAACAAATTGAAAGGGCTATGCGATGACAGTGCAATTGGAACTATGGCACCTGATTACTTTGCTGATTGCTTTCTTCACCTGTGTCGGCGTGTTCGGAAAGGTGCTGTTAAGCCAGTTCGAGAAGCGGCTGGATGAGCGATTCGAATTGCAGGAAGAAGCGCGTAAAGAGGTACAGAAGCGCTGGGATGATGAGTTTAAAAAGATCGAAGAGCTTGCACGTAAAAACGAACGTGACTTGCTGGAACTCAAGGTTCATTTGGCTGAAAACTTTGTATCTAGACCAGACAGCATTATCAATCAGTCTAGGTTGGAATCAAAGATCGACGGTCTCGCCAAAACGTTTGAAAACGTGTTGCTCCGCCTTGGAACTCAGAAAGGGAATCATGATTGACCATGACAAAATCCGCCGCGAAACGATTCGCTGGCAAATACTGCTGACACTGCATAACGCCTCCCCGACCGGGGCGTATGAAGAGCTAGTCCTGTCCGTCATTGTGGCGACCTATACCGATGCCACGGCGCTTGAGTTGCGCAAGGCGCTGGACTACTTGTTCGACCGAAATTTGGTCACGCTGACCAAAGAACCCGGTGGCCGCTGGTTTGCCGATCTGAACCGGTATGGCACCGACGTTGTCGAGTACACCGTCGACTGCGATCCGGGCATTGCCCGCCCGAAAAAATACTGGTAAGCCAAAGTGGGCAAACGTTCAAAAGTAGAGCAGCTTCCGAAGCCATTCAAAGAGTGGCTCGATAAAGCGCTGGTCGAAGGTAACTTCAGCGATTACAAGCTGCTCGAAGCCGAATTAAAAGCGCATGGTTGCGACATTTCCCGTAGCAGCCTGCATCGCTACGGCCAGCGGTTTGAAGAGCGCATCAAGACTCTCAAGCTGGTTACTGAGCAGGCTCGCGCAGTGGTGGCTGCTGCACCGGATGAAGATGGTGCAGTGAACGATGCGCTGGTCAGGCTGACACAGGAAAAGCTGTTCGACGTGCTAATGAAAATTGAGGTAGACCCGGAAAACGTCGATTTAGCCAAGCTGGCGAAAGCCGTTGCGGAACTGGGTAAAGCCTCTGTGATGCAGAAACGCTGGCAGCAAGAAGCACGTCAAAAAGCCTTGTCAGAGGCCGCCAATGCGGTGGGTGAAGCTGCCCAAGCTCAAGGCATGGATGCCACTCAGGTTGATTTTTGGCGCGGCAAGGTGCTGGGTCTGGCCAATGGCTAGCATCAAGCCGTCGTCGAGCACTATTCGCGTCGTCGAGTGGGACGAGTTGCCGGAGTCCGTTCGCGAGATTCCGTCAAATCTAAACCCTATCGCAGCCGGTATCCTAATGGCGCATCAGGTTGAATGGCTGAGCATCAGTGCGCAGATCAAATTGTGCGAAAAAGGGCGACGCACCGGCATCACGTTTTCCGAAGCTCTCGACTCGGTTATCACCGCAGCCTCGCGCAAAAGCGCGGGCGGCATGGATGTGTTCTACATCGGCGACACCAAAGAAAAGGGGCTGGAGTTCATCGGCTACTGCGCGAAGTTTTCCCGCGTCATTGCCGAGGCACAGTCTTCCGGTGTCAGCGACATCGAGGAGTTCCTGTTCGACGACCAGGACGAACATGGCAATACCCGGCAGATCAACGCCTACCGCATCCGCTTCGCCAGCGGCTTCAAGATCGTGGCGCTATCGAGCAATCCGGCCAACCTGCGCGGCTTGCAGGGCAAGGTCATCATCGACGAGGCAGCTTTCCACCGCGATGTTTCGGCTGTGCTGGATGCAGCGACCGCGCTGCTGATCTGGGGCGGGCGCATCGTCATCATCAGCACGCACAACGGCAAGGGCAACGCCTTCAACCAGATGGTGACGGACATCCGCGACGGTCGCTATGGCGACGATGCCAAGGTCTACCGTGCCACCTTTGATGATGCTGTGGCCAATGGCCTGTACGAGCGTGTTTGCCTGATGAGAGGGGAAACGCCGACCCCAGAGGGCAAGGAAGCCTGGTATAAAAAAATCCGCAACGGTTACGGCCCACGCAAGGCGCAAATGCGTGAAGAGTTGGATGCCATTCCGCGCGATGGCAACGGCGTATGCGTTCCCGGCGTGTGGATTGATGAGGCAATGCAGCCGGGGAGGCTGGTTTTGCGCTTGGCCTTGCAAGACGACTTCACCAATCAGCCAGTGCATCGCCGCGATGCCTATGTCGAAGACTGGATCATGCGCTATCTCGATCCTGTGTTGCTGGAGCTTAACCCTGAAATCCGCCACTTCTTTGGCATGGACTACGCCCGACACAGGGACTTTTCCATTATCTGCCCGATGTCGGTAGACCAATCGCGGCACCGCGATGTGCCCTTCGTGGTCGAAATGCACCGCGTGCCTTCTCGCCAGCAAAAACTAGTGCTGTTCCATACGGTACGCTGCCTGCCTAAATTTAGCGGCGGTGCAATGGATGCAGGCGGTAACGGCGAAACGCTGGCCGAAGATACGGCGGACGAGTTTGGCCGCAGCCGTATCAATCAGGTGAAGATTACCCGCCAATGGTATGGCGCGTGGATGCCGAAGTTTGTTGGGCTATTCGAGGATGGCACGATCACCATGCCGAAGGATGACTCTTTGCAGCAGGACGTGCGCTCCATCGAGACGGTTGACGGAATTCCGATGATCGTGAAAGCCAGATCGCAAGATTTGAAAGACCCGGATTTGTACCGACACGGCGACTTTGCCGGTGCGGCTTCGCTGGCGAACTTCGCCACTCTTGAGGTTGCAGCCGGGCCAGTCAGAGTTAAATCAAAAGGCCGCCGCAAGGCCAGCAGTATGACTAAAGGGTATCCCGCATGAAGCAAACTAAAATGGATTCATTAGTGACTCAGATCGCCACGCGCTCGCGTTCGGCGAATTTCTATTTCTCCGATTTGGGCTTGATGCTGCCAAATCCAGACACCGTGCTCAAGGCCATCGGCAAGGACATCACGGTTTATCGTGATATGCGCTCAGACGCTCTGATCGGCGGCAATGTACGCCGCCGCAAAGGGGCAGTTAAGGCGCTCAAGTGGGGTGTGAACGACGCTAAAGCAAAGAAGGGCAGTGCAGCTTTTATCCAGGACGTGTTTGCCGATCTGGACATGGATCGCATTATTTCGGAAATGCTCGATGCCACCTTGTACGGTTACCAGCCGATGGAGATTGTGCCCAAGCAAGTCGGCTCATTCATCGTACCGGGAGACATTGTCGGCAAGCCGCCCGAGTGGTTTTTCTTTGACGCCTCCAATCAGCTACGCTTCCGCAGCAAAGACTCTCCGGTATATGGCGAGCTGATACCGGAAGGAAGATTCCTCCTGCCTCGGCAGGAGGCCACCTATGCCAACCCATACGGGCAAGCCGACATGTCGTTGTGCTTTTGGGATAACGCGTTTATGAAAGGCGGCCTGAAATTCTGGGTAACGTTCGCGGAAAAGTACGGAAGCCCGTGGGTTATCGGCAAGCATCCTCGCAATACTGATGTCTTAGAAACCGACGAGCTGCTGGAGCAGCTTGCGGATATGGTGCAGGATGCCGTCGCGGTGATACCGGACGATTCCAGCGTTCAAATTATCGAATCGGCAGGCAAAGGGGCAAGCGCGGATGTGTACGAGCGGCTGCTGATGTACTGCCGTTCTAATATTAACTACGCGCTGCTGGGGCAAAATCAAAGCTCCGAAGCAACATCTACCCACGCATCGGCGTCGGCTGGTCTCGAAGTTACCGGCGATATCCGCGATTCCGACGCGAAGATCGTGATATCGACGGTCAATAGCCTGATCCGCTGGATTTGGGAGATGAACGTCAACGACAAGGCGCGCCCTGAATTCAAAATGTGGGAGCAGGAGTCGGTCGATAAAGTTCTGGCCGAGCGGGACAAGACGTTGGTCGATGCCGGAGCGAAATTCACCCCGGCCTATTTCAAGCGCACTTATGGCTTGCAGGATGGCGATCTGGTGGAAGAGACAGCGCCTTCGTCAAGTTTGCCAGTGGCATTTGCCGAAGGCGATAGCGCAACATTCCCCGATCAGGAGGCGCTGGATGCGGCGCTGGCCAGTTTGGCCGATGGCAAGATGCACGACCAGGCTGTGGCCATGCTCAAACCGTTGGTGCAGCTAATCAGTGATTCCTCCGATTACACCGAGGCTATGGATAAATTGGCTACGCTCTTTCCCAAGCTGGATACGGCGGGCTTGGAAGAGGCACTGGCTCGCGCCATGTTTGTGGCCGAACTGTGGGGGCAGATAAATGGCGATGATTGATTCAACCTTCGACCTGTTCTATGCCATGACTTTGCCGCCCGTCGAGGCGGTTGCCTACTTTAAACAGAAGGGGCTACAGGTCAGCGAGAACTGGTACGACCTGCTGGGCGAGGTTCACAGCAAGGTATTTACCGTAGCCAATTGCGCCAAGCTCGATGTGTTGCAGTCCATCCGCGATGAGGTGAAAAAAGCGATGGATGGCAATGTCAGCTTTTCCGAGTTCAAAAAGAACCTGACACCAACTCTGCAAGCAAAGGGCTGGTGGGGCAAGGCCATCGACCAAAGCACTGGCGAGATAACTAAGATGTATCCGGGCACCAGTCGGCCAGTTCAATACGGCAGTCCGTGGCGGCTGAAGCTAATCTACGACCAGAATTTGCAAACCGCCTACATGGCTGGCCGCCGCGCCCGTCAATTGGAGAGGGTGGATAGTTTCCCATACTGGCAGCGCATTGAAATAATGGATGCGCGTACTAGGCCAAGCCACCGCGTCTTGAGTGGACTGACGTTCAGGTATGACGACCCGTACTGGACGCATTTTTACCCGCCCGATGCATTCAAGTGCCGTGGACGCGTGCGTGCGCTGTCTGGAGATCAAGTCAGTAGCGAGAAGGTTTCCGTTTCCAATAGCGCAGGCCGTTTGGATTTTGTAGATGTCCCGGTTTCAAAGACAAATCCAAATGCCGGAACAGTGAAGGTTGCGCGGTATATGCTGTCGTCACCGAGCACCCCGAAGCATCTCCGTCAATATGCGCAAACTGATCCCGGTTGGACGCACGCCCCGGGCGAAGGCTGGCAGCCGAATTTGAAAAGTTACGATACCGATCTGGTCGAGCAGTACCGCAAGGCGTTTAAGGAAGGTGGAAAAAAATGAGCGAGGCTTTCAAAACCATCATCACGGGCGATGAACAGTTCAATCGCACCATGCTTAGCATCGGCCAATTCTCCAAGCGTCCACGGCTGGCCATGCGCGACATGGCCGCAGTGCTGGAAGATCAAACCGAGCAAAACTTCGCCGCCCAAGGCCGTCCAAAATGGAAAGAGCTGGCTGAGTCCACCAAACACAAGCGGATCGGCGGCAGCAAAGGCTATAAGAAAAATGGCTCGCTGACTAAACGCTCACAGCGGGTGCTGGCTCAAATGAAGATACTTCAAGACTCCGGCCTGATGGCCGCGTCAGTTCATTCGCAATATGGGGATGACTACTCAATGATCGGTGCGTCCCGGCCACAGGCGCGTATTCAACAACTAGGAGGTGAAACTGGTAAAGACCACAACACTGTTATCGAAGCCCGTCCATACTTACCATTTACGCCCGACCTCAAATTGCAACCGGAAGCCGAGAAGGAATTGCTGAAAACTGGAATGGATCACTTGCGGCGTGTAGCCAGTCCAAAATAGGGCTGGTTCTTTGTATTTTGATGGGCTAAAAACTATTTATAATGATTCCATCCCATATCAACCCATCGAATCCCACCCAGTCCCATTTATCTCGCCCCTCGCCCTAGATTTATCTCGTTCCCCATCACGCTAATTCAACGGGGCATCATACGCGGGTCAAAAGTCGCCCACAATAAACAATATGGGGGGCGTTTTGGGTTACGAGAGAACACGAAAACACACTTCA
>WSYA01000100.1 GCA_009773615.1 Gallionellaceae bacterium
CTTACCGATTCAAACATCGCAAAAACCGTGCTCAAAAAACCGAAAAATTGGAAAAAATTGGACGCTGATTAGTGGAAAGTATTGGACGCTGTTTGACACCTTGGCGCAGCAGAGAATAAACCAGTTCCGCGCCGAGGCCGTTACTGCTGAGCGTGGTGGCCAGTTTCAGATCGACGATTTGCTCCGCCCAGTCTTGCCGCACCGCGATGTAGCCGCAGCGCGCCGATGCGGTTAACACTTTGGAAAAGCTGCCGATGTGGATGACCCGGTTCAATCCGTCGAATGAGGCCAGCAGAGGCGAGGTGTTTTGCGCGAATTCGGCATAGATGTCGTCCTCAATGATCAGCAGATTGTGATCCTCGGCCAGTTTGAGTACGCGGTGCGCGACGATGGGTGACAGCACGGCTCCGGTCGGGTTGTGAAAAACCGAATTGGTGATGTACAGGCGCGGCTTGTGGTGTGCCAGCAGTTCGGCCATCGCCTGCACGTCCGGCCCCTGTTCGGTATAAGGCACAGCGATCAGCTGTACGCGATGCGCGCGCAGCAGCGCCTGAAAGTTGAAGTAGCCCGGATCGTCGATCAGCACGGTGTCGCCCGGCTCCAATAAAAAACGGCAAATCAGGTCGATGGCCTGCGTGCCGGAATCAGTCAGGATGATTTGGCGCGCCGAGGCCGCCACGCCGCGCTCGCCGAGGCGTCGGCTCAGCAGTTCGCGCAAGGCGAAGTGCCCATACGGATGCCCATATTCCAACAGCCCGGCTTGCGGGTCTTTGCTCAATCGGCGCAGCGTGCGGCGGATTTCTTCATCCGGCAACCATGAAGGGGGAAGCCAGCCGCAGCCGGGTTTGAGCATATTACTTTCGCCTTCGAGCGATTGGCGGATGATCCATAACGGGTCAATGCTGCGATCTTTCGTCGCCCCCACATCGGCCAGAGATAGCGGCGGCAGGTGCCCGCACACATAAAAGCCCGAGCCGCGTTTCGCGGTGATCACGCCGTCGGCGGCCAAGCGGTCATAGGCCTCGACAATGGTGTTTTTTGCGACGCTTAGACGTTCGGCCATCTGCCTGATGGAGGGCAACCGTTCACCCGGCACCAGCACGCGGGAGGCCAGTTGTTCGCGGATGGTTTGCATCACGGCTTCTACGCGGGTGCCGTCTTTTAGGTTGGAAATATTCATCATCTGTACCCATATGTTTTGCGGACAGTATCTTTTAATTGTACCCGTCTGTCACTGTTGGCCCGATAATTTTCAGGGGAAGATGCGGGCATTCTTTAGATGGAACTGCGAACATGGACAAAGGATTCAAGGGCTGGAGCAGCGGACTGTTGGGCGTGCTGATTTTCAGCGGCACGCTGCCCGCGACAAGGGTGGCGGTCGCCACTTTCGATCCGATCTTTTTTACGCTGGCGCGGGCGGCGATTGCCGGGGTGCTCGCCGCGTTGATCCTGCTGGCTCTGCGCCAGCCTCGGCCTGCGCGTAGCGACAGCCGCGCGTTGCTGGTGGTGGCGCTCGGTGTGGTGGTGGGCTTTCCGCTGCTGCTTGCGCTGGCGCTGCGCCACGTGAGTGCGGCGCATGCCACGGTGTTCGTCGGACTGCTGCCGATGGCGACAGTGATGTTCGGCGTGCTGCACGGCGATAAAAATCCGCGCGGTTTGTTCTGGCTGTTTTCGTTGTCGGGGAGTCTGGTCGTGGCGGGTTTTGCGATGGGGCAAGGTATCGGCGTTTCGTTGTTCGACGATCTGCTGATGCTGGTCGCGGTTGTCGTGTGCGGACTGGGTTACGCCGAGGGCGCGCGTCTTGCGCGCCGCATGGGCGGATGGCAGGTGATCTCCTGGGCGCTGGTGCTGGCGCTGCCGTTGATGTTGCCGCTGAGCCTGTGGACGCTGCCCGGCAATTTTCAACAGGCCACCTGGCCCGCTTGGCTGAGCTTGGGCTACGTCTCGCTGTTCAGCATGCTGATCGGATTTTTCTTCTGGTATCGCGGTCTGGCGCTCGGAGGCATTGCGTCGGTCAGCCAGTTGCAATTGCTGCAACCGTTTTTCGGGCTGGGTCTGGCAGCGCTGCTGCTGGGCGAACATGTCAGTGCGATGATGGTTGCTTCAGCGCTGGCAGTTGCGCTGTGCGTGGTCGGGGCAAGACGGTTTGCCACGTAGGGTGTAATTATTTACAGTGCATCACCACACCCTTGGCTCATACAATCAGGAAGCAGCATGCGGCTTGGTCAGTTGGCTTCTTATAGCTATTTAATTCATAGTCCAACACCTTGCACAAAGTATCCAAATGGCTACAATGCGCACCATGTACACAATCAACAAAACCAACGAGTTTTCAGATTGGCTGTCAGCGTTGCGCGACATTCGCGCTCGCGCCCGTATTATTAGCCGAATCAAAAGCGCAGAGCAGGGCAACTTCGGCGATTGCGAACCCGTCGGGGAAGGCATCAGCGAAATGCGTATCCATATCGGCGCGGGCTACCGGGTGTACTTTGCCAAGCGCGAAAGCGTGGTGTACCTGCTGCTATGCGGCGGCGACAAGTCCACACAAAAGCGGGACATCGTTCGCGCCAAAGCCATACGCAAGCTACTTGATGAGGAGTGAATCATGACCAAGAAGACCACTAAAAAAATCACCGTCACCAAATTCGATGCCGCCGATTATCTCGACAGCGAAGAAATGATTGCCGAATATCTGGCAGCCGCATTGGAAGATGACAACCCTGATGTTTTCCTCTCCGCCCTCGGCGATGTTGCCAAAGCGCGCGGCATGGCGAAGATCGCTAAGGATGCGGGATTGAGCCGCGAGAGCTTGTATAAAGCCCTCGCGCCGGGCGCGAAGCCGCGCTATGAAACAGTGCGCAAGTTGATGGATGCTATCGGGGTGAAGATGACGGCGCAGAGTGCGTAACCATTGGATTGGGCCTGAAAAAATATTTCGAACACTCCTTCGTTCTTAATGACAAACAAGCTCATGTCAAATCGTCTGTATCGTATTGACCATACTCAACAAGAGGGGTAGCGTGCGCACTTCATACGCCTCAGTTTATGCGGAAATTATGAAGCGACTAAACGATGACCAGACGGGACGAATACTTACGCTAGGCGGTTTCAAGCACCAAGTGCAAATAACGCAGCGTGATGCTGCCTAAAGTCAAAAGCGTCTGGCATAAACAGCTCGACCGGGCATTTGAAACCGAGT
>WSYA01000018.1 GCA_009773615.1 Gallionellaceae bacterium
TTCAGGAACCGTGACCATTTCAAGATCGCCATCTATTTCCATTGCGGCGGCCTTGATCTGTATCCGGCTCAGGTTACCCACGGGAAAGTCTGATGAACCCTGAATGATAATACTTGGCGCTTGAGTGGGTCATTGGAAAGTATTAAACGAACAATTTCTTATGGCGTGAATGTGGCGGATGAAAGCAATCCAATGTCACGCATGTCTGTAATGCCAAAGTTTGGCGATGTGTGGCGCTTGCCCAGCGATACACAAAATTATTTTTCGAAGGACGAAATTAGCATGCTCGCGAAATATGTGATTAGGCTAGGGCAGAAAAAAAGCGGGGCAGCGGCCAAGCCTTAATGCAATGTTTTATATTGGTGGTTAGCACCGTCGCGGATACGCTTTCAGTGCTAAAACAAAGGGAGGGTGCATGGCGAAAATAGCAAAGAAGTCGCAGGGAGCAACTCGTACCCGTCGAACGAGTCGTGATTTATTTCTAGATAAACTTAAAACATTATCAAGCGAAGAAACCCCGCTTATTACGAATCAGTCGCTTCGTGAAGGACTGAAATGGGAAGACGCAAAATATAAATTGATCAAGCGTCAGCTTCTTGATGAGGGTCTAATAATTAGTGGCAAAGGACATGGTGGGAAAGTTGGTCTTTCCTACGGTGAAGGATCAATGCCGCTGAGTATATTTGTTTCATATTCACATGCCGATGAGGGGCTTAAGAATCAGCTTTTAAAGCACTTAAATCCGCTCAAAAGAATGGGGCTAATTTCAGATTGGAACGACAGAAAACTAACGGCAGGTGATGAGTGGGCGCAGGAAATATCGAAGAACCTAGAGTCTGCGGCAATAATTATCTTGCTTATTAGCATTGACTTCATTAATTCTGAATATTGTTATGACATTGAGCTTGATCGAGCACTTGAGCGTCACGACGCAGGTGAGGCGATTGTTGTTCCCGTGATACTCAGAAGCTGTATGTGGCAGCATACGCCGTTTGCTAAACTTCAAGCGCTTCCGAAAGATGGGGTGGCAGTTAATTCGTGGCCTGATCTTGATAGTGCCTTGGCGAGTGTCGCAGAAGGGATCAAGATCAAAGCTGAGGAAATATTGGCTGACGCATGAGCGAATTGGGCTGGGTGTGGGCAGCGCCCCCAGTATTCACAATTAGCAGGTAAGTCGCCGCCCTTATGTTTTTTTCGTTGCACGCACCTTCGCCAGAAAAATCGCATCCCCCTGTTTGTTCCCCCACTGTGCCTCTAGCATTCTGTCGCGCCGGTTTTCCGGCAAGCGCAGCATGGCCGGGCAATCTTTGCGATGCAGGGTGATGCCCCGGTCGCGGGTGACATAACCGACGATCATGTCGGGCGGTTCGGGATGGCAGCATTGGGCGGTTTTGGTGAGCAGGTTGCCGACGCCGCCGACCAAAACGCCGCTCGGTGTTGTGCTGGCTGTTGCTGCGCGCATGACTACAGGCTTTGCTTCCTCAACTTTGCCCGGCATCTCTTCCTGAGTCGCGACGACGATCTGATGTTGCGTGACTTCGCTGCGTCCGATGGCCGCCAATAAATCTTCCAGTTTGTTGAAGTGCAAGCGTTGCGCGACTTTGTCCTGATTGACGGAGGTGATGCCGAGGCGGTGCAATTCCTTATCCAGTTGCGCTCTGCCCTGCGCGACGTTCTCGTCGAAATTCTGCATCTTGAACCACTGCCGCACTTTGGCGCGTGCGCGGGCGCTCTGCAAATAGCCGAGACTCGGGTTGATCCAGTCGCGGCTGGGCGAGCCGATCTTGGTGGTCAGAATCTCCACGCGTTGCCCGTTCTGTAATTTGTAATTCAGCGGCACGATGCTGCCGTTTACTTTGGCGCCGCGCGTGCGGTGTCCCAAGTCGGTGTGCAGGCTGTAGGAAAAATCCACTGGGGTCGCGCCCTTGGGCAGGTCAATCACCTTGCCCTGCGGCGTGAGCACATAGACGTGATCCTGAAACAGTTCGCTCTTGAATTGTTCCAGCATATCGCCGCTGTCCGCGACATCCTCTTTCCACTCCAGTATCTGGCGCAGCCAGGTGATTTTT
Organism: Gallionellaceae bacterium; assembly: GCA_009773615.1. Lineage (GTDB taxonomy): Bacteria > Pseudomonadota > Gammaproteobacteria > Burkholderiales > Gallionellaceae > PALSA-1006. The sequence goes on from WSYA01000018.1 coordinate 2,070, forward strand.
TCGTCGAACTTGGCATCGGATTTTCCGCCTTCTTTGTAGCGCCAGTGCGCGGCGACGCCGAGCTCGGAATGCTGGTGCATCTCGGTGGTGCGTATTTGCACTTCGATCGCGAGGTCGCGCGGGCCGATCACCGCCGTGTGCAGGGAACGGTAGCCGTTGCTCTTGGGGTGCGCGATGTAGTCGTCGAATTCGCCGGGAATGGGTTGCCACAGGTTATGCACCAAGCCCAGCGCGCTATAGCAATCCTTGAGATCATTCACCAGAATGCGCACTGCGCGCACATCGTACAGCTCGCTGAACTCCACTTGCTTGCGCTTCATTTTGTTGATGATGCTGTAGATGTGCTTGGGGCGTCCGGTGATGTCGGCCTGAATGCCTGCCTGTGATAGCTCCTGTTTCAACAGATGCAGCACATCGGCGATGTACTGTTCGCGATCAGAACGGCGCTCGTCCAGCAGGACGGCGACCTGCTTATAGAGTCGCGGTTCCATAAAGCGCAGCGACAGGTCTTCCAATTCCCATTTGATTTGCCACACGCCGAGACGGTTTGCCAGCGGTGCAAAGATGCCCTGCGTTTCGCGCGCGATAAGTTTTTGTTGCTCCGCGCTTGTGTTGGCGAGGTGGCGCATGGTCTGCGTGCGTTCGGCGAGTTTGATGAGCACCACGCGGATGTCCTGCACCATCGCCAGCAGCATCTTGCGCAGGGTCTCGATCTGCTGGGCTTGATCGCCTTTTTTATTCTCTTGCATGTGCAAGCTGCCCATCTCGCTGAACTGGCGAATCTGCTCCATGCGCGAAATGCCTTCTACCAGCTCTTTCACGTCGCTACCGAAATCGGCTTTGATTTTTTCCTGCCAGTCGTTCAAATAATCGGGCAGCGCATGCAGAATGACCGCCGCGACCGAAGCGGAGTCCATGTTCATCTTCGCGAGTATCGAGGCGGCACCCAGCGCATGCAGCAGCAGAGGGGTGTTCGTCAGCTCGACTTTGTCGGCGTAAAACGGCTCGACCAATGCGCAAGCGCGGCGGATTGATGCAGCCTCATCCGGGGAGAAGTTTTTCGGTAAGCTGTCGAGCAAGGTTTGAATGCCGATGATGTTTTTGCCCGATGCGGGCATTGCGTGAGTAGGGGCTACCATCTCGCTGCCTTAAAATCCGCCGTCGCGCAGACGCTTTTCCGCATCGGCCAAGGCGACCGGCTCGCCGAGTAACACCAGCACATCTCCCGCGCGCAACACCATGTCGCCTGCGGGTTGGCTGCCTTCAACATTGTGGCGGCGCACGGAATTTACTTCGGCGTTCAATTCGGCGAGATTGAGCTCATCCAGCGTTCTGCCGATAGCAGCATCTCCCTTGTTGAGCAGCAAGCTATTGAAGCGCGGCTGCTGGTTATCCGTCGCCTCGCCCACGGGCTCGGGCGCGGCGCGGAAGAAGCCGTTGAATACGCTATAGCGGCGCGCGCGGGCTTCCTGAATGCGGCGGATGACGCGGTTGAGCGGCACGCCGGAGAGCAACAACGCTTGCGAGGCGAGCATGACGCTGCCTTCCAGTACTTCGGCCACGACTTCGGCAGCACCGGCGCGTTTGAAGGCTTCCACGTGGGTGTCGTCGGCTGTGCGCACCACGACGGGCAAACCGGGGCGCGCGTGTTTGACATGGTGCAATATCTTCAGCGCGGAAGGCGCATCGTCGTAGGTGACCACCAGCGCTTTGGCGCGCATCAGCCCTGCCGCCTGTAGCACTTCGCGTTTGGTGGCGTCGCCATAGACGACTTTTTCTCCGGCGGAGACGGCATCGCGCACGCAACGCGGGTCGAGTTCGAGCGCCACGAATTTGATGTTTTCTTTGCTGAGAAATTTACCCAGTGCTTTGCCGCTGCGTCCGTAGCCGCATACGATGATATGCCCATCGGAAGCCATGCTTTGCACTGCGATATGATGGACTTGCATGGCCTGATTCATCCATTCCGTCGGGGATAGGCGGCGCACGATGGCTTCGGCATGCTGGATCAGGAAGGGCGCGATCAGCATGGAGATGAGCATGGCGGCGAGCACGTTTTGCATGATCTCGGGTGGGAGCAGGTTGACGTTTCCCGCCAGCGTCAACAGAACAAAACCGAACTCCCCCGCTTGCGCCAAGCCCAATCCGGTGCGTATACCCACGCCCCAGTCTTTGGCGAACCAGCGCACCAGCAGCGCAACCACAAAGGCTTTGAACGGCAGCAAGATCAACAACACCAGCAGCACCCAACCGAATCCCGCGATGACGCTATCCATATTCAGCATCATGCCGATGGTGACGAAGAACAGGCCGAGCAAAACGTCGCGGAAGGGTTTGATGTCTTCTTCCACTTGGTAGCGGTATTCCGTTTCGGAGATGAGCATGCCTGCCACGAATGCGCCCAGTGCCATCGACAGTCCGCTCAGCTCGGTAAGGTATGCCAGCCCCAGCGTGAACAACAACACGTTGAGCATGAACAGCTCGGAAGATTTTTGCTGAGCAACGAGGTTGAACCACGGGCGTAGCAAGCGCTGCCCGAATATCAACAGGACAGAGAGCAACAAAACTGCCTTGAGCATCGCATAGATGATGGTCGCAGTCAGGTCGCCGGAGTCGCTGCCTAGTGCGGGAATGATGATGATGAGTGGCACGACCGCCAGATCCTGAAACAGCAGCACGCCCATGATTTTGTGTCCGTGCGCGGAGCTGAGTTCGGCGCGCTCGACCAGCATTTTGCTCACGATCGCGGTGGAAGACATCGCGAGCACCCCGCCCAAAGCAAGGCCTTCGCGCCAGCCCAAATCGAAAAATAGCGATGAGAGCATGACCAGCAACATCGTGAGTGCCACTTGCGCCGTACCCAGACCGAAGACGATTCGCTGCATGGCGCGCAGGCGGGCAAGGCTGAATTCCAAACCGATGCTGAACATCAGGAAGACCACGCCGAATTCGGCGAGATGGCGCGTCTCCGGGGCGTCAGGAATCCAGCCGAGCGCGTGCGGGCCGATCAGAATGCCGACGATGAGGTAACCCAGCATAGCGGGCAGACGCAAAATACGGCACAGCACCACCACGCCGACAGCGACGGCAAGAAGGATCAAAACGAGTTGCAAGGAATTATTCATCGGGTTAGGTACGGTACTTTATATGTCGGCATCAGGGCGACTTGCTATTCAGTCATTGCATGGCTCCGATAATGCCTGAAGTTCAACGTGTTTTCAAAAAGTAGATGACTTCTTTCCGAGCTAACAACCTGAAAATTTCCGGTTAAATCGAAACTGGCTTTCCTGTAGCAAGGTGCACCAGCTCGCTCAGCTTGCTGAAAAATTCGCTGTCGTCGCGTTTGCTCAGCCACTGACCGCCCTGAAGGCTGAAATGGAATCCGCCGGATTTTGCTGCGATCCAAATTTCCTGATTGGGGGTGTGGCGGTTGATGATGATTTGTGAGCCGTCCTCGAATTCGAGTTCCAGTACGGGGCCGTTAAAGCTGTAGTCGATGTCTGTCCCGCTGCTGTCCAGCGCATTTTCAATGCGCGTGAAGATGGCATCGGCCAGTTGGGTGAATTCGCTTTCAGTCATTGAAGTTGCCTTTCCATTTATAATCCCGTGTTATTCATTTCTGTAAGGTTGCAATGATGCGTATTTCAAATCTCGTTCAGACCAGCATTATGTTGCTGGTGGTGCTCGCACTGCAAGGATGCGGGCGCAAAGGGCCGTTATATATGCCGAAAAATCCCGCCCCTCCCACTCAATCCGAACAGAAGAATTAATATGACCCACTATTTTCATTATCAACAAGACCAGTTGTTTGCCGAGAATGTCGCACTGGCCGACATCGCCGAAAAATTCGGCACACCTTGTTATGTGTATTCGCGCGCCGCGCTGACCGACGCTTATCGCCAATTTGCGGATGCACTTAGCGCGCGCGAGCACCTGATCTGCTTTTCAGTGAAGTCCAATTCAAATCTGGCGATTCTCAATCTGTTTGCGCGCTTGGGGGCTGGCTTCGATATCGTTTCCGGTGGCGAGTTGCAACGCGTGCTGGCGGCTGGCGCTGCGGCGAACAAAGTGGTGTTCTCGGGAGTGGGCAAGACGGAAGCGGAGATGCGGCTCGCGCTCGATGCGGGAATATGGTGCTTCAACGTGGAGTCGTCGGCAGAGCTGGACCGTCTCAACGAGGTAGCTGGCCAGATGGGAAAAATTGCGCCGATCAGTCTGCGCGTGAACCCCGATGTGGACGCGAAGACGCATCCTTATATTTCCACCGGACTAAAGCAGAATAAATTTGGCATCGCTTACGCCGAGGCGCTGACGCTGTATCGCAAGGCGGCGGGTATGGCGCATTTACGCGTGACAGGAATGGATTGCCATATCGGTTCGCAACTCACCGAGATCAGCCCGTTCATCGCTGCCGCCGAGAAGGTGCTGGTGCTGGTAGATCAGCTCGCGCATGAGGGAGTCAAGCTGGAACATCTCGATCTTGGCGGCGGACTGGGTATTCGTTACGACGACGAAACTCCACCTTCTATCGCCGAGTATGCGCAAGCCTTGTTGGGTGCTCTACAAGGGCGCAGTGAAAAACTCATTGTCGAGCCGGGGCGTGTATTAGTAGGCAATGCGGGCGTGTTACTGACCCGTGTGGAGTACCTGAAGCCCGGCGAAGAAAAACATTTTGCCATCGTCGATGCGGCGATGAATGATTTGATGCGCCCGGCTTTATACGATGCCTATCACGCCATTCAACCGGTGAATCGCAGCCCGGCTGTCGCGCAAAAATATGAGGTGGTAGGGCCGATCTGCGAGACCGGAGATTTCTTGGGACATGCCCGTGAACTGGCGCTGGATCAAGGTTCTTTGCTGGCGTTGATGTCTGCTGGAGCATATGGAATGAGCATGAGTTCGAACTACAACACGCGTCCACGCGCTGCCGAAGTGATGGTCGATGGTTCGCACATGCATCTCATTCGCGAACGCGAAACAGTGGCGCAGTTGTTCGCGGGAGAAAAAATCATCGCGTGATTTTTTTGGGAAAATATGCACAAATATGTTGCGTATTATTTTTAATCGCGCATAGAATGCGGCCACCAAGCGCGTTAGGGGCTTTCAGGGAGCAAAAAAGTGTTTGGGAGTGCAGCGGGTTGCACGCAACGTAGTGAAAATTTTTAGTCAAATTAATTTTTATAAGGAATGAAAATGGCTGCAACAACTACCAAAGCAAAGAGCACATCCGCTAAGAAACCAGCAGTGAAAAAGGCAGCAGTTAAGCCAGCAGCAAAAAAAGTTGCCGCTAAAAAGCCAGCCGCTAAAAAAGTAGTAGCGAAAAAAGCAGCAGCTAAACCGGCAGCAAAAAAAGTTGCTGTCAAAAAGCCAGCCGCTAAAAAAGTCGTAGCGAAAAAAGCAGCAGCTAAGCCGGCAGCAAAAAAAGTTGCTGCCAAAAAGCCAGTCGCTAAAAAAGTCGTTGCGAAAAAAGCAGCCGCTAAACCGGCAGCAAAAAAAATTGCTGTCAAAAAGCCAGCCGCTAAAAAAGTAGTAGCGAAAAAAGCAGCAGCTAAGCCAGCAGCAAAAACAGCTGGTAAAGGTATTCTCGGCGCCTGATCTCGTAGATTGGGGCGGGCGCCGGGTTTTTGCGTTTCGCCCTTTCTACGGGTTTTTTTGCCATTCGATATGGCAATTTTCTTTTTTGCTGAAACTCTTTCGGCAAGCGCTATATTCATTTCGCCCTTTTATTCGGGTGCGGGTGTTTCTCCCCTATTTTTCCTATTTACACAAGAGCGATTGCATGAATAGAGCGAATTGGAACTTGCTGTTGCTGTCGCTGGTTTTTGTGGCTGGATGCGGCAAAAAAACAGAGGAGGGCAAAGTTGCGCAGCTGGGCACTCCGGTAACCGTCGCGAAAAGTGAACTGCGCACCGTGGAGTTGCTGGAAGAATCGGTAGGGACGCTGGAAAGCTTTTCTGACCCGATGATTTCAGCCGAGGTGGCGGGAAAAGTATTGGAGATCCGTGCCGTCGCGGGCAGCGAAATAAAGGTCGGTCAGATGCTGGCTGTGCTCGATTCGCAGGATGTTTCTTTGTCGCGCCAATCGGCGCAGGCAGAAGTTCGGCGCGTTGAAGCGCTAAGCAATAATCAAACAAAAAATCTTGAGCGCTTGAAGCAGTTGCGCGAACAAAATTTCATTTCCCAGTCAGTATTGGATGATGCCGTCGCGCAGGCCTGTGCGCTGCAAAATCAGGTGGCCTCCGCAAAAGCACAGTTTGCGCTTGCCGAACGCAATGTGGGCAAAACACAGATATTTTCTCCGGTGGCGGGGAGGGTTGAAAAGCAGATTGCGATGCGGGGGCAATATGTGAAAGTGGGCGATCCGTTGTTTCATGTCGTTGCATTGAACAAATTGCGCGTGCGCCTGCCATTCCCGGAAAATCTTTCGGGACAATTAAGCCGTGGAATGACCGTCCGAATTTCAAGCTCGGCAGATACGCTGAAATTGACCGGCAAGATCGTGGAGATACGGCCCATGGCGGGGTCCGGCAACCGTGCGTTTGATGTGTTTGTAACCCTGGATAATCCCGGCACATGGAAGCCTGGTGCAAGCGTGGTCGGGCAAGTCGTGTTGGGCGAACATCTGAATGCGGTCGTCGTGCCTGAGGGCAGTGTGGTATTCCGTCCGGCGGGCAAAGTGGTTTATGTCGTCAAAGGGGATAAGGTCGAGCAGCGCTTGGTGCAGGTTGGCGTCGAGCAAAATGGCTTGGTCGAGATTCTCGGCGGTTTGCAGGCGAACGAGGCTGTAGTAGTGGATGGCGCGGGCTTCTTGACCGATCAGGCTGTCATTGTGGCGAAGCAAAACAATGCTCCGGCGACTATCAACGCCGTTTCTGCGGTCGGGGCGGCCAAATAAACTCTTGCAACGCATTTCTCCAGAAAAAAATCGAGAGTTCTAGTCTATGAATTTGCCCGAGTTATCAATCAGGCGTCACGTCTTCGCTTTCATGTTGAGCGCGGTGCTCATGCTGGTCGGGGTTATTGCGTATCAACGCGTCGGGGTGGATCAGTTTCCCAGAATCGACTTTCCGATTATCTCCATTACTACGACACTGAAGGGCGCCAATCCTGAAAACGTCGACATGAGCGTGACTAACGTGATCGAGACTGCGATCAATAGCGTGCCGGGGATCGAGCACGTGCAGTCCAGCTCCTCGCCGGGTGTCTCTGTAGTCGTCATCAAATTCAGTCTGGAAAAGAACGTAGATGTGGCGTTCAATGAGATTCAAGCCAAGATTAATCAGGCGGTGCGCCGCCTGCCCAAAGATGCTGATGCGCCCGTCGTGTCCAAGATGGACTCGGGTGCATCGCCGATCATGTGGCTGGCATTGCAAGGCGATCGCACACAGCAGCAGCTCAACCAATACGCGGCCAACATCATCAAGAAAAAACTGGAAACGATAGACGGCGTGGGCGAGGTGCGCCTGGGCGGGCGCCGCGACCGTTCCATCCGCGTCCAGATTGACCCGGTGCGTATGGCCGCATTGAGTCTCACGCCGCAAGATATTTCCGCCGCGTTCAGTCGCGAACATTTGCAGATGCCCGGAGGATTTCTGGTTGGCGGGACAGGTGAATATCTGCTCAGGTTGGATTTGGAATTTCACAAACTCAGCGAGCTGAGCATGATGACCGTCGCTTATCGTGACGGCTCGCCGATCCGACTGAAGGATGTTGCCCAGATAGAGGACGGCCTCGCTGATTTCCGCCAGCTGGCGCGCTTCAACGGCAAGCCCGCAGTGGGTATCGGTATCGTCAAGATTTCCAATACCAACACCGTGGCCATTGTCGAGGAAGTGAAACATCGTCTGAACAAGGAGATCATTCCCGCTTTGCCGCCTGGACTGACGCTCTCCGTCGCATCCAACGATGGTTTATTCATTCAGGAAATGATCAGCTCGCTCAAGGAACATTTGCTCGAAGGCACCTTGCTGGCGGCCGTGGTGGTGTGGTTTTTCCTGCGCAGCGTGCGTTCCACGCTGATTATCGCCATCGCCATTCCCGTGTCTTTGCTCGGCGCGATCGCGGTGATCTATTTCACCGGATACACCTTCAACTCAATGACGATGCTGGCGCTGCTGCTGCTCATCGGGGTGGTGGTGGATGACGCTATCGTGGTGCTGGAGAATATCTTCCGCCATCGCGAAGAGATAGATAATGACCCCGTCAGCTCAGCCATCAACGGCAGCAACGAAGTGGTGTTTGCGGTGATGGCGGCATCGCTGTCGCTGGTCTCGATCTTTGCGCCGGTGATCTTTATGGCGGGCATCATCGGCATGTTCTTCAAATCGTTCGCGGTGGTGGTGACGATGGGGGTGCTGGTTTCCCTGTTCGTTTCGCTCACTTTGACGCCAATGCTGTGTTCGCGTTTTCTCACGGTAGAGAAAAAACACGGCAAGTTGTATTACGCGCTGGATGCGATGTTCCACAAATTGGACCGCTTCTACCGCAGTATGTTGAGCTGGTCGCTCGGGCATCGGTGGAAGGTGGTGGTGCTGACTATCGTTGCGGTATTGTCCAGCGGTTTTTTCTTTGCCAAGGTGGGCAAAACGTTTATGCCGGAAGAAGACCAGGGACGTTTCATGGTGTCCAGCAAAGTTCCTCTGGGTTCTTCAATAGCATATACCAACGAAAAACTGGCCGAGGTGGAAAAGATACTCGCCAGCCATAAAGAGATCGCGTCCAACTTCAGCGTAATCGGCCTGGGGCAGGCAGGACAAGTGAATCAGGCCAGTTCGAACGTGCGCATGGTGCCGCGTGACGAGCGCACGCTGTCGCAACAACAGCTGCTGGTTCAGTTGCGCAAAGAGTTGGCGGAGATTTCCGGCGTGCGTGCATTTCCGGCTCCCGTTTCCATGGGCGGAGGCGGGCGCGGGGAGCCGCTGCAATTTGTGCTGACCGGGGCGAGTCTCAACGAAGTCGCCCGACTGTCTTCCGAATTGCAGCGCAAACTAAACAAGGAGCTTCCCGGATTGGGGCGCGTGGACTTGGATTTGCAAATGGATCTGCCGCAGCTGGCAATCAATATAGACCGTGCCAAAGCGGCCGCGCTGGGTTTGTCTGCTGCGGATGTGGCGACCGCGATCAACATGATGACGGGTGGTGTGGATATTGCCCAATACAACGACGAGCCCGGTGATGGCGAACGCTACTATGTGCGCATCAAAGCCAAGGAAGGTTCGTTCGCAAAACCGGACGATCTGCGGCATATCTTCCTGCGCGTTCGCGATGGCAGCATGGTGCGTTTGGATACGGTCGCCTCGTTTGATCAGGAGATTGGCCCCGCAGTGGTAGGGCGTTACGATCTGCAATATTCGGCGACTTTTTATGCCACGCCGCTCATGCCCTTGGGCGAGGCAAGCGGCAAAGTGAAAGAGATCGCGGATGCCATGATGCCGGCCGGGTATCGCGTCAAGCTGATCGGTCAGGCGGAAGAGTTCGGCAAGACGGTCGGTTATATGATCTTCGCATTCACTCTGGCTATCGTGCTGCTGTATATGGTGCTGGCGAGCCAGTTCAACTCCTTCGTCCAGCCGTTCATCATCATGATGGCGCAGCCTCTGGCCATCATCGGCGGCGTGGCCGCCTTATGGCTGTTCGGCCACACGCTCAATATCTATTCGATGGTCGGACTGGTGTTGCTGATCGGCCTCGTGGCCAAGAACTCGATCCTGCTGATTGACCTCACCAACCAGCGCCGCGCAAGCGGGATGCAAATCGACGCAGCTTTGCTCAACGCCTGCCCGATACGTTTGCGTCCGGTGCTGATGACTTCGGCAACCATCATTCTGGCGCTGTTTCCCGCCGCGCTCGGTCTGGGGGCGGGCGCTGAAACGAACGGGCCTCTGGCGGTCGCGGTGATCGGCGGCATGATCTCATCCACACTGCTGACGCTGGTGGTGGTTCCTGCCGTGTATTCGCTGGTTGAGGGCGGTTTGCAGCGCTGGCAATTGCGGCGCGCCGCCAAAACGGCGGTCTGAGCCTGCACATTTATTTCGGGCCGCGTGGCCATGCCGGGAATTGACGGGGAATTCCCCCTCTAATTGCAGGAACACATTTTTTCTCTGTTGTTATAGTGAAGCCTGACGTTATCACTTTAACTCTCTCTCAATTATTTTTGGAGAACATCATGTCCACAGTCAGCGGGGTTTCCAGTATTCGCGAAGCGGCTATGCCGCAGGCCAAGCCTGCAAGCAAGCCAATATCGCCACAGCAGAAGATAACCAATCTGTTTCAGCAGATCGATACTGCCGGTACAGGGCGCATCACCAAGGCGCAATTCGAGCAGGCCTTTACTAAAATAAATCCACCGCCAGCAGTTAAAGCGATGGGTGTCGAGGCCGCTTTCAGCAAGCTCGATCCCAGCGGTACCGGCAGCGTGTCGAAGCAGGATTTCATTAAAGGTATGGAGTCTCTGATGGCGCAGGCACAGGCCAAAGAGGCTGCCGCCAAAACAGCGGCTGCACCGGCTCCAAACGCTCAGGTGAGTAGCGCTGCACCGAATCCGCCGAAACCGGTGCCTGCCGCGCCTACCCCGACAGCCATGCCTGCCCCGGCTCCCGGTGGCGCGATTGGAAATACGATCAATATTTCGGCTTGAGCGATTCCGCACCGAATAGTTGAGTGGCTGCTCGCTATCTTCTCGATGGTCAGCGAACCAGAAAAATGGTCGCTAATCCAAGGAAGATGAAGAAGCCCCCGCTATCAGTAATCGCGGTCAATAACACGCTGGAGCCGATTACCGGATCGCGGCTAATTTTTTGCAGCGTCAGCGGGATCAGCATGCCGACCAATGCGCCTAGCATCAGGTTGAGCAGCATTGCGCCAGTCATCACCAAGCCAAGCGGGGCGCTTCCGTAGAGCAGGTAGGCAAAGCCGCCTGCGATGCCGCCCCACACCAATCCGTTCAACAAGCTGATTGCCAGCTCTTTGGCCAATAGTCGGCGCGCATTGCCCGGATTGATTTGTCCCAGTGCCAAGGAGCGAATGATGGTGGTGATCGTTTGATTGCCGGAGTTACCGGCGATGCCGGCCACGATGGGCATCAAGGCGGCAAGGGCGACGAATTTTTCAATCGAATTTTCAAACACACCGATCACCCTTGACGCAAAGAAGGCGGTGCACAGGTTAAGCGCCAGCCACAGCCAACGGTTCTTTGCCGATTTCCAGACCGAAGCGAAAATATCCTCCCCTTTGCGCAAACCGACAAGATTCAATACCTCGTTTTCCGACTCTGCGCGGATGAAGTCCATCACCGCACTCACCGATACGCGCCCGAGCAATTTCCCATCTTCATCCAGCACCGGGGCGGAAACCAGACCGTAGCGTTCAAACGCCTGTGCGGCTTGTTGCGCTTTGTCGTCGGGATACAGCGTGAGGGAGTCGGTGACCATCAGCGCGGCAACTTCGACTTCCGGTTCGTTGACCAGTAGTTTATTTAGTGGCAGCGTACCTTTGAACAGATCGTCGCGGTCTACCACGAACAATTGGTCGGTGTGGTCGGGGAGGTCGTCGAAGCGGCGCAGGAGGCGCGACACCGCTTCTAAAGTCGAATTTTCACGAATGGTCAGCATGTCGAAATCCATCAATGCGCCGACGCTATCCTGCGGATAAGACATCGCCGCGCGCAACTGCTCGCGCTCTTCGATGGAGAGCGACTTGAATACCTCGCGCATAACGGATTGCGGCAGATCGGGGGCTAAGTCGGCTATCTGGTCAGTATCGAGTTGCTCTGCGGCTCCGCGCAGTTCATCGAAGCTCATGGAGGCGATCAGCGATTCGCGCACGGGATCCGAAACTTCGATCAGGATTTCGCCGTCCCGATCCGCTTTGACCATATTCCACACCAGTAAACGTTGCCCTATCGGCAGCGCCGCCAATATGAAAGCAATATCGGACGGATGCAATCTGTTGAGCAGGTCTTGCAGTTCGCCCAGATGGCGTTTTTGGAGCAATAGCTCTGCCAGTTCATGGTGTTCCGCGCCGGGAATCGTTCGCGGATGCGTTTCTGCCTGCAAGGTATGAGCTCCCACCAGACGCTGCACCTGTTGCAGTTGTTCCAGTACGTTCTCTGTGTAATGTGGCTTATTGCGGGTGTCTGTCATCACGTCAATCCCTTGTTGGAGCGGGTATTGTAAAGAGTTTGGGTGGTTGGCGGGAGGGTAAATGCAGTCGTGCCTACTGCGTTATGCGCGCTCGGTGAGCGCCGGGTGAAAATGAGAATTAAGCGGGAAATCTCCCGCTTATTGAGTTTTTGAATTTTAAAAACTAGGTTAAATTGCAGCCATTGCTAATTTTCGTAGAAGAGGCGACTTGATTGGATTGGTCGCATCACAGATCGGAAACGTGGCAGAAGTAAACTGAGAAGGGCATTTATTGAATGCTCTGATAACTGGACCAACGGCAGACGATCTGCCTTGTAACCAGAGTCAACCTGGAAACAATGGCGATAGTGTCGAATCAACAGAATCAAAGTTAAAGGAGAAATAAAATGCCTTCATATATCAATACCAACATTGCGTCCTTAAACGCACAGCGCAACTTAAACGGGTCTCAATCTGCACTGCATACTTCTTTGCAGCGATTGTCTTCCGGTCTGCGTGTGAACAGCGCCAAAGACGATGCGGCCGGTATGGCGATCGCTTCGCGCATGGAAGGCCAGATTCGCGGCCTGAACCAGGCGGTGCGCAACGCGAGCGACGGTATCTCACTTGCGCAAACGGCTGAAGGTGCTTTGGGCGCCATTCAAAACAACATGGCGCGCATGCGTGAATTGGCGATACAAGCGGCCAACGCCACGTCGAATGCCGATATCGCGGCGATCGATGCGGAGTTCACCCAGCTCAATGCTGAAAACGTGCGGGTGGTTCAGGCAACATCATTTAACAACATTCCCCTGCTTTCCGAGGCGGTTAACCAAACCTTCCAAGTGGGCGCCAACAGCGTTGCGGGTGTGGATGACATCACCATTACCACAGACGCCGCCTTGTTGCCGACCTCGACTACGCTGGGTGACTCATCAGTGACAGCCCAAGCGGAAATCGCCAAACTGGATGTGGATATCGCCGCTGTAGCCTCGTTGCGAGCCACGTTCGGTTCGGTTCAGTCGCGTTTTGAATCGGTCATCTCCAACTTGCAGATCGCCGCTGAAAATCAGACCGCTTCCCGCAGCCGTATCATGGATGCAGACTATGCTTCGGAAACCGCCGCATTGACCCGGGCACAAATTCTGCAACAAGCAGGTACTGCGATGTTGGCACAGGCAAACCAATCGCCCAACACCGTTTTGACGCTGTTGCGATAAGGTGCAGGTTAAAAATTAAAGTGCAATGTCCGACTTGGAAACGAATCGCTTTTAAACTAACATTTCAGGCGGCAGTAATCGTTGCAGTCTTAGCAATTTACTAAAATTAAAGTGAGGAATTCATGAAAATCAAAAACGCTTTATCTGTTTTATTCATTGCAGCGACTGCTACTGGCGTTTGTTTGCCAGCCTCCGCAAGTGACAGCTCGGCTAATTCGGGCAGAAGCCCTGAGTTTCAAAGGCGAGTCGACAGAGAACAAGCCGCCGAAGATTTGCGGGATCGAAATAGCCGAATTCAGGAACAGCAAAATAAAGAAGAGCGCGAGTTGAAAAGATTACGAGCAGAACGGGCAGAACAAAGAAATGCACGGCGCAAGGCTGAAGCTGAAGCTGAAGCACAGCGCCAGACTGAGGCTCGGGACAGGTAATTCTGGAGAGTAACTTGCAGCGCTCGCTGCGCACCAAACACCAAAACAGTACAAATATGTCACAGTCTGGCAACGTCGGCCTGTGACAACGTTTTTGCAAGTGCATAAACATTGGTACTCCACTCGCAATACGAATGGATTGTTGATGGTTAATGACCTGTGAATGAAAAAGCTGAGAGGTGCTGCTAGATGTACCCCTTTGGTTTGATGGTAGGACGAGCGAGATTCGAACTCGCGACCAACGGATTAAAAGTCCGCTGCTCTACCGGCTGAGCTATCGTCCCTCATCCCAAAAGGAACCGCGCATTATACGGATTTGACCTTTGCTGTCAACGCAACTCGGACGAGTTATGTGTTGCGGTAGCGGGTTGAATCTTTGACTCCTGCAAGTTCAAATCCGGTACGGCGCAAACGACATGAATCGCACACTCCGCAGGCGCGGCCTTGTTCGTCGGCCTGGTAGCAGGACACGGTGATGCTGAAGTCCACGCCGAGTTTGATGCCCTGTTGGATGATCTCGGCTTTGCTCAGATGCAATAGCGGTGCGTGCAAGGTGAGAGGATGTCCTTCGACGGCGGCTTGGGTGGCGAGGTTCGCCATGCGTTCATACGAGTCCACATATTCGGGGCGGCAATCCGGGTAGCCGGAATAGTCCACCGCATTTACGCCGAAGAAAATATCCTGAGCTTTTAAGACCTCGGCCCATGCGAGTGCGAGCGACAGCATGATGGTGTTGCGCGCGGGGACGTAGGTGAGGGGGATGCCGCTGCCCATCTTTTCGGGTACGGCGATTTTGGAGTCGGTCAGGGCGGAACCGCCGAAGGCGGTGAGGTCGATGTTGATGACGCGGTGCTCGACCGCTCCCAGCGCCTGCGCAACGCGATGGGCTGCGGCCAGCTCGGCGTGATGGCGCTGGCCGTAGTCCACGCTCAGTGCGTAGCAGGCGAAGCCCTGTTGGCGTGCCATGGCCAACACGGTCGCGGAATCCAAGCCGCCGGAAAGTAATATGACTGAGTTCTTCATTTTCCCTGTTGGTTACCCCAAAGCAATTTGTGCAGTTGCACTTGCAGGCGCACTTGCAGGCCGTCGCGCAATATCCACTCGGCAAGGTCGCGCGCTTCCAGCTGGCCTTGCGCGGGCGAAAACAGCACGACGCATTTTTCTGTCAGCGGGTGGGCTTGCAGCACTTGCTTCGCCCAGCGGTAATCGCCTTCGTCGCACAGCACGAATTTTATTTCGTCATGCGCGTTGAGGTGTGCCAGGTTGCCCCACTGGTTCTTGGTCTGTTCGCCCGAAGCCGGCGTCTTGATGTCCAGCACTTTGGCTACGCGCGCATCTACGGCGCTGACATCGAGCGCGCCGCTGGTCTCCAGCGATACGTTGTATCCGGCATCGCACAGGGCTTTGAGTAAGGCCGTGCAGCCTTTTTGTGCCAGCGGTTCGCCACCGGTGACGCAGACGTAGAATGTCGGGTGGGTTTTAACGCTTTGCATGATCTCGTCTAGCGTCATGCTGTTGCCGCCGCTAAAGGCGTAGGCGGTGTCGCAGTAAGTGCAGCGCAGCGGGCAACCGGTCAGGCGGATGAAGGTGGTGGGAACGCCCACGCGTGTGGTTTCCCCCTGCAAAGAATAAAAAATTTCACTGATGCGTAGCGAGATGCCCGCGCTTGGGGATGACATGGTTTCCTAGAACTATTTAAGCGTGGACAGGTGTTTTTTGGCTTTATTGGCCGCTTCGCTGTTGGGGAATTTTGCTATGACCTGTTTGAGGGTGAGCTTCGCGGCTTCTTTGTCTTTCAGCAACTCTTGGCAGTCGGCGATGCTGAGTAACGCTTCGGCTATTTTCGGGTGTGTTTCGAATTTGCTCACCAATATCTGATAGTTCGCCAGACTGGATTTGTAATCTTTCAACACAAAGTAGGCATTGCCCATCCAGTAACGGATGTTGGCTATATGCGCGGACTGCGGATAGTTGTTGAGAAAATCTTGAAATGCGCTGACGGCATTTTGATAACGCTCGGCCCGGTAGAAACTGAACGCGGCTTCAAGAGCACGATTTTCGGTGATAGGGTCGTCGTTTTTGCTTTTCTTTCCGCTTGCTTTATCTGCTGTTGCCACATCCACAGCCTCGAAGCGGCGTAAACGTCCATCAAGGTCGACATACAGGTCTTTTTGACGTTTCTCGGTATCCTGAAAGCTATGTACGAATTCTTCGTTCTGTCCGCGCAACTTGCGCAATTCCGTGTTCAGCGCCTCAATCGAAGTCTGTAGGTCGAGCAGGGCAATTGTTTGCTGCTTGAGGGCGTTGGTTTGTTGCTTGTGCGCTGCTTCCAATTTGGAGAGAGATTCTTCAGAGACGGCGAGACGCGTTTCCAGTAGCACTATTTTTTTTCGCGCCTCGTCGTCATTGAACAGCCCCGCATAGGCGGGGTGTGCCGTGAGGAGGCACAATGCACCGAACAAGAAAAGATAAAACCTGGACATGTTTATTTATAGTTGATGTCGGTGCGGCGGTTTTTAGCCCAGGACTCTTCATCATGCCCTGTTGCCATTGGTTTTTCTTCGCCGTAGCTGATGGCTTCGATTTGATCGGCTTGGGCTCCGCTCAGAATCAAAGCTTTTTTCGTGTTGTTCGCGCGGCGCTGACCGAGAGCCAGATTGTATTCGCTGCTGCCGCGTTCATCCGCATTGCCTTCCGTGCGCACCTTGCGCTCCGCGTGAGCGCTCAGATATTCGCCGTGAGCTTGAATGGTCTGTTTGTCCGCGTCCTGAATGGCATCCACATCGAATGGGAAGTGCACGCTACGTTTTGCCAATGCGCTGGAGGGGTCGTTGAGTGGGTCGGCTTTGGCCGTAGCCCCGGCCGCCGATTCGGCTGTTTCGGTTGCTGTGGCATTGGCGGAGGTGGCCGTTTCGGCTGTAGCCGTAGTCTGCGCATTGACTTCAGACGCTGTCGCGCTGCCGACGGTCGCATTCTCTACAGCAGGAGTAGCAGGTTTTTCGGCGGTAGCCTCCGGTGCGGGCTTCGCTTTGTCAGCGTGTTTTATCGGTTTGAAATAGGCGCAAGCAGACAGCAAATTGATCAGAACAATGCTTAATATTAATCTTTTCATGGGGCACTCCTGTTACGAATTATTAATTGATAAACGGGCCCCATGTGGGTTCCCGAATATCTCCCTGTTGCGGGGTCATCTTCTGTTTCACTCTGCCATCGCTTGAAACGGTGGCCAATATACCACGCCCGTGTACCTCGGTGGCAAACAGAACCAGTTTTCCGTTCGGGGCGAAGCTGGGTTTTTTCTCCCATCCGCCGGGCGTCAGTATCTGAATTTGTTTAGTCTCGAAATCTTGCACGGCGATGTAAAAAGCCCCTCCTTTGAAATGCGCAAAGACGAAACTCTTTCCATCCGGACTGAAGCGCGGCGAGAAGTTATTGCTCCCCTCGAATGTCAGGCGTTCGGCCTCGCCGCCTTTGATGGACATGCGGTAAATTTGTGCGCTACCACCCCGGTCTGAAGTGAATAACAGATAGCGTCCATCGGGAGAGAAGGTTGGCTCGGTGTCTATAGTGGTGCTAAAACTAATGCGGCGCAGATCAGTACCGTCCGCACGCACAAGGTATATCTGGGAGTTGCCGTCGTGGGTTAACACGAGCGCAAGCTGCTGGCCGTCAGGCGACCAGGCCGGGGCACTGTTGCTCCCCGGAAACGAGGCTAGCAAAATACGCCGCTGGGTCTGCAAGGATTGCGCATACACCATTGCCCGTCCCTGTTCGAAGCTGACATAGGCCAAGGATTTTCCATCGGGCGACCAAGCGGGCGACATGATCGGCTGATTGAGCGCCAGCAAAGTTTGCTCCCCGAAACCGTCGCTATCCGCAATGACCAGGCGGTTGTATTTTCCCTGACGGTTGACGTAGGCGATACGCGTGCTGAATACGCCGGAGCTGCCGGTCAGTTTTGCGTAGATCGAGTCGGCGATGCGATGGGCGATCGCGCGCACCTGATCTTTTTTTGCGGTGACCGACTGGCCGAGCAAGTCGGTTTTTTTGACGGTGTCCAGCAAACGGAAGCGTATTTCGATACGCCCGTCAGGCTGTCTGATAACTTGGCCGATGGTGAGTGCTTCCACCTTCGCCCAGTCGGCAAATTTCACCTCGCTAGTTTCATGGGGTGTTTTGTCGCTTGGGCTGATCAGTTTAAACAGCCCCGTGCGCACTAAGTCGCTGGCGACGATTTCGCTGATGCGTTGGTCGAGCAATTCTTCACCTTCGAAAGGCACGATTGCGATAGGAACCTGATGTTCGCCGGCCCCGGTGACTTCGATATCCAGAACCGCGCGCGCGGGAAGGGACAGGCACAACAAAATAATCAAACTGCTTAGGCGCAGCATCGAACTTCTCCTTTAAGGCTTAACTGATAACCGCAGTTCGCGGAACATTCTGGCCAGCGCGGCATCTCGCGGCAAAGGCAAGGGCTGCGCCTTGTAAATGGCGCGTTCTGCCGCGCTGTCGTAGGCGGCGTTGCCGCTACTTTTTAACAGCTTCACATTATCCATTACCGACCCGTCGGGTAAAACGATGACCATAAATATTGCTTCGGCGTTTTCCGGCACATCGGTCGTATCTGCGATATTGCGCTTGATTTTGCTTTGGATCAGCTCTTTATAACGTGCCACCTCGCCCCGGGTGGCGGCATCCATCTCTGCGCGCATTTTATCTTGGAGTTCCTGAATGCGTATATTCTCATGCGCCATCCGCGCCTCTGTGGCGCGCTGTATTTCCATTTCCCGTTTCTGGGTTTTTTCGTCCTGCTTCGGTGGGGCTTTGGCTGCCGGCTTTTCCTTTTTTATCTTCTCGGCTTTTTTCTTTTTTTTGTCTTTAAGTTCGATGTCGGCCTTCGGCGGGGCAGCAGGCTCTACGACCTTGGTCGCGACGATTGGTTCAATCTTTGGTAAAGCAGGCTGCGGGATCGGCTCCGGTAATATCTCGGGAGCGGGTTCGGGTAGGCGATCCCACATTTCGACCTGCATGCTTTGGGGTGTTTTTACGTTCCAGTTAACACCGAAGTAGAGCAGAGAGAAGAAAACAGTATGCACGACCAGCGCCAGTGCGCCGGCAGAAATTTTATGGGGTTCGTAATAAGCCAGCGCACTCATGTCTAGCGGGATTTGGTGAACAGTCCGACCTTCTTGATTTGCTGCTGCTGCAACATATCCATGACGTTGATCACCTCTTCATAGCGCACGTTTTTGTCAGCCGAGATGACCACGGGTTGATCCGCATTCTTGGCTTGTTTCTCTTTCAATAAAGCGGTCAACTCGTCACGCGAGATGGGAAACTCCCGCCCGCCTTGGCTATGATCGCGCAAAGCCAGTGTGGTGTCTTTTTTGATGAGCACTTCGATCGGCGCAATAGGCGGGGCAGACGACTTGCCCACGCTGGGCAGGTCGATCTGTCCTGTATTCATCATCGGCGCGGTGATCATGAAGATCACCAGCAATACCAGCATCACGTCGATATACGGCACGACGTTGATTTGGCTCATCGGTTGATGTTTGCTGCGATGGCTGCTCATGGCTGCCTCTGTAGGACGTTGGAGAATTCTTCCATGAAACTCTCGAAGCGTGAAGATAAACGGCCTACATCATGGGCGTAGCGGTTATACGCCACCACCGCCGGAATGGCCGCGAACAAGCCCATCGCTGTGGCGACCAAGGCTTCGGCGATGCCGGGTGCGACGTGCGCCAGCGTGGCTTGCCCCACATTCGACAAACCCCGGAACGCATTCATGATGCCCCACACCGTGCCGAATAATCCGACATAGGGACTGACCGAGCCTGCGGTCGCCAGAAACGACAAATGCGATTCGAGATTGTCCATCTCGCGCTGGTAAGTGGCGCGCATGGCGCGGCGCGCACCGTCCATCACCGCATTGTTGTCCACGTTGCTTTTCTTTTTAAGTTTTGCATATTCGCTGAGTCCCGCGCTGAAGATGCGCTCCATGCTGCCGGCATTCGTTCCCGCTTTTTGCGTCTTCTGGTAAAGCTGATTGAGGTCGGAATTCGCCCAGAACGCATCTTCGAAGGCCTCGCTCTGTTTGATGGCGCGCCGCACGGTGAACATCTTGAGAAAGATATACCACCAGGACATCAGGGATACGAGCAGCAGCAAGCCCATTACCAGTTGCACCAGAATACTGGCATTCTGGATCAAACGAATAAACGACAAATCCTGAATCACATCCATTTTTTCAGCTCCATTGTTTGCGCAACACGTCGGGCACGCTCACCGGTTTAAAAGTATCTGCCGTCACACACACTAGATGCACCTCGCCTTCGGTCATGAGCTCTTCGCCGCGCGACACAGTTTGCAACAGCGTGACGCGGCTGCGTCCGAGCTCTTTGACCAGTGCCGTCACGCTCAGCAGATCGTCCAGCAGGGCAGGTTTCAGATAATCCACTTTCATCGAGCGCACCACGAACATCACGCCCAATTCTTTCATCATGGCCGCATTGCTGTAGCCGAACGTGCGCAGCCATTCAGTGCGCGCGCGCTCCATGAAGTTCACATAATTGGCGTGGTACACCACGCCGCCCGCATCGGTGTCTTGGAAATACACGCGCACGGGAAAGGAAAATATCTTGTGCTGCTTACTCATCCCACAACTCCTTGTTGTGCACGTTGCGCGGTTGTGCCAAACCGAAATGCTGATAGGCGTTGGCGGTGGCGATGCGTCCGCGCGGGGTGCGGTGCAGGTAGCCTTGCTGGATCAGATAGGGTTCCAGCACGTCTTCGATGGTGTCACGCTCTTCGCCGATGGCTGCGGCAAGGTTGTCTACTCCAACAGGCCCGCCGCCGAATTTCTCGATCACGGCGAGCAGCAGTTTTCTGTCCATCAGATCCAGTCCCTGCGCATCCACATCCAGCATGATGAGCGCGGCATCCGCCACTTCGCGCGTGGCACGGCCGTCGGCGCGCACATCGGCATAGTCGCGCACGCGGCGCAGCAGGCGGTTGGAGATGCGCGGCGTGCCGCGTGAACGCTTGGCGATTTCCAGCGCGCCATCGGGCGAGATGGGCAGCTCCAGCAATCCGGCCGAGCGGGTGACAATGCGCTGCAATTCGTCCGGCGTATAAAACTCCAGCCGCGCCACGATGCCGAAACGGTCGCGCAGCGGATTGGTCAGCATGCCCGCGCGCGTCGTGGCGCCCACCAGCGTGAACGGTGGTAAATCGAGCTTCACCGAACGCGCCGACGGGCCTTCGCCGATCATGATGTCGATCTGGTAATCCTCCAGCGCGGGATAAAGAATTTCTTCCACCACGGGCGAGAGGCGATGGATCTCGTCGATGAACAACACATCGTTGGATTCGAGGTTGGTGAGCAAGGCCGCGAGGTCGCCCGCGCGTTCCAGCACCGGCCCCGAAGTTTGACGCAGATTCACGCCCATCTCGCGCGCGATGATGTGAGCCAAAGTGGTCTTGCCCAAACCCGGCGGGCCGAACAGCAGCACGTGGTCGAGCGGCTCTTTGCGTTTGCGCGCGGCCTCGATGAATATCTCCAACTGCCCGCGTATCTTTTCCTGCCCGACATATTCGTCCAGCAGCTTGGGGCGCAGCGCGCGCTCCAAGGCTTCCTCTTGCGGAGATGCGGGGGCGGCGGAAATGACGCGAGGTGCGGCGGAAAGGTCGTCGTTTTGGATCATGCTTTGGATAATAACTTAAGTGCCTGACGGATGCCGTCAGAGACGCCGACTTCTTTGGGTAACTGCTTGGCTGCCCAGTCCGCTTCTTTTTCGTTGTAGCCCAGTGCCAGCAGGGCATTGCTGATGTCGTTGTTCGCGGATGTTGCGGCAGCGCCCGATGCGGCGCTTGCGCCTGTTATTGCGAACTTGCCTTGCAGTTCCAGCAACAAGCGTTCGGCGGTCTTCTTGCCCACGCCGGGAATTTTGGTGAGGCGTCCGACTTCTTTATTGGCGACTGCTGCAGCGAGGTCGCCCAAGCTCAGGCCGGATAACACCGACAATGCGAGTTTGGGGCCGACGCCGCTGATCTTGAGCAGTTGGCGAAACGCCAAACGTTCTTCGTGCGTGGCGAAACCGTAGAGCAGTTGTGCGTCTTCGCGCACCACGAAGTGCGTGTGTAGTACGACTTTTTCTTTCAGCGCGGGCAGGTTGTAGAACGTGCTCATCGGTACGTCCAGTTCGTAGCCGACGCCCTGTACGTCCAGCAAAATCTGCGGCGGATTTTTTTCCAGCAGGATGCCGCTCAGTCTTCCAATCATTTAAACCAACCTTCCATTTTGAACCCGAAAACCTTGTGTCGCCAATCCTCCCAAGCCCATGCCGCCGTGCGCGTGGCAGATGGCGCAGGCCAACGCATCCGCCGCATCCGGACTGGGCGTGCCGGATAATTTCAACAAACGTTTAACCATTTCCTGTACTTGTTCTTTGTCGGCATGACCGTTGCCGACCACGGCCTGCTTCACTTGCAGCGCGGTGTATTCCCCCACGGGAAGGTTGGCCAGCACCGCCGCGCAAATGGCCGCGCCGCGCGCTTGTCCGAGCAACAAGGTGGATTGCGGGTTCACGTTCACGAAAACTTTTTCTACCGCCACTTGTTGCGGCTGGTGGAGGGCGATCACTTCAGTCAATGAATTCAGAATAACTTTCAAGCGTTCCGGCAATTCGCCATCGGGCGTCTTGATGCAGCCGCTGGCGACGTAGTGCAAGTGCTGCCCCTCTTTGTCGAGCACGCCGAACCCGGTGATGCGCAGGCCGGGGTCGATGCCGAGGATGCGCATTACTCCTCGATCACCGCAGTGGTATAGACCTCTTGCACATCATCGCAGTCTTCTAGAGCATCAAGCAGTTTCTGCATGCGCACGGCGTCGTCGCCTGTGAACACGACTTCGCTGTCCGCTTTCATGGTGACTTCAGCTATTTCAGGTTTGAAGCCTGAGGCTTCCAGACGCTGTTTCACTTCGATGAAATCGTAAGGGCCTGTGATGACTTCGATGCTGCCATCGTCGTTGCTGATGATGTCCTCGGCACCCGCATCCAAGGCTACTTCCATGAGCGAATCTTCGTCCGTGCCGGGTGCGAAGATCATCTGCCCGCAGTGTTTGAACATGAAGGCGACCGAACCGTCAGTGCCGAGATTGCCGCCGTATTTGGTGAAGGCGTGGCGTACGTCGGCCACGGTGCGCGTCTTGTTGTCGGTCATGCAGTCGACCATGACGGCTGCGCCGTTGATGCCGTAACCTTCGTAGCGCAGTTCCTGATATTCCACGCCATCCAGCTCACCCGAGCCGCGTTTGATCGCGCGCTCGACATTGTCCTTGGGCATGTTTTGTTCATAGGCTTTCTCCATCGCCAGACGCAGACGGGGATTGCCGGCAGAGTCGCCGCCGCCCAAGCGGGCTGCCACGGTGATTTCTTTGATCAGACGGGTAAACATCTTGCCGCGCTTGGCGTCCTGCTTACCTTTTCGATGTTGGATATTTGCCCACTTGCTATGACCTGCCATGTTGCTCTCCGTTATCGTGCATGCCTGTATTTGTGACGGGTTTCATGCTATTAAAACAGGCGCGATGGTATCATTTTAGGGCACGTAACCCAAGGATGCCTTGCGCTATAATGCGTGCAAGATTTTATTAACCGCAGAGGGGAAGCATCATGAAAGTTCATCATCTGGTAGCACTGTCCGTAGCACTGTTGTTCGCTGGAAACGCACTTGCCGACGAGGCGCTGTTGAAAAAGAGCAACTGCACAACCTGCCATAACATGGAAAAAAAGACGGTAGGCCCGTCGCTGAAAGCAATCGCTGCGAAATACAGCGGTGATGCTACAGCTCAAGCCAAACTGGAAGCCAAAGTACGCAGCGGCGGCAAAGGTTCGTTCGGCACCATGGATATGCCGAAGACAGGCCCCAACGTTAGCGATGCCGACATCAAGGCGATGGTGAGCTGGATACTGGCGATCAAGTAATCGCGGCCGCGGAATAAAAACGGGCCAGCATAAAAGCTGGCCCGTTTTTTTATGGCTTGAATATTTCCGGCTCGGAATTCAAGCCGGTTTGCGCGCGGACTATTTCTTTTCCGGCATCATCATGCTGCCTGGGCCGCCAGTAGCACGATGTTCTTCCATCATCGCTTTCAGTTCTTCCGGCGTCACTTTACCGTCTTTGTTTGTATCGATCTCGTCGAAATTCTTTGAAAGCATGGGCATATCTTTGGCTTCTTCTTTTGTTAATGCGCCATCGTGGTTGGCATCTGCGGTATCGAAGCGCTTGCTGATGAGCGCGTCGCCACGTTCATGCATTTTGCCGGGGTAAGCGGCCAGCATTTCTTCTTGTGAGATTTTACCGTCGTGGTTGGCATCCAGTTCTTTGAAGTGCTTGTTATGGAAGGCATCGAATTCCTTTTTTGAAATCGAGCCGTCTTTGTTTGCGTCCATCTCGTCAATGTGTTTTCCACAGGGTTGGCCTTGATGCATGGGTGGACATGCCCATGCCGAAGGCGCTGCGAGAACAGTGCAGGATGCGATGACGATGCTGCTGATGATTTTATTCATGGTTTGAATCTCCTTAGTTCAGATATGGCCGCCTGTTGGTGGCAGACGGTAGAGACAGCTTAGCACGAACAAAGTTCTGTGCGATTGGCCTGAGTTATAATTGCAACTCGATTTTAGCGCGATTTTTGATGAATATTTTTTACGAAGAAGACGGCGGTTTCAAGGTTGGCAGTATCCTTGAGGACAATACGACCTCGCTGCAAGTGGAGAACATCCACGGCAAACGCAGCAAGATCAAATCCGCCAATGTGATGTTGCGTTTCGCGCAGCCCGGTTTGGCAGAATTTTTAGCGCAGGCAGAAGGCATCGCTGCCGCTATAGATGTCGAATTTCTTTGGGAATCCTGCCCGCAGGAAGAATTCGGTTTTGACAGTCTGGCGCAGGAATATTTCGGGCATGCGCCCACGCCCATTGAAGCGGCAGGCACGTTGATACGCTTGCACTCCTCGCCGATGCACTTCTATAAAAAAGGCAAGGGCCACTATAAGTCCGCGCCGCCGGAGGCGTTGAAGTCCGCGCTTGCCAGCGCGGAAAAAAAACGCCAGCAGGCCGCGCTGCAAGCCCGTTATGTCGAAGAACTTATCGCCTTCACGCTGCCTGCCGAGTTTGCCGACAAGCTCCAGATGATTCTGTACAAGCCGGATCGCAACACGCTGGAGGTGAAGGCGCTGGAAGCGGCTTGTGCGGCGACGCATCTCTCGGCGGCGCATTTGCTGCACCGCTGCGGCGCAATGCCGTCCACACGCGATTACCATTTGCATCGCTTCCTGTTCGAAAATTTCCCCAAAGGCGTCGGTTTTCCTGACGTCGAAGTGGAAGCGCATCCCGAATTGCCGCTGGCTGCGGTCAATGCTTTTAGTATCGACGATGCCACCACCACCGAGATCGACGACGCGTTTTCGCTGGAGCGTTTGGCGAACGGGAATTGGCGTGTCGGTGTGCACATCGCCGCGCCGGTCTTGGGTATCTTGCCGAACACACCCGTGGATGTGATCGCGGCGCAGCGTTTATCCACCGTGTATATGCCGGGCGACAAGATCACCATGCTGCCGGAAAATGTGGTGCAGGCGTTTACTCTGCGCGCCGACAAGGTGTGTCCCGCGTTGTCGCTGTATGTGGAAGTGGATGCAACGACGCTCGATATATTGCACAGCGACAGCCGTCTGGAGCGTTTGCACATCGCCGCCAATCTGCGCCACGACACGCTTGAGCCTTTGTTCAACGAGGCGACCCTTGCGGCAGGTAAGCTGGATTACGCCTACGCTCACGAGCTCAAGCTGCTGTGGGACTTCGCACAAAAGCTGGAAATGTTGCGCGGCAAATCCGCCGACAACAGCACGCAACAGATCGACTACAACTTCCATGTGGAGGACGACCGCATCAGCATCAGCAACCGCTTGCGCGGCTCACCTATCGACAAGGTGGTGTCCGAGCTGATGATTCTGGTCAACAGCACCTGGGGCAAGCTGCTCGCCGACCACGGGGTGGCAGGCATTTATCGCACGCAGAACAACGGCAAAGTGAAGATGAGCACGGTCGCCGCGCCGCATCAAGGCTTGGGGGTGGCGCAATACATGTGGTCGAGTTCGCCGTTGCGCCGCTATGTGGATATGGTAAACCAGCGCCAGATTATCAGTCTGTTGCGCAACGAGGCACCGGCTTACGCTCAAAACGACACCGCGCTTTTTACCATCCTGCGCGATTTCGATGCTGCCTATACCCTTTACAATGAATTCCAGCGCCAGATGGAGCGTTACTGGTGTCTGCGTTGGTTGTTGCAGGAGGATGTGAAGCAGGTTGCGGTGATGGTGCTGCGCGAAAATCTGGTCAAGCTTGCCGATATTCCGCTGGTGAGCCGGATTCCGTCGCTGCCTGAGTTGCCGCCGAACACGCGCGCGACACTGGAGATAGGGGAGATTGATTTGCTCGATTTGAACTTCAATGCGCGTTTCATCTCGGTGATTGAGGCGACGCCCGCATGATTCGTCTGCTGCTAAAACAGAACATGGTTTTCGCTGTGGCGTTTTCGCTCGGCGTGCATGCTTTTGTGCTGTTCGGCATCGGGATCGCGCTTCCCGGCTTGGGCAAGGCGATCAGCACGCCGTTGCAGCCGCTTGAGGTGGTGCTGGTCAATAGCAAGTCGAAGACGCGTCCGAGCAATGCGGCCAAGATGGCGCAGAACAATCTCGACGGTGGCGGCAATACTGCGGATGACCGTCATGCCAAGACTCCGTTGCCGACGTTGGGCGACGGCGAACAATTCTCGCCGGAGCAGTCCGCGCATCGCGTGCAGCAACTGGAGCAAGAGGCTAAACGCTTGCTCACACAATTGAAGAGCGATTACAGCGTGTCGCAGGAAAAAAACGTCAAGCAACCGGTCAGCAGTGAGATGAGCGGCGAAGACTTGGTGCAGCGTTCGCTTGAGATCGCGCGGCTGGAAGCCGAAATCGGCAAAAGCATGGATTCCTACGAGAAGCTTCCAAAACGCAAATTCGTCGGGGCGCGTACTCAGGAATATCGTTACGCCCGTTACGTCGAGGACTGGCGCAGCAAAGTGGAGCGTGTCGGAAACATGAACTATCCGCAGCAGGCGCGCGATCAGAAAATTTACGGGAAATTGACGCTCACAGTTTCGATCCGCGCCGATGGCAGTGTGGAAAATATCGAGATCAATCGCTCATCCGGGCAACGTATCCTCGATGCGGCCGCCATGCGCATCGTCAAGCTTGCAGCTCCTTATTCCGCTTTCCCTCCGGACATCCTCAAGGAAACCGACGTGCTCAGCATCACCCGCACGTGGATGTTTACCAGCAACGATCATCTGGAAAGCGAGTAGGCGAGCGCTATCGTTCATTTGCCATCCTCGCTTCCGTCTCGCGTGATCAGGCAATTTCTCATATAAAGAAGCTGCACATAAAGATGCCTATGCCGGCAGCATTGGCATACATGAAAAATTTTGATCTCCATGCAATGTGGAGTCGAATCAAGCTGCGCCGAGCATCATTCCCAGTCCGCTTGTCATATAAATATTCATCAGCATTTCTCCCGGCTGAAAGATTAAAATGACCCTGTCAGTTGAAGTGATGCAATCGCCGCGCCAAAAGCGGCCTGATGAATATCAGAGAGTTGGCTAGGCGCGGACTTCG
Organism: Gallionellaceae bacterium; assembly: GCA_009773615.1. Lineage (GTDB taxonomy): Bacteria > Pseudomonadota > Gammaproteobacteria > Burkholderiales > Gallionellaceae > PALSA-1006. The sequence continues at coordinate 29,557 of WSYA01000018.1, forward strand.
CAATGTGGCATTTTGCGGCAGTGTGTGTGGAATGCGCTCTGATGCGAATTGATTGTGCGCGCTCCCGGTGCATGGCGCGCAAGTGATCCGTAATAAAAAAACCCGCCGAAGCGGGCGCCCTAAAGGGAATTGGTTTTATGCGCTGACGTTTATGAGTTGCCCTTTGTCTTCTTGGGATTGGTCTATCGCTTCAGCTATGGCAATGATTTCTTTTGAGGGAAATTGGCTGATGACTTCATTGGTGACCTTATCCAACACTTTGACCACATGGATGCCGGTAGACTTGTCCCGTTCAATCGAGGCGTACAGGTTTTGTCCCTTTTGGGTGAAAGTCTCGTTCACCTGCTTGATCGCCTGATCGACGCGTTCGGGCGACGGTGCTTGAGTGATGCCCTCCGACTCCGCAGGCGTCGACCTTTGGGCGACGGAGCTTGGCGGCGCGGCTGGAGCTTGCACAACAAACCGTATGCTGTCGCTCTGGGCGGTAGCAGCCGATCTCGTGGCAATGAAAGAAATGCTCATGTTTAACCTCTCCTGCTAACGGTTGGTATCAGGCCCATGTGTTAATGAGATTGCCGACTTCCTGACCGCTGGTGTTGATGGACGGGGGCGGCTCAGTTGGTATTGATGCTATGAATACGCCGCCGTTGTTGTCGCTTACATATTCCACATCCTGAGCGCGCGTAGGCTTGTTTTGCGGCTGAACGGCAATGGCAATTTGTACGTTTGAATGACCTGAGTTGATTTCCATGATGCGGCCTTTCGTTTATTGATGGATAAAGCGCAAGTTACAGCGGTTTGTAATGTTGCTATCGGCAGGTTTTTGCCCGACTTTAGGGTAAAGCGAAAATATATTTTCATTGCATCTCAATGGGATGCAATGAAGTCGGGGAGGAATAGCTATCTGCCCGACGAAAACCCGACTGTCCGTTATAATCCGCCGCCAAAATAGCCCCGCCACCATTGAAAGCGCCATCCATGACTGACCGTTACGCCGTAATAGGCCACCCCATCTCGCACAGCAAGTCGCCCATGATTTATCAAGCCTTCGCTGCGCAGACGCATCAGGATATGTCTTACGAGGCTATCGAAGCGCCGCTGGACGGCTTCAAAGCCACTATCGAACGTCTGGTGAGCGAAGGCTACAAGGGCTGCAACGTCACCGTGCCGTTCAAATTCGAGGCGCTGAAACTATGCAAGCAACTTACCGGACGCGCGCAAGCCGCGCAGGCGGTCAATACCTTGTTTTTTCGGGACGGCGCGATCTTCGGCGACAACACCGACGGCGTGGGGCTGCTTGCCGATATCGAGCAAAATCTGAAGTGCAAGTTGTTGTTCAAGAAAGTGCTGCTAATGGGGGCGGGCGGGGCGGCACACGGGGTGATCTGGCAATTATTTAACGCGGGGGTGACCATCACCGTGGCCAACCGCACGGTGGAGAAGGCGCAGCAGTTGGTGTCCGAGTTTGCGCCCTACGGCACAGTGATCGCCAGCAGTTACGAGGCGCTCGCGGGCAAGACTTTCGACGTGGTCGTCAATGCGACATCGAGCAGCTTGGCGGATGAGTTGCCACCGCTGCCGGAGGGGCTGTTCGCGCCGCAGGCATTGGCTTACGACATGATGTACGGCAAGCAGACGCCGTTCCTGAAATTCGCCGCAGAGCAAGGCGCAGCGCAGCTGGCCGACGGGCTGGGTATGCTGGTCGAGCAAGCGGCGGAGGCGTTTTTTAAATGGCGCGAAGTGCGTCCCGACACCGCGCCGGTCATCGCGCGGTTGCGCGCATGATGAAAAAACTCTGGTACTGGTCTTGGCGCATTTTGCTGGCGCTGTTTGTTCTGATGCTGCTGTATCAGGCATGGGTCGCCGCGCATGTGTGGTGGTGGATAGATCGCAATCCGGCTTCCAGCGCGTTTATGCAAGACCGTTTGGACGTGATGCAAGACAAAAATCCTGATGCCGAGTTGAAGCACCAATGGGTGTCGTATAAAAAAATATCCAACAATCTGAAGCGCGCTTTGATCGCCTCGGAGGATGCCAAATTCGTCGATCATGAGGGTTTCGACTGGGAAGGTATCCAGAAGGCATACGAAAAAAATTTGAAGAAGGGCAAGCTCGTGGCGGGCGGCTCCACTATCAGTCAGCAATTGGCGAAGAATCTATTTCTTTCCTCCGGGCGCACGCCGTGGCGCAAAGGAGAAGAGGTCATCATCACCGTCATGCTGGAGCACATGATGGAGAAGGAGCGCATCTTCGAGATTTATTTGAACGTGATCGAGTGGGGGAACGGCGTGTTCGGAGCCGAGGCCGCAGCACGGCATTACTACCGCATCAGCGCCGCGCAACTTTCGCCACAGCAGGCGGCCAAGCTTGCCGCAATGGTGCCCAACCCGCGTTATTACGACAAGCATCGCGAAGCCAAGGGCTTGCTGCGCAAGACCGACATCATCCTTTCGCGTATGGGAGATGCGGACATCCCATAGAATTTTCTGGGGGCGTTTAACGGCTGGGTTTTTCGCGCTTTTCGATGAATTTCAAAAACACATAAGTCAGCCAGCCGACGAACACCAGCCCGATGGTGAATAGCCCGTAGGCGACTTCCCAGGGAATGCCCTTGGTCATCATCGAGAACTCGGACATGCCGCCGATGCCCGCCAGCACATTGAGCGGCATGAACACCACACTGAGCACTGTCAGCCGCTGGATCACTTTGTTCTGGTTGATGTTGATGAAGCCGACGGTGGCGTCCATCAGGAAGTTGATTTTTCCGAACAGGAAGGTGGTGTGGCCGTCGAGCGACTCGATGTCGCGCAAAATCTGCTGCGCGTCTTCCACCTGATGTTTTTCGAGAAATTTGCTGCGCATCAAAAATGAAACTGCGCGGCGTGTATCCAGCACATTGCGGCGGATGCGCCCGTTCAAGTCTTCCTCGTGGGCGATGGCGACCAATATCTTGGCGGCATCCTCGTCGGTCATCTGTTTGTTGAGCACTTGCTTGCCCACCGCTTCCAAGCCCTGATACATGTCCTCCATCGCGTCCGCCGAATATTCCGCATCGGCGGCGTAAAGATCTAGCAGCACATCGCGCGAATCGGAAACGTAATTGGGTTGGGAAAAAGCCCGCAGGCGCTGCAAACGGAACACCGGCAACTCTTCCGAGCGCACCGAAAACAAAATATCCTGATACAGGATTAAAGCGACAGCGACGTTGCGCGACTCGTCTTCGAGGTCGAGCAAAAAGTCGGAATGCAAATGAATCTCACCATTTTCTTCGATGTAAAAACGGGCGCTGGCCTCAAGGTCGCTCAGCCTTTCCGGGTCGGGCAGTTCTATCCCGAAAATATCCCCCACCCAGGTGCGCTCCTCGAATGTGGGGCCGACCAAGTCGATCCATACCGGTTTGGTCTTGAGCAGCTCTTCGCTGGTGTGGATGGTGATTTCGCGCAAGCGGCCTTCATGCAGGCCGAACGCTTTGATGCTGGATCTTTCGTTCTTGAACTCGCGCTTTCCCAAAGCGTTCAGCACCGAGATCGGGACATCGCGCAGAATCAATTCTTTGCGCGACTCACTCAGCTGATCCCATACAAAAATCTGTTCTTCGGCGGAGAGCTCACCCAGTATCTGCGCAACATCTGCGGGGTCGGCTTCGTTCAGGGCCTGTTTCAGTTTGGCCAAATTTTGTTTGCGCACCAACGTCTCGACCAGATCGTGGTGGGGCATATCCTGCTTGCGTACCATGCCCTCAACCAGCTGATGCTTTTGCAACAGGTGAAGTAGGGTTTGCCGATTGTTTTGTTGTTCTGCGGGTTGGTCGTTTTGCATGATCAGGGCGGGCTCATCGCATTGGGCGGGCGGATGATACGGTAGAAAACGCCCTTGTGTCACTGGCTTTAACGTGTGACGCGTCATTGATATCACTATCAGCTGCGCCGGCTTGTTTATACGGATTGATGTTAGGTGCTGAAGTCCTTGCGGCGCTGCCAGTTAAGCTTTGTAAATCTACACATACAATATTTTTATCAGAAAAACAACTAGCAGAATAGCTAGTTGCATCAAACTTCGTGTTGTGAATTAATACGTATTAAAGGGGGGTGTCAGTTAATGCTCACACGTTTAATTAAATTCGCGCTGCTTGGCACATTTGGATTTACACCAGTTGCTGCTTTTGCCGATCTTCCGTTGACTGTTGAAGGCATGCTCTCCGCGCCAAATCGTTGGCGTGTCGAGTTAGGCATCAATTATGCGAACACCGAACAACGGGGCGTGAGCACAGGACAGCCCATCTCAGTGCAGGTGTCTGTGGCGCAATTCGTTACGATCCCCACCCAAGTCGGCACAGCGCAGATCAACAGCGACACCGTCGTGCTTTCACCGGGGTTGCGTTACGGCCTATCAGAAGACACCGAGCTGTACGGGCGCAGCTCGTGGTTAAGCGACAGCACCCGCGTACAGGGTGTAAATGGGGGGGACAGCCAAACCAACAATCGTTTTGACAGTTTGTGGCTGGGAGTCAATCATAAATTGATCGAAGAAGGAAAGTCGCCCGCCTTGCTGGGCTTCGTCGAAATCGCCGCTGTAGAAAGGTCGTTACTCTCCGGGGCGACAGATTCTCAGGACTCCTACGGACACTCCGGGCTGATCGGGGCGACCACCTTTCGTGTTATCGACCCCATCGTGCTGTCGTTTACCGGGGCATACCGCATCAATGCCCCGCGTGACATCAACAACCAAAGCTACATTCCCGGCAATTTTTTGCTGCTCAGCCCCTCCATGTCTTTCGCGGTAAACAGCGACATCACTCTCTCTGCCGGTCTGCTATGGCGTAACACCCGCCCGGATATACGCAATGGTCAAGATCAAAGCTTGCTTCGCACCAGCACTGATTTGAATCTGGGGATGGCTTGGTTATGGGATGAACGTTCCGTGCTCAGCATCAACAGCAAATCCAATCTGTCGGGCGGTGGCGGATCAGATATAGGGATGACATGGACGTACAAGCTGGGCGAACTGCCGCAGCGCAAACGTCCCGGCAAAACCGTCACCCCGTAAGAACTCAAACTTGTCAGCTAGAACCGGACTGGCAGGCAAGGTGTTGAGGTGTAGTGTTAGAGTAATTTAACTTTCTCGAAAGGAATAAAAATGAAATGCATGAAAAAGCAATTATTGTCTTTAGGGCACCTCTAAAAATCACCCGAAATAAATGATCTGGCAAGTCATCGAAATAGTGCAGAGAAACGTTACTGAAGGATGCGATCACGAACATGGAAC
>WSYA01000101.1 GCA_009773615.1 Gallionellaceae bacterium
TGGATCATCGTTCTCTCTTCAACACTCAACTGCTTGTATATTTTTCCCATGCAACATTTTCTCCCAAAAATGTTGCACTTGGTTTTTGAGCGCGCCCAGATATACTCCTCTGAAATTGAGAAAATTCTACTTCTAACTCGCACTAATTTCCGTGGGGATTACCATCACAATTCCATCACAGTGAGCAGGCAAAATGAAGCTAAAAGAAGCAAAGGTCAAAACCGCTAGAAGCCATGTGTTTATTGGTGTTTGTGGTGGAGGTGCGACCCAGAGTCGAACTGGGCTAACCGGATTTGCAATCCGGGGCATAACCGCTTTGCTATCGCACCGTCGTACGAACTTAAAAAATTATGGGAAAGCAGAAAGCTTTCCTAAGAAATTGGAGCGGGAAACGAGACTCGAACTCGCGACCTATACCTTGGCAAGGTATCGCTCTACCAACTGAGCTATTCCCGCAAAAAACGAAGTCCGCATTATAGGGATATTGAACTTCGTGTCAAGAAAATAGATGGATGTTTTTCATCTCTCATCAAAAATAATTTGCATGCTCGCCACCCTATCGCGCATCTCTGTATAATGCGCCGCTGCTTGATTTGAAGCATTCCTTCAATCCGGCGCTACTCAGCCCGAGTGGTGAAATTGGTAGACACAACGGACTTAAAATCCGTCGCTACGGTAAAACGGGCGTACCGGTTCAAGTCCGGTCTCGGGCACCAAATCAAAGAGTTAATCTGTTTCTTGCGGCCAATATAAAAGCGAGTTGTTCCGCAATTCCTAAAATAACCACATGCTAAGCAAACTCAATCCCGCGCAACGCGAAGCTATCACCTATCTGGACGGCCCACTACTGGTGCTGGCGGGGGCTGGTAGCGGAAAAACGCGTGTCATCGTGCATAAGCTGGCTTATCTCGTTGAGCAATGTGGCTACTCGGCGCGCAACATCGCGGCGATCACCTTTACCAATAAAGCTGCGAATGAAATGCGCGAACGCGTGGGCAAGCTGTTGAGCGGGGGGGATGCCAAGGGCATGACCATCAGCACCTTCCACGCGCTGGGGATGCAGATATTGCGCGAAGAAGCGGCGTTGATCGGCTACAAAAAACAGTTCTCGATTTTCGATTCCGCCGATACCGCCAAGATCATCAGCGAATTGCTCGGTTCTCCAGACAAGCAGGACATCCGTCTGGCGCAAAGCATGATGTCGAACTGGAAAGCTGGTTTTGTTTCGCCGGAACAGGCGTCAAGCTTGGTCGATACCGAGGCCGAGCAACGCATCGCCCTGCTCTATTCGCGCTATCAAGACACTTTGCGCGCCTATCAGGCGGTGGACTTCGACGACTTGATCCGTTTGCCGGTGGATCTGTTCAAGGCACATCCCGAAGCCTTGCTGCGCTGGCAGCAGCGCCTGCGCTATCTGCTGGTGGACGAATATCAGGACACCAACGATTGCCAGTATCAGATGATGACTCTGCTGGCGGGTGCCCGAGCGGCGCTCACAGCCGTGGGCGATGACGATCAGGCCATCTATGCGTGGCGCGGCGCGAGCACCGCCAATTTGCAGAACTTGCAGAACGACCACCCCAACTTGCGCGTCATCAAACTGGAGCAGAACTACCGCTCTTCGCAGCGCATTCTGCAAAGCGCCAACCACGTCATCAAAAATAATACCAAGCTGTTTGAAAAGAAACTGTGGAGCGATCACGGTTTGGGCGATCAGGTGCGCATCTTCGCCGCCAGAGATGACGACAACGAGGCGGAATCAGTCGTGTTGCGCCTGCTGGCGCACAAGTTCGAGCACCGCACGCGCTTTGCCGACTATGCCATCCTGTATCGCAGCAATCATTTGTCGCGCGTGTTTGAAGAACATTTGCGCGCGCAGAATGTGCCCTACACCGTCAGTGGCGGCACCTCGTTTTTCGAGCGCGCCGAGATCAAAGACCTCGTCGCTTACCTGCGCCTCATCGCCAACCCGGACGACGATCCCGCTTTCATCCGCGCCATCACCACACCCAAGCGCGGCATCGGCAATGCCACGCTGGAAAAACTCGCGAGCTACGCGGGCACGCGCAACATCAGCATGTTCGAAGCCGCATTTGAAGGCCCGATGGAAGATCAGCTGCCCGCGCGCCAGCACGAAGAACTGATCACCTTTTGCAACTTCATCAACCGCATGGAAGCCCGTGGAGCCAAGGAAGAATGCGCGCCCGTGCTGGCTGATCTGATGAGTGCGATCGACTACGAGGCTTGGTTGTTCGATAGCCATGAGCCGCGCCAAGCCGAATCAAAATGGGCGAATGTCAGCAGCTTCGTGGCCTGGATCAACCGCAAATCCGAAGCCGATGGCAAAACCCTATTGGCAATGACGCAGACCATTGCGCTGATGAACCTGCTGGAAGGAAAGGAAGAAGAAACCGATGCGGTATCTCTCTCCACGCTGCACGCGGCCAAGGGCTTGGAGTTCGGCCACGTCTATCTGGTCGGCGTGGAGGAAGGCGTGTTGCCGCACGAACGCAGTGAAGCCCCCGAACAGATCGAAGAAGAGCGCCGCCTCATGTATGTCGGCATCACCCGCGCGCAACGCTCGTTGCACATCAGCTACTGCATCAAGCGCAAACGCGGCAAGGAGTGGGCCACTTGCGAGGCCAACCGCTTCATCAAAGAATTGCCGGAAGGCGATGTGATTTTCGCGGGTGCGGTTCCGGCGGGAAGTACGCCGGAAGTGAGCAAAGAAGAAGGAAAAGCCAAGCTGGCACGGCTGAAAGCGATGCTGGGGTAAATCGCCGAATCAACTTCGGAAACAGATGATGCAACAAACCATCCCGTTTCCGGTCTTATCTGCTTTTTCTAATCTTGGATTCCCGTTCTACATAGTTCTGATATTCAGCCATCAGACCTGCAACAACAGTGCCTGCAATCCCTATAAACGAAATGACATCGATGTCGCTCATTTTTTATCTCCCTGATATTTTGTTCATACCCTCCGAAATATACTTGGCGGTTTCAAGCACCAAGTGCAAATAACGCAGCGTGATGCTGCCTAAAGTCAAAAGCGTCTGGCATAAACAGCTCGACCGGGCATTTGAAACCGAGT
>WSYA01000019.1 GCA_009773615.1 Gallionellaceae bacterium
CCTTATTTCATGCGCCTTGCAGCCGGACTCTTCCAGAATCATTGATACGCCACCCAATAACCAAATGATTCTCTTTGATTTTTAACCGGACACTACTGATAAGGCATAGGAATAGCTCCCATGCTCAACATTGAAGTGGTTTGAAGTTTTTATGCGCCTCAATAAACTGAAATTGAGATTAACGGGTTAAAAATTATTTAAATCCGTTATGCAGCATTAGCGGGATTCGACAAACTCCAGCGCATTCTGATCCGGGTCACGGCAGAACAAAGCGCTGCGTCCAGATCGACTGAGAGTATAGGCGATCCCGGCGCTATTAAGTCGTTCGAGCAAAGCTTCGATATCCGATACCGTCAATGCCACATGGCGATCACGTCCCCCATGCGCGGGACGCTGCAATCCCGCTTCCGGATTCGGCAGCAACATCAAGTGTATCTGCTGATTCAGTGCGATGTCATACCACACGCCATCGAAGCTCATCTGCGGACGGTTCGGGTCAGGTTGCAAACCGAGGATACCCTCGTAAAAGGCGCGCGACTTGGCAAGGTCGCTGGTGATAAAAGTAGTGTGGTGGATACCGGTGATCATTACACCTTGACCGGATGCACTTTGCACGCGCAGAGTTTGGCGCGTGCCCTCGCCTCGTCTGTGTCTTTTCCATTCGCCAGTGCCACTCCCATGCGGCGCTTCGCGAACGATTCCGGTTTGCCAAACAGGCGCACGTCGGATTCCGGCACACGCAACGCCTCTTCCACGCCATAGAAAGCGATGCCCTTCTCTTCCAACTGACCGTAGATCACGGCGCTCGCCCCCGGCGCGCGCAAAGCGGTGTCCACAGGCAAACCCAAAATGGCACGGGCATGCAACTCGAATTCGCTAAAACGCTGACTGCACATCGTTACCATGCCCGTGTCGTGCGGACGCGGACTGACTTCCGAAAACCAGACTTGGTCGCCCTTGATAAACAGCTCCACGCCAAAGAGTCCCAAGCCGCCGAGATCGTCGGTCACCTTCTTGGCAATGTCGCGCGAACGTTGCAGCGCCAGCGGCGACATCGCCATCGGCTGCCAGCTTTCGACGTAATCGCCGTGTACCTGCACATGGCCTATGGGTTCGCAAAAATACGTTTCGGTTTCGCCGTTTGCTCCGACGGCACGCACCGTGAGCTGCGTTATCTCGTAATCGAACGCTACAAATCCCTCGACGATCACCCTGTCCTGATTCACGCGCGAACCGCTGGCGGCGTAATCCCACGCGCTCTGCACCTCGTCCGCACTATCCACTTTGGATTGCCCCTTGCCGGAAGACGACATCACCGGCTTGATAATGCACGGGTAGCCGATTACCTCAATGGCGGCACGCAATTCATCCAAACTGTCGGCAAATTTATAGGGGGATGTCGGCAACCATAGTGTTTCGGCGGCCAGACGGCGGATGCCTTCGCGGTTCATGGTGAGTTGTGCCGCACGTGCCGTCGGGATGACGCGCACCAATCCTTCCTTCTCGATCTGCACTAGCATGTCGGTGGCGATAGCTTCGATTTCCGGCACGATGAGGTCTGGTTTTTCCTGCTCGATCAATGCACGCAAAGCCGCACCATCCGCCATGTTGATGACATGGGCGCGATGCGCCACCTGATGTCCCGGCGCATTCGGATAACGATCCACCGCGATGGTTTCCACGCCGAGACGCTGCAATGCAATGATGACTTCTTTGCCGAGTTCGCCACTGCCGAGCAGCATTACTTTGGTGGCGGAGGAACTAAGGGGGGTGCCGAAAACAGGCTGCATATTTGAGACTCATTAAGGGAATTCAAGTGAGTGGAATTATACACAGCGAGAATGGTTTACTTGAACATCAGGAGGAGTAGGATGACCCTTCTCAAGGAGCGAGATCATGACGAATATCGTGCAATTGTTAGGCAGCGAAGCGGAGCAACTCTTGAATTACCGGTGCAGCGGCATCCCCAAAGAATCGCTGCATTTGCCGGGGCCGGATTACGTGGATCGCGTGGTAGCCATGAAAGACCGGCGCACCGGCGTGCTGCGCAGCATGCAGGCACTATACGGACATGGCCGTTTGGCGAACACCGGCTACCTCTCGCTACTGCCCGTGGATCAAGGAGTAGAACATTCCGGCGGTGCCTCGTTCGCCCCCAACCCGATGTATTTCGACCCGGAAAATATCGTCAAGCTCGCCATCGAAGGCGGCTGCAACGGCGTAGCCTCCACGCTGGGTGTGCTGGCCTCAGTGGCGCGCCGCTATGCGCACAAGATTCCGTTCATCGTAAAAATAAATCACAACGAAATTCTCAGCTATCCCAACATATTCGACCAGACATTATTCGCCAGCGTCGATCAGGCTTTCAACATGGGTGCTGTAGCAGTAGGCGCAACCGTATTTTACGGTTCAGCTCAGTCGCGCCGGCAAATTCAGGAAATCTCCGAAGCCTTTGAGCACGCGCACCAACTCGGCATGGCAACCGTGCTGTGGGCATACCTGCGCAATCCGGCGTTTAAAGTGGGCGACAAGGACTACCACGTTGCCGCCGACCTCACCGGCCAAGCCAATCACCTCGCCGCCACCATCAACGCCGACATCGTGAAACAAAAAATGGCCGAGAATAACGGCGGCTACAATGCCATCAAATTCGGCAAAACCCATCCCAAAGTTTACAGTGACCTCACCACCGACCACCCCATCGACCTCGTGCGCTATCAGGTAGCCAACTGCTACATGGGGCGTGCGGGCTTGATCAACTCCGGTGGAGAGTCAGGTAAAGACGATTTGCAACAAGCTGTGCGCACGGCAGTCATCAACAAACGCGCCGGTGGCATGGGTCTGATCCTCGGGCGCAAGGCGTTCCAAAAACCGATGCCGGACGGCATAGCGCTGCTTAATGCGGTTCAGGATGTTTATCTGTCAAAGGATATATCGGTGGCGTAATCAATTTGCAGGCAGCGCGACGGGCATCTCAACAATTTGTCACAGCCTGATATTTAACTGCGGCTCCCCGCGCTAACGCGAAGACTTTCGCCCTTCCTTCTGGTGTTCAGACGACTGGCAGGCGCGGCGATAGGCTTGCAATGTTTTCTGGGCGTGACCCAGCACGCTGTCGCGCGGAAATATCCCTGTCGCATTGGACACACCTGCGGGGATGCCGGTGAGTAGCTCGATGCCTTCGCTCACATGATCGGCAGTGTAGATATGGAACACCCCCTGTGCGACCGCATCGACGACCTTGCGCTCCAGCATTAGATGGCGGCGGTTGCGATGCGGGATCAGCACGCCCTGACTGCCGTCCAGACCGGCGCTTTCACAGACGCGAAAGTAGCCCTCGATTTTTTCGTTGAGGCCGCCTATCGGCAACACTTCTCCGTGCTGGTTGAGCGCACCGGTCACGGCGATGCCCTGCTTGATCGGCAAACCCGACAAAGCTGAAAGCAATGTATAAAGTTCGGCGCAGGAAGCTGAGTCGCCTTCAACCCCGTTGTATTCCTGCTCGAACACGATAGAGGCATTGAGCGCGAGCGGCGCATTGTGGGCGAATAGCGCGGACAGGTAGTTCTGCAATATGAACACGCCCTTGTCGTGGATCGGGCCGGACATTTCGACTTCCCGCTCGATATTGAGCAAACCGTCCTCACCGGCAAAAGTGCGCGCAGTGAGACGCGTCGGAAAACCGAAACGGTAGTCCCCATAATCTACCTGGCTCAGCCCGTTGAGTTGCCCCACTTTCTCGCCATGCACGGTGATCAGCAAGTCGCCTTCGGCGATGGCTTCTTGCAGGCGTTGGTCGGGGTAATCGTGGCGCAATTTGCGCGCGCGCAGTGCTGCTTCGATATCCTGTACCTCGACCAGCCGGGCGGCACGCGCACGGCATAACGCGGCGCTTTCCATCACCAGCGCCTCGGCGCGCGCGAAGATCGCGCTCTGGCGCGACTGGTCATCCACTTCGCGGTGTCCGTCCTCCAGCATGCGCGCGACGGCAGCAGAAGCAAAATGCGGCAGCCCCAAATCGCGGCAAGTGTGGGCGACAAAAATAGATGAAGCGCGGCGAGTTTCTGTGTCGGATAAAAAACTTTCGACGAAGTCCACTTTAACGCGAAAGCGCCGCGCAAACTCAGGGTCTTCTTCCTGCAATTCGTAGTACTGTTCGCGCGAACCTATCAAAATGATCTTGACATCGATATCCACCGCCTCGGGTTCGAGCGAAACCGCCGCGATCGGCGCAAAAGCCGTGCCCGGCTCTTCGATCTGCAATCTGCCACTGCGCAAAAAACGCCGCAGCTTCTCCCACACCAATCCGTCGGCAAACAGGTCGCGCAGGTGCAGCATGAGAAAGCCGCCGTGCGCCTTGAGTAGACTGCCCGCGCGGATGCGGGTGAAGTCGGTCACCAGCACATCGTTCTCCGATTGATACTCGATGCTGCCGAACAGCGAACGGAACAAGGGGTTGTCCTCGACGATCGCCGGCGCACCTTTGGCGCCCTCATTGTCCACCACCAGATTGACGCGGTAGCGCGTCAGCACTGTCGTTAAGGCCTCCAGCCGCAGCTCATCGTCGTCTTCAGAAGGCTTGAACAACTCTAGATGTTCGAGTATGTCATGCTGCACATGCTCCAGATAGGCATTGAGCTTGGCGGCATCCTTGATCTGTTTTTTGAGACCGTTGCGAATTTCCTGCAACTCATGCTCCAGCAACGGCTTCACCACCTGACGCCGCAAAGCCGCCAGCGCCTCGTTCATCAGGCGCTCCATCGGGCGGGTCTTCTCAAAATAGCGCGTGATTTCGATGCGCAGTTCCTGCTCGGATGTTTCGATCTCGGCGCGGCGCTCCTTGGGCAAGACCACGACCTCGTCTTCGGTCAACGTGTGGCCTTTTTCACCCAGCAGCGTAAAAACCAGACGCCCGGCATCGCGACGCAGCGTGAAGTGGCGGGCTTCACTGAAGGATTCAAGCTCCGCGTAATTCTTGGCTTCTTCCGCCTTGTAGGTTTTTTCGATGCGCTCGCTTTCGGCCTTGAAATCCTGTCCTTCCAGGCGCTGCGGAATTTCGGTTTGCAGCGACTTGACCATCTGCGCCATGAGTTCGCGCAGCAGACGCCCCTGCCCAGTGGGCAAGCGCAATGCCTGCGGCCTTTCCGGCGCAGAGAAGTTATGCAGATAACATAGATCGGGGGGCACTATCCGCTTTGCGGCAGCCGCCTGCATCGCCTGTTTGAGCAGCGAAGAACGCCCGCTACCGACCTCGCCCAACACGAACAGGTTGTAGTCCGCTTGATCCATGCCGAGTCCGAAACGCGCCGCCATTTCCGCACGCTCCTGTCCGATCCACGGCAACGCATATTCGACCAGTTCGGACGTATCGGAAAAGCCGAGCGTATCGGGTGCGATGGTGAGGCGAAGCTCGGCGGGAGTCAGGTTGATGATTGGCATTTTATTATCTTGCTAGCAAAAAGAAGGTTTGAATTGTAAGCATTAACAACGGGCACATAGTCCTGACGCTCCATAACAGGCACGACTACGCCGCATCTGCGGCCATTGTGCGGACGATTTTGAATCGTCTAGCTTCCACCGATGAGCGGAACAAAACTCACCGGCAACACACGCCGCATGCTGAGGCGTCCATCGGCGTGTTTCGTTGCCAGCACAAGATCCTGATAGCCGTAGGCCGAACCCAACGGGATAACGATCTTGCCCTCGGTTTTGAGTTGCAGCACCAGCTCCGGCGGAATCTCATCAGGTGCCGCAGTAACGATAACGGCGTCGTAAGGAGCAAATTCAGGCCATCCATCCCGCCCATCGGCAATCTTCACCGAAATGTTCCGGTAGCCCAATTTCGCAAGTTTTTCGCGTGCATGCTCGCCAAGCGCTCTAACTATTTCGACGGAGTAAACATGTTCGACCAGTTTGGACAAAACAGCGGCCTGATAACCCGAACCAGTACCAATCTCCAGCACGTGATCCGTTGCCTTTAAATCAAGCAGGTCGGTCATGAGCGCAACGATGTAGGGTTGCGAAATCGTCTGGCCGTGCCCGATGGAAAGCGGGTGATTTTCATAAGCGAAAATGATTTGCTCATCGGGTACAAAATTGCGGCGATCCACCTTGCCGAGTACCGCCATGACCTTATCGGAAATGGCGCTGCGTCCCGTATCGAGAGCCGTCTTGGCCGCGTCCTGCGCAATCACGGACAGCAAATGGCGGCGCTGCTGCTCAAGGCTTGTATCACTGAAACCAGACTGAAAAATAGTCATCATGATCGTAGTAACGGTTTAGTTTTTCGCCGTTCATTATGGCATTTAAATCATCATTCGCCGAGATAGTTAATCGGCAAGAGAATTCCGATTTTTTCTAATGAAAATATGATGTTATGTGCATATACTTTTACTGTTCACAATGAGTTCCCCCATGCTACTGTACGCATTGAATTTAATAGAGGATCGTTATGAACAACAGAATTCGCCAGATTCTCGACCAAATAATGGATCTCGAACATGAGTTGCATCCCCTCATCGAACAACAAGAGGCGCGCCTGCGCTACCAGCTGGAAGGCAAGCGCGTCACCTTCGAGCATGCGGCCAAGGATGCGCACCGCAAAGTCAAACTCGGTGTATTTCGCTGGTTCACGACTGTCCGCCCGCAAAACTATCTCACCGCACCGATCATTTACGGCATGGCTGTCCCGCTGGTCTTGTTCGACCTGTGTATCAGCATTTATCAGCTGCTTTGTTTTCCGATTTACCGTATCGCCAGAGTGAGCCGTGCGGACTACATCGTGATAGATCATCAGCACTTGGCCTATCTGAATATCATCGAAAAAGTGCATTGCATTTATTGCTCGTATGCGGTCGGCCTGCTGGGTTACGCGCAGGAAATAACGGCGCGCACCGAACAATATTTTTGCCCGATCAAACACGCGCACAAAGTGCTTGGGACACATTCGCGCTACAAGAACTTCCTGAATTATGGAGACGCGGAAGACCTGCATGGTAAAGTCGAAGAATTGCGCAGCGCGCTGGCTAGTGAACTAAAACAGCGCGATAAGTCGTAAAGCAAAGCTGAGGTTAATACTGCGCTTCTTTTGGATCGTCTACTCTGAGGGCAGCAACACCCTAAGCCTCCCCCTGTTTCAATTCATCATGCAACTTCCCCGACAACAAACTGGCGGAGATGATGAGTATTGCGCCCATCCACTCGCGTAATTGCAAAGCTTCTCCTACCAGCACATAGGAAGAAACGGCGGCGATCACCAGCTCGAACAGGAACAGGACTACGGCGCGATTGGCGGGCAAATGGGTCACACCGTATTGCACTGCGAAACTGGTTGCGCCCAAGGTGATGCCCATCAGCACCAGTAGCAGCCAGGTTTGCGAGTCTATCGCCGTCAGCACCCCCACCATTCCGCCCTGCCACAACAAGAATGGCAGGGTCAGAACGACAGCCCCCAGCCACAGGCCGAACGACTTTGCTTCCACGCTCAGATGCGCGGCGCGGCGCGAAACAACATTGGAAAAGGCGAAGCTCATCCCCGCCGACAACCCTATCCATTCGGAAATGTTTTGCGGCAATGGCAAGCCGAGTCTGGGCTCCCACAGCATGACCAGCGCGCCGCCCAGCGATAAGGCGACGACCAGATAA
The DNA here is from genome assembly GCA_009773615.1 of Gallionellaceae bacterium. Taxonomy (GTDB): domain Bacteria; phylum Pseudomonadota; class Gammaproteobacteria; order Burkholderiales; family Gallionellaceae; genus PALSA-1006. The sequence continues at coordinate 7,645 of WSYA01000019.1, forward strand.
CCGTATCGGTTAAGCCGCTCGTCGAGCAGCCAGCGCGAGAATAGAATCGTCCACAGCGGCGCAAGATAAAACAGCAGCAGCACGCGCATCACTTCGCCGTGCAGCATCGCCAGAACATAGCCGAAATTTGCCCAGCCTGCGCTCAATACCAGCAGCAATGCCCACCAGCCGGCCTTGGGCAGTTCGCGCCACACGCGCGGAAACATGAACGCACCGCACAGCATCGCCAGCAGATAGGTGATCATCGTGGACATGGCTCCGGATACGCCGATGTCCTGCAAGCCACGATAGGGATACCAAATTAGCCCCCACACCAGTGCGCCGCTCAATACCCCGATGACCGGCATCACATTTTGTTTTGTTGGCACTCGTCCGACCTTTATAATACGCGCTGATTTACAGCACGTTGCGAAACAGTAATGAATTCCGATCTAGACAAACTCCAGCCCTACCCTTTCCAAAAACTCGCCAAGCTGTTCGGAGAAGTCACGCCGAATACGGCGTTCAATCCGATCAGCTTGCACATCGGCGAACCCAAGCACACCACGCCACAATTCATCAAAGATGCGTTGGTCGCGAGCCTAGCCGGGCTGGCGAATTATCCCACAACCATCGGCAGCGACGCGCTGCGTAGCGCCATTGCAGACTGGCTGGCGCGCCGTTACAGCATCCCGACACCGGATGCAAAGACGCAAATCCTGCCGGTGAACGGCAGCCGCGAGGCGCTGTTCTCGTTCGCACAGGCGGTGATCGAACGCAGCAAGAACGATCCTGCGGTGGTCTGCCCCAACCCGTTCTACCAAATCTACGAAGGCGCGGCTTTCCTCGCTGGAGCCACACCATACTTCCTCAACACTTTGCCGGAAGACAACTTTGCGCTGAACTTCGCACAACTGCCGGAAGCAGTATGGCAGCGTACGCAGCTCATCTACGTGTGTTCGCCGGGCAACCCGAATGGCCGAGTCATGCCGCTGACGGAGTGGAAGACGCTGTTCGAGATGAGCGACCGTTACGGCTTCGTCATCGCCTCGGACGAGTGCTATTCCGAAATTTACTTCGGCTCAGACAAGCCGATGGGTGCACTGCAAGCCGCACAGCAACTGGGGCGCGGCGACTACAATAATCTGATTGCGTTCTCCAGCCTATCCAAACGCTCCAACGTGCCGGGCTTGCGCTCTGGCTTTGTCGCGGGCGATGCCAAGATACTGCAAAAATTCGCGCTATACCGCACCTACCACGGCTGCGCCATGAACCCCGCTGTGCAGGCCGCGACCATCGCCGCTTGGAACGACGAAGCGCATGTCGCGGAAAATCGCCACCTGTATGCGGAAAAGTTCGCCAAGGTCATCGCCATGCTGGGTTCCGTGCTGCCCGTATCCAAGCCGGATGCAAGCTTCTACCTTTGGATCAGGACGCCCATCGCCGACACAGCCTTCGCGCAACAGCTCTACCGCGACTATAATGTGTCCGTGTTGCCCGGCAGCTTCTTGGCCCGCGAAGTTCACGGAATCAACCCCGGCACAAATTTCATCCGTCTGGCACTGGTCGCCAATCTGGACGAGACGTTGGAAGCTGCACATCGCATTTCCAAATTTGTTGCTACATTCACCCCATGACCCAAGACCTCTTCCCGCAACACTGGCTCACCAATACACTTTTTGATGACGGCTTCATCACTCAAAAATCGAGCGAGCTTGCGGGCAAGCTCAATCCCTATGATTTAGAGGCATGGCTAAAAGAACATTTCGATGCGCACGCGCTCGCCGCCCGCAACGAAGCGCAACTCGAAGAAAAATTTATCGCCCCCCTGTTAGCTCAATTAGGTTGGGCTAAAGCCTACCAAGTAGGCATTACCGTACAGGGTAAGTTTGCCAAACCCGACTACTGCTTGCTACTGAAACCGGAAGATGAAAACAAGCTGATCGCCTGTAAAGATCATGCCCTCATCACCGCGATCTGCGAATCGAAAGCGTGGGACAAAACTCTCGATACCGGCAAAGCCGATCGCAAAAATAATCCGCACCACCAGCTTCAAGACTACCTCAGTACCTTGCGCGTGCGCTTTGGATTCTTAACCAACGGCCGCATCTGGCGGGTATACGACACCGACAAAATAACCGCCAAGAAAACCTTCATCGAGTTTGATTTGGAGAAGCTGTGGTCGCTGGAAAACGCCCCTGAAAAAGCGTGGGGCTTGGCCTTATTTGCCTTTTTCTTTGGCCGCGACACCTACATTCAGCCCACCGGAAAAACCAGCGCCATTCAACAGGCCATCACCGCCTCGAATGACTTCACGCTGGCGGTGGAAGAAAACCTCAAGGCCGTCATCTACGGATACGCTGGCGAAGATTCACTGTTCGAAATCATGGGGCGCGCCATTCAAAAAGCCAACCCCAAATCCAGCCTCGCTGATGTGTACGAAAACAGTGTCGTGCTGTTATTTCGCTTGCTGTTCGTCGTCTATTTTGAAGACAAAAACCATGCCCTGTTGAGCAAACACCCGTTCTACAAGCACTACAGCCTGAGCCACATTTTTGAGGCACTGCGCAACCAATCCGCCGGGCGCGACGTTTTACATGACGGCATATATGCCCTCAAGCAACTGTTTGAAATGCTCGACGAAGGTGCCGAGGACATCGACATCCCGCTGTTTAATGGCGGCCTGTTTGACCCAGCACGAGCGCCCTTGTTGCTCACGCCAAAAATTTTCGATAACGCCACTCTGCGCACCCTGCTGGAAAAGCTGCTCTATAAAACCAGCCGTGGCACGACCCTGTTCGATACGCGGCGCGATTTCAAAAACATGAGCGTCACCCACTTGGGGCGCATCTACGAAGGCTTGCTGGAATTCCGTTTTGAGCGCGCCACCGAAACCGCCGTCTATCTCGAATACGAAAGCAGCACCACCAAAGGCAAAACTGTTGAAGCGTATTTTGACAGCTACGATCTCGCCAACATCCGCAAAGAAAAAAGCTACCGTGCCTGGCGTGAAACCGCTATCAAAAAAGGCGATGTGTATCTCAAGAGCGCCAGCAACTCGCGCAAGACCACGGCCAGTTACTACACGCCACCGTCCTTATCGCAGCCGCTGGTTAAAGCAGCCATCGACCACGCCACTCAAGCTGGCAAAAAGTTTACCGAACTCAAAATTCTCGACAACGCCTGTGGCAGCGGACATTTTCTAGTCGAGGCACTGGGCTATCTCACCGACTTAGCACTGGAGCGGCTGGAACACGATGCCGACTTGCAGCAACTGGTCGCAGAAGAGCGCACCAAAATCACCGAGCAACTGCATTTTCTCAATCTCGACTACGTCCCAGAAGACGCGCAAATCCTCAAGCGCGCCCTGCTCAAACGCTGTATTTTCGGTGTGGACTTAAACCCCTTCGCGGTGGAATTGGCGCGATTGTCACTGTGGATGGACAGCTTCATCTTCGGCACACCGCTGTCCTTCATCGAGCACCACGTTCAACTTGGCAACTCTTTGATGGGCGCGACCGTGCAAGACTTCATCAACTACAACGCTGTTGAAGTCGCACAGAACGATTTGTTTGTGGACAACCTCGGCGCACGCTTTGACGAACTGCGCAGCGTGATGCAAGAGCTAGATGCCATGCGCGACACCACCGCAGTTGAAGTGGAACAATCCAAACGCCTGTGGAAAAACACCATTGCGCCCAAGCTCAATCTGCTGTCGCGGGCGCTCAGTTTTATTTGCACCCGCCGCGCCATGCTGGCCGAAGGCGACAGCAAAGCCTGCCAAGTACTGGATAAAACGCCTGATCTAATCTCGCAATTGTTTGACGAAAACAAAAACAAAACAGCCCCACTGAAACAGGTAGAAAGCTACGCCGCGCGCTACCGCTTCTTTCACTATGAAGTCGCATTCCCCGAAGCCTTCGCACGCGAGAAAAAAGGTTTTGACATCATCGTGGGCAATCCGCCGTGGGATAGAACAAAGTTCACTGATTTTGACTTTTTCCCGCAATACCACAGCAACTACCGTAGCCTGAAAAACACCGAAAAAGCCACCGTACAAAAGCGCTTGCTGGAAAGCGAACACATCGCTGCCGCCTATCAGGCTGCACAGAGCGATATGGAAGTGGCCGACGATTACTACACCGCCGCCTTCCCGCTCAACAAAGGCGCGGGCGACGGCAATCTGTTTCGTTTATTTGTCGAGCGCAATCTGAGCCTGCTCGCCCCCGGCGGCAGCCTCAATTACGTGTTGCCCAGCGCACTGATGTTTGAAGAAGGCTCAACGATTTTGCGCAAGCATATTTTTACGCACTGCCAGATGCCATTTTTCTGGGGCTTTGAAAATCGTAACGGCATTTTTCCCGACGTGGATTCGCGTTATAAATTTGCCTTGATGCAGGTGGTGAATAGCAAGCCGAATACTAAAAATGTAGGGTGGATAAGCGATAGCACATCCACGGACATTCAGGCTCCGGCGCTCGTTGATGGATGCGCTACGCTTATCCACCCTACACAGATTGCTGGAGCTGGGGAGATGATTGACACCGCCTTTTACTTGCTCGATGCCGCCGAATTGAACGAACCGGCGCGCCACGTCCTATATCCGCTCACCACACTCAAAGCCTTGTCACCCCAACATTGGGCGCTGATGGAATTGCGCGACAATGCGGATTTGGCGATCTTGCAAAAATGCTACACGGCATTCCCTGCATTGTCAGAAAACTGGCTAGATTTTCGTCGGGAATTACATACTACTGACGACAAAGAATTGTTCAAGGAACATGCCGCTGCGGGCGATTTACCTTTGTTTGAAGGCAAGATGATTTGGCAATACAGCCATGTATTGGATACGCCGCAATACTGGCTGGATGCCAGCGCGTTTGATTCTTGGATGAAGAGCAAAGAACTATATCGTATGGCGCAAGATTTGGGCGTCAATAAGAATGAAGCCAGTAAACATGAAGCTGCGATACGTTATGACCGCGAGTTTTTGCATCTTGCTTTTCGCAAAATTGCCAGTGATACCAATGAACGTACTTTGGTTTTTGCTTTGCTGCCAAAACAGTGTGGGACAGTGGATAGTATGTTTTCAAATATTCCGAAATACTATGCCATGGATGAAAACAGCGCTGTAACAACACGAGCTGTTTCACCATTGCGTTTGTTGTTTGCATTGGCCTGTTTCAACAGCTTGACGGTAGATTGGTTAGCGCGTTTTATGATTCAAATTAACGTCAATAAAACGTATTTATCGCGCTTGCCAATGCCGCAACCCAGCGACGACGAGATTCGCGGCAACGCCGACTACGCGCAGCTCGCCAAGAACGCGCTGCTATTGAGCCTCGCCGCCAATTGGGACGACTTCGCCGAACTCGCGCCACTATTTGACGTGCAGCCATCAGACCTGCCGCAAACCGCCAAAGCCCAAGACATGCTGCGTGCGCAAAACGACAAATTGGTCGCCCGGCTTTACGGCATCAACGATGCAGAACTCGCCCACTTGCTGCAAAGCTTTAAGGTGATGGCAAACAAACGCCCCGAGTATTTAACGCTGCTGCAATGAACGAAAAAAGATGAACACGCTACGCCTTTTTACTGCCAAAGATTTTTCTGTTTCCGCCAGCACGTCTTGGTATCTCGCCGAGCTGGGTGAGTTTCGCGGTAAGCAGGAACTCTATACACAGCAGTCTCCGCAACGGCTCAAAACCTTGCGCGAGCATGCGTTGATTGAAAGTGCAGTTTCTTCCAACCGCATCGAAGGTGTATCGGTCGATCCATCGCGGGTGCGCGATGTTCTGGTTGCACCGAAACCTTTATTTCGCGACCGCGATGAGGAGGAGGTGCGCGGTTATCGCGATGCGTTGAAGCTCATTCACGATGGGGCTGCGCATATGCCGGTGAGCGAAGCGACAATACACGAGTTGCACCGGCTGGCACGCGGGCAAATCTGGGATGCGGGAACGTACAAGGAAAAAGACGGTGACATTATTGAACGCTATGCAGACGGTCGCGAACGAGTGCGTTTCCGCCCGGTATCTGCGGCAGATACGCCGCTAGCCACGGCGAGTCTGGTTGCCGATTGGCAGCATTGTCTTGATGATCGCTGGGTGCATCCGCTGATTGCGATGGCGGCATTCAATCTGGATTTTCTGTGCATTCACCCTTTCCGCGATGGCAACGGGCGTGTATCGCGGCTGGTGCTTTTGCTTCAGTGTTACCAATTGGGTTATGAGGTGGGACGTTACATTAGCCTAGAGCGTTTGATTGAGGAAAACAAAGATCGCTATTACGAAACGCTGGAGCAGAGTTCGCAGGGGTGGCATGAGGGCAAGCATAATCCGTGGCCTTACATCAACTATGTGTTGTCCATACTTAAATTGGCTTATCGCGAATTTGCCGAGCGCGTGGGCGAAGTGAAAGCGCCGCGAGGTTCAAAAACAGATTTGGTGTTGGCGGCCATTAGCCGCTTCACCGATGAGTTCACGGTGGCGCAGTTGGAGCAGACTTGTCACGGTGTGAGTAAGGATATGATCCGCCGTGTTTTGCGAGAGCAGCAAAGCGCGCAGCAGGTTGAATGCCAAGGTCGCGGGCCTGCGGCGCGGTGGAAAAAGAAAGGGTAATTACCTTTTAGTAAGGGTAATAGTGGGGGTAGTAAGTGCGGCAGCCAAAAAATCATTTGGCCGTTAAACCCGAATAATTCATTAGGTTGTCATTCCGGCGAAGGCCGAAATCTAGACAATTAGAAATTTCTCGCGCAGGGGAGCCAACACTATGGCTTTGTCTGCTTCGCAGAGTATTTTTTTGACTGGATTCCGGCCTGCGCCGGAATGACGTGATTTTTGCTAATGAGTTATCCGGGTTTATGTTGAAAGCCGCGTAAGGCTATAATGCGCGCCGTTTTCGCCATTCGCGGAATAACTAAATTCTAAACGCCACACAACATTCACTTTTAAATTTAACCGTCAGGAAACCACCATGCCGCAATTGCAAGCCATCATCGAAGAAGCCTTTGAACGCCGTGCCGACATCACTCCACGCAACGTGGATGCACAACTGAAGGAAGCCATCAATACCGTTATCGAATATCTCGATCAGGGCAAGCTGCGCGTGGCCGAAAAAATCAACGGCCAATGGGTCACCCATCAATGGCTGAAGAAAGCCGTGCTGCTGTCTTTCCGCATCGAAGACAACGCCTTCATCAAAGGCGGTTTCACCAATTACTTCGACAAAGTGCCTTCCAAATTTGCCGACTACAACTCCAAAGAATTCCGCGAGGGCGGCTTCCGCGTGGTGCCTCCTGCCGCCGCGCGCCGTGGCGCATACATCGCCAAGAACGTGGTGCTGATGCCTTCTTACTGCAACATCGGCGCTTATGTCGATGAAGGCACCATGGTAGACACTTGGGCCACCGTCGGCTCCTGCGCACAGATCGGCAAGAACGTTCACCTCTCCGGCGGCGTCGGTATCGGCGGCGTGCTGGAACCCGTGCAAGCAAATCCCACTATCATCGAAGACAACTGCTTCATCGGCGCACGTTCGGAAGTCGTCGAGGGCGTGATCGTGGAAGAAGGCTCGGTCATTTCGATGGGCGTGTTCATCGGTCAGAGCACCAAGATCCTCGACCGCGAAACCGGTGAAATTCATTTCGGTCGCGTACCTGCCGGCTCGGTGGTGGTCAGCGGCAGCATGCCTTCCAAAGACGGCAAGTACAGCCTGTACTGCGCGGTGATCGTGAAGAAGGTGGATGCCAAGACTTTGGGTAAGACCGGTATCAATGAGTTGTTGAGAGGTATCTAAGTCGTTAGTCGCTAGATGTTAGTCGTTAGTTAAAACCGCGAAGCGACAGCCTAACTACCGACTAACGACTACCGACTGCTTTAAGGACAAACCATGATCATCACGCCTCTGTTGCAACTAGCTGCCGACAAAAAAGCCTCCGATTTGTTCTTCTCGGTCGGCGCGCCGATCAACGTCAAGATCGACGGCATTGCTATGCCGATCAACGCACAGAATCTGGATGCGGATACCGTCAAGCGCATCGCCTACGAAATGATGACCGAGCATCAGATCACCGAGTTCGAGTTGCACATGGAAATGAACTTTTCTTTCCGTGTCCCTACCATCGGTAATTTTCGCGTCAACGTCTTCCGCCAGCGCGGCGATGTTGCCATCGTGATCCGCTATGTGCGGGGACAGATTCTCAATGTGGAAGACCTGAACCTGCCGCCGGTGTTGGCAGAACTCATCATGGAAAAGCGCGGACTGGTGCTGGTAGTGGGAGCGACGGGTTCGGGCAAGTCCTCGACTCTGGCCGCCATGATCGAGCATCGCAACACCACGCGCAGCGGACACATTCTCACCATCGAAGACCCAATCGAATACATTTTCAAACACAATAAATCCATCGTAAACCAGCGCGAAATCGGCACGGATACGGTCGACTACGGCAGCGCGTTGATCAGCGCGATGCGCGAAGCGCCGGACGTGCTGATGATCGGCGAGATTCGCGACCGCGATACATTGAAGCACGCCCTGATCTTCGCGCAGACCGGCCACCTGTGCCTCTCCACACTGCATGCCAACAACAGTTATCACGCGCTGAACCGCATCGTGAATTTCTTCCCCTACGATGCGCGCCAAAGCGTGTTGTCGGACTTGTCCATGTGCTTGCGCGCAGTAATTTCGCAGCGCCTGATCCGCAACAGCCAGGGCAAACTGGTACCGGCGGTTGAGGTGTTGCTAAATTCGGCGCTCATCGCCGACCTCATCAAAACCGACCAGATCGACCAGATTCGCGAAGCCATGGAGCAAAGCGTATCGCCCGGCGCCCAGACTTTCGAGCAAGCGCTATATAAACTGTTCAAGTCCGGCCTCATCACCAAAGAAGAAGCGCTGCGCAACGCCGACTCAGCCAGCAATCTTTCTTCGCTGATCGATTACTCACAAACCACGCAGATGAAAGCGTTCGAGCCTGCCGCCCTTGCTTTAGCCCAAGCAGGAACCCAGGCTTCCCCTGCCGATAGCAAATTCGACGGCATCAAACTTAATCTTGAATAGCACTATGAAGCTGTATGGCATCCCCAATTGCAATACCGTAAAAAAGGCTCGCGACTGGCTGACGCAACACGATATCGCTGTCGAATTCCACGACTTCAAAAAGCACGGTTTGAGCAATGAATTAGCCCAACACTGGCTCGGCCAAGCAGACTGGGAAGCCCTTATCAATCGAAAAGGTCTGACTTGGCGCGGCTTGCCGGATGAAGTCAAACAGGCCGTGATCGACAATGCTTCTGCGCTGCCCCTGATGCTGGAAAAAACCAGCGTCATCAAACGTCCGTTGTTGGAAAAAAACGGCAAGCTACTACACATCGGCTTCGACGAAGCCGTATATACCGAACTTTTTAAACACTAATCGCCATGTCAAATACTTTAGAACTCACCAAGCAACTCATCTCGCGTAAATCCCTCACCCCACTGGATGACGGCTGCCTCGATATCATCGGAGCGCGCCTCGCCCCGCTCGCTTTCGGCCTTGAAAAAATGCGCCATGGCGAAGTGGACAATCTGTGGGCACGGCGCGGCAAAGCTTCGCCCGTGATCTGTTTTGCCGGACACACGGATGTGGTGCCGACCGGCCCCGTCACCAAATGGGATAACGATCCGTTCACCCCTACAGTGCGCGACGGCATGCTGTACGGGCGCGGCACGGCGGACATGAAAGGTTCCATCGCGGCCTTTGTCACCGCCGTCGAACGCTTTGTCGCCGAATATCCGCAGCACCCCGGCTCCATCGCCATGCTGCTCACCTCGGACGAGGAAGGCATCGCAGTGGACGGCACGGTGCGCGTGGTCGAAGCCTTGCAGGCGCGCGGAGAGAAATTGGATTACTGCATCGTCGGCGAACCGACCTGCGTCGGCAAACTTGGCGACACCATCAAGAATGGACGGCGCGGCTCGCTGTCCGGCACGCTCACCGTCAAAGGCATCCAGGGCCATATCGCTTATCCGCATCTGGTGAAGAACCCTATTCATCTGGCCGCACCCGCCATCGCCGAACTGGCCGCAACTACTTGGGACAACGGCAACGAATATTTCCCACCGACCTCATGGCAGATATCCAATATTCACGGCGGCACGGGAGCTACCAACGTGGTGCCCGGCACGGTCGAGATACTGTTCAACTTCCGCCACTCCACCGCCAGTACCACTGAAGGTTTAAAAGCTAAAGTCCACGCCATCCTCGACAAACACGGCTTGGAATACGACCTGTTATGGGAAATGTCCGGCAAACCGTATCTCACGGCGCGCGGCGATCTGGTCGACGCAGTCGCTAGCGCCATTAAACAAGTGACGGGTGTCGAAACCGAACTTTCCACCAGCGGCGGCACGTCCGACGGACGCTTTATCGCCGACATCTGCGCGCAAGTGATCGAACTCGGCCCGCTCAACGCCACCATCCACAAACTCAACGAATGCGTCGCGGTCGCCGACTTGGATGCCCTTTCAGAAATCTACTACCTGACGCTGGTCAACCTGCTAGTGAAAAATAAATGAGCACGCTCCATAATTTTTCCGACACCGCCGAACTGCTCACCGTGCGCGACTGGCTGCGCTTTGCCGTCAGCGCGTTTACCAAAAACAAACTGAGCTTCGGCCACGGCTCCGCCAGCGCCTACGACGAAGCGGCCTATCTTGTGTTGCACACATTGCATCTGCCGCTAGACACGCTGGAACCTTTTCTCGATGCACGCCTTACCCAACACGAAAAGAAAGCCTTGGGCGAACTGCTCAAGCTGCGCGTCGAGAAAAAAATTCCCGCCGCCTACCTCACACATGAAGCATGGTTAGGGCCGCTTAAATTTTATATTGATGAACGTGTCATCGTGCCGCGCTCTTTCATCGCCGAGCTGTTGCACGAAAATCTCTTCCCGTGGATCGAATCTGCCGACAATATCCACAACGTGCTGGATATGTGTACCGGCAGCGGTTGCCTCGCCATCCTCGCCGCACATGTATTCCCCAATACAACGGTTGATGCGGTCGATCTCTCCGGCGATGCGCTCGCCGTGGCGGAACGCAATGTCAAAGACTACGCACTGCAAGAGCGCGTCCACCTGATCGAATCGAACCTGTTCGCCAAGCTCAGCGGTAAAAAGTACGACATCATCATCAGCAACCCGCCCTATGTCGACGCCGAATCCGTAGCGGCACTGCCCGCCGAATATCTGCACGAACCAAAATTGGCGCTGGGCAGCGGCAAAGACGGCCTAGATGCCACGCGTGAAATCCTCAAACAAGCCGCCGCACACCTCAATCCCGGCGGCATTTTGATCGTCGAGATTGGACACAATCGGGATGTGCTGGAAGCGGCTTATCCAGAACTCGCCTTCAACTGGCTCGATGTTTCTGCGGGTGATGAGTTCGTGTTTCTGCTGCATCGCGAAGACCTGATCTAAACCATGAGCCTTGTTATTGATATTGACCAAGTCAGACGCGAAGCCAGTAGCTTACTGGATTCACAGCGCCGTTCTGATCTTGGGCAGTACATGACCCCATCACCTATCGCCACATTTATGGCCTCGCTTTTTTCATTCAACGGTCAAGCTAAGTTATTGGATGCAGGCGCGGGAGTGGGTTCGCTAACCTCCGCATTTTTGGATAAAGCATTACAGGAAGGTACATCGGTCGATGCTGAAGCATGGGAGATCGACGACATACTCGGTGGCTACCTAAAAAATACGTTCGACGATTTCATTCATCATGGTCAAGGAAAAATTAAAGCGAGCATTCATGCCTCGGATTTTATCGAGGATGCCACTTTATCCATCCAGTTTGATGGCAACAATCGTTATACCCACGCGATTCTCAATCCCCCTTACAAAAAAATATCCGCCCACTCCAAACATCGCAAACTGTTGCGAATGGTAGGGATTGAAACGGTTAATCTGTATACCGCATTCGTCGCACTTACCGTGCTGCTTATGAAACAAGGTGGAGAGGTCGTCGCAATTATTCCCAGATCATTTTGTAACGGCAGTTATTACCGTCCGTTTCGCAACTTGATTTTGCGGACTTGCTCGATTCGCCAACTGCATTTATTTGAAAGCCGGAATCAGGCTTTTCGGGATGATGCAGTTTTGCAAGAGAACCTCATCATTCACTTGGTCAAAGGCGAACAGCAAGGAACGGTCATTGTTTCGACCTCGTGCGACGGAAAATTTCTGGACTACCATCAGACAACATTCGATGCCTCGGCAATCGTAAAGCCAGGCGACGCAGAACAATTCATCCATATTCCGACAGCAACAGAACAAATTAGCTCGCCAACCCATTGCACACATACATTGCAAGATATTGGGCTGGAAGTTTGCACCGGAGCCGTTGTGGATTTTCGCATGAAAGATTATTGGCGCGATGAGCCAAGCGATAATACCGCTCCACTGCTCTATCCCCATCATTTCAGTGATGGGGCTCTCTGCTGGCCGAAGCCGCACAAAAAACCCAATGCTTTGCTTCTTACCAACGATGTCCGTAAATGGCTGATGCCACGTGGTCACTACGTGCTCGTTAAGCGTTTTACCGCAAAAGAAGAGCGGAGGCGTCTCGTTGCATATTATTTGCCTTTTGATGCGTTAAATGCGGAACATATCGGCTTCGAGAACCACTGGAACATCTTTCACATTGAAAAGCACGGCATTGACGAAGATACCGCCAGAGGAATTGCTACCTTTCTTAACTCAACCAGCCTTGACGAGCATTTTCGAGTGTTCTCAGGTCATACCCAGGTCAATGCCACAGACTTGCGGAATATGCGCTACCCAAGCCGTGAATTGTTGCGCATACTTGGTCAACGCGCCAAGGATCAACCCAACAACCAAGACAACATAGACCGATTGATTGAGGAGCTTGAAATAGCATGACCACTAAACAAGAGCGGATCGCTGAAGCTTTGGATGTTCTTCAGCAACTTGGCATGCCCAATGAACAATTGAACGATAGAACGGCTATTTGCCTCTTGGCATTATTGGACTTGCCAAAAAATAAGGCATGGAAAGAAGCTGACAATCCCAAGCTAGGCATCAGAGCCATCCTTGATTTTGCCCGTGAAAAACTCGAACACAATTACGCGGAGAATACGCGGGAAAGCATCAGAAAATATAGCGTAAAACAGCTGGTTGCTGCGGGAATATTGCTGCATAACCCGGACAAACCTGACAGAGCGGTGAACAGTTCAGACAATTGCTACCAGGTTGAATCTAATGCACTGGCCTTACTTCGCAATTTCGGCACGCGGGGCTGGAAAACGGCATTGCTCGCCTATTTGGAAACCCGCCAAACACTGGCAGATCAATTTGCCAAGCACCGCGACATGCAACGAATCCCTGTCGCTATCAACCCGGAACATAAAATCAAATTAAGCGCAGGGAAACACTCCGACCTTATTCGTTCCATCATTGAGGAATTCATCCCACGCTTTGTACCGGGAGGGGAGCTTGTTTACGTGGGTGACACCGGAACAAAATGGGGTTACTTCGATGAAAAACTGCTGCATACACTGAACATCAAAGTAGGCAACCACGGCAAAATGCCTGATGTGGTAATTTACTACCGCGAGAAAAATTGGCTCATTCTGGTTGAGGCGGTAGCAAGTAGCGGCCCGGTGGACGGAATTCGGCATACCGAACTTTCTGGACTATTCAAAACAAGCACGGCTGGCCTTGTATTCGTAACCGCATTTCCTGATCGTGGCGAAACCATGCGCAAATTCTTATCCGTCGTCGCATGGGAAACCGAAGTATGGTGTGGTAGCGACCCCACTCATCTAATTCATTTCAACGGCGTCCGCTTCCTCGGCCCATACACCAAATAAAATTTTTCAATGGCCGTCAATCACTACGAGAACTTCCCCGTCGCCTCGATTCTGCTGCCCAAGCGCTTGCGCCGGGCGGTGGAGATTATCTACCACTTCGCGCGGCAGGCGGATGACTTCGCCGATGAGGGCGACATGCCCGATGCTGAGCGGCTGGCGAAGCTGGATGAATTCCGCGCCGAGTTACATCGCATCGCTGCGCACGAAATACCCATCACACCTTTGTTCCGCGATGTCGCGGCCATCATCGAACAGCATCGCTTACCGCTGCAACTGTTTCATGACCTGCTCGATGCCTTCTCGCAGGACGTGGTGAAAAAACGCTACGCGAACTTTGATGAGCTGTTGGATTATTGCCGCCGCTCGGCCAATCCGGTGGGGCGTTTGCTGCTGCACCTGTATGAGGAAGCCACCCCGCAAAACCTGATCTATTCCGATGCAATTTGCACCAGTCTGCAACTCATCAATTTCTGGCAGGACGTTAAAAAAGATTACGCTATTGACCGCATCTATCTGCCGCTGGACGAAATGGCGCGCTTCGGCGTGACTGATGCACATATCGCGGAAGCCAGTGCGGACGAGGCTTGGCAAGCATTGATGCAATTTCAAATCCAGCGTGCGCGCGACATGATGCACAGCGGCAAACCGCTCGGTACTATTTTGACAGGCCGCATCGGATTGGAAATGCGCCTCATCATCGCGGGTGGTCTGCGTATTCTCGCCAAGCTGGATGGCGTGCGTTACGACATGTTCCGACAACGCCCGGTGTTGCGCCCGTTCGACTGGGTTATCATGTTGCTCCAAAGTGCACCATTCCGTTTTTGATATGACACCTGACGAATACTGCCAAGACAAAGCCGCTGCCAGCGGTTCCAGCTTCTACAACAGCTTCCGCTTTTTGCCCAAAGACAAGCGCCGCGCCATCACCGCGCTGTATGCCTTTTGCCGCGAGGTGGACGATGTGGTGGACGAATGTTCGGATGCCAACGTGGCGCGCACCACGCTCAACTGGTGGCGCAACGAAGTCGCGTCCATCTACTCTGGCCGTCCGCAGCACCCCGTATGTATGGCACTGGTTCCTATCGTCAAACAGTACAACATGGCGCAGGAACATTTGCTGGAGATCATCGACGGCATGGAGATGGATCTGGACCAGCCGCGCTATGCCGATTTCAAATCGCTGCAACTGTATTGCTACCGCGTCGCGTCGGTTGTCGGCCTGCTCACGGTGGAGATTTTCGGCTACACCGACCGCGAGACGCTGAAGTACGCGCACGATCTAGGCATCGCCTTCCAGCTCACCAACATCATCCGCGATGTGGGCGAGGATGCGCGGCGTAACCGCATCTATTTGCCGATGGACGAGTTGCAGCAGTTCGGTGTGACGGCGGACGACATCCTGAGTTCGCGCGAAACCGAGGCGTTTCAAAAGCTGATGGCTTTTCAGATCGAGCGGGCGCGCAATTTTTACCGGCAGGCGCTCGACCATCTCCCCGCAGCGGATCAAAAAGCGCAGCGCACCGGCCTCATCATGGCCGCGATCTATCAAGCCACGCTGGACGAAGTCGTTGCTAGCGGTTGCCATGTGCTCAAAGAGCGCGTCTCGCTCACGCCGACCTACAAACTGTGGCTGGCGGTCAAGGCATGGCTAAAGAACTAAGCGTTGGAATCATCGGCGGCGGTTACGCGGGCATGGCTGCTGCCGCGACGCTCGCCGCTCGCGGCGTCCCCGTGACCGTCTTCGAAAGTGCCAAGCAACTCGGCGGTCGCGCGCGCGGTGTTTGGCACAACGACACGCAACTGGATAACGGCCAGCACATTTTGCTCGGTTGCTATCACGACACGCTCAAACTCATCGCCCAAGTCGGCGGCGATGTCGGGCAGGATTTTTTGCGCCTGCCGCTGCAACTCACGCTGCACAACCGTTTCGAGCTTAAAGCTCCGCGTCTACCCGCGCCTCTGCACCTGCTCGTCGCGCTGCTCTCGGCCAAGGGTTTGTCCCTCAGCGAACGCATTCAGGCGGCCCGCTTCATGCTGGCCATGCGTGACATCAAGTTCAAACTGGCACACGACATCAGCGCGCTGGATCTGCTGGGCGCACACGGTCAAAGCGAAGACTTGATACGGCTGATGTGGGAACCCATATGTATTTCGGCGCTGAACACGCCGACACACAAGGCTTCCGCGCAAGTGTTGCTGAACGTGCTGCGCGACAGTTTGAATGGCAGTTTTGCGGATAGCGAAATGCTGTTGCCGCGCCTGGATTTTTCCGCGCTGTTCCCGGATCGCGCAGCACAGTATGTAAAAAAGCATGGCGGGACGGTGCTAACCTCCTGCGGCGTGGAAGCTATCGTTCCTCTGGACGACGGCGTTGAACTGCTCACCGCGCAAGGTACGCAACGCTTCAGCCACGTCATCTGCGCCGCCTCGCCCGCAAATATCTCGCGCCTGTTCCGCGCCGTACCGGCACTTATCCCCGTTGCGGATCAAATCGACGCTATCCCCTATCAGCCCATCTACACCGTGTATCTGCAATATCCCGCCCATGTCACCCTGCCCCACCCCATGCTGGGTTTCGACCGCTGCTTTGCGCAATGGCTGTTCGACAAAGGCCGGATCGCCGGTCAACACGGCCTCATCGCCGCCGTCATCAGCGCGGAAGGTCTGCATCAGGAATTGGATCACGCACAGCTGGGAAAGAAAGTTGCTCAGGAACTACGCGAACAATTCGGCATCACCGACGCGCCGCTGTGGCACAAAGTCATCGCAGAAAAACGCGCCACGTTTTCCTGCGACGTGAATCTGCTCCGCCCCGCCCAGATTACCCCCATCAACAACTTGCTGTTGGCGGGAGACTTTACCGCAGGCGATTATCCTGCAACGCTGGAAGGCGCGGTGATGAGTGGAATCAGGGCGGCAAATACGATTCGCAGCACACCCTGATTATTCGACTTTGGTCTTGGCACGAAGATCGGCGATGACCTTTTGAATCGCCTGTTGTTGCAGACGTTGCAGCAACTGCGGCCTCACTTCAGCCAGCGCAGGAGGAATGACGGCACGCTCATCGTCCGCCTTGATAATATTCCAGCCATATTGCGTCTGCACAGGCTCATTGGTATAGCTCCCCTTGGACAGCTTCTGGATCGCGCTGCCCAATGCCGGCACAAAGCCACTCGGCCGCACCCATCCCAATGCACCGCCGCGTACGGCTAAATTGGCATCTTTGGATTTTTGAGCCAGCTTTTCAAATGGCTCATTTTTGCCCAACTGGGAAATAATTGTTTTGGCCTCTGCTTCAGTCGCGACCAGAATAAGACGGACGTTATATTCCTTTTTATCCAGCGTGGAATTCACCCGCTCATATTCCTGCTTGATCTGATCTTCGCTGATCGTTTTTTTGGAAGTTGTATTCTGGATATAAGCACCTGCCAATACGGACTGCTTAGCCATTTCCAGTTGCTGCACCACATCGGCATCAGTACTCAAGCCCAGCTTTACGGCTTCCTGTGACATCGCTTCAACGTTGATCATTTCTTCGCGGATAGCATTGCGCAAAGCCGGCGTATCCGCCTGCCCCTGAGCCAGAGCAACTTTAACGCGCAAATTGATGCGAGCCTGCGGAATGGCGACCCCGTTCACTTTGGTCGCCTTATCTTCCGCATACGCAGAACTCATCGTTAATACGCTCAAGGTTCCCAGCATCAGCCACAAGGCTCTTTTCAACATAAAATTCTCCCCGAAAAATTACCCCAAACCCCACCCTAATGACGAAACACCGCCACACCATTTATTGTCTGCGTACCGTTATTCAAACCATAACCCACGCCCACACCGGCACCGTTCGGTGCGGAGAAATGACCACCGATTGCGCCACTAGTTGCGCCGCAATTTCCTGCGGTACAAGTCACGGTTGGCGCTGAGGTTTTAAAGTTACCTCCCGCCAGGATTGGCACAGCCGTTGCAGTGGCATTGAGGGTCACCGGGAGCGCGGCATTTGCAGAGGAAGCTGGCATGCTCACATTGATGCCGACGTTCACTGTTTGAGCCGTAAAGTTGGCACTGAACGTCGCAGAGTTAAGCGTCCCAACCACCCCCGCATTATCAGTAGGATTGGTATTTCCCACCAATGTGTAATTCCATGTTCCCGTCACCGGCAAGGTGACTGCCTGCGTTTGCACCGATGTCGCGAACCAATGCAGGTTATTCGTTGATACCGCAGTGACCGGATTAGCCCCTGTTGCCAGCCAACTCCCTTGCCAGCGCCCCCAACTCATACCGGACACCGAGTCATAACCAAAATCCACCAGCGAGCTTCCCACCGTAAAATTCGCCGCATTAGTGCTGCTTGTTGCTGTCCCATTTGTGGAAGGCGCTGCAAAAGTCGTTGTGGGCGATCCCGCTGCAACAACGGTGTTATCTCTGGCAAACTCCATTGCCGGAACATTTCCCGCCGTGGCATAGGAATAAAAGATATTCCGGTACCCGCCCGTTGGAATAGTCACCAAAGCAGCAAACGCATCGTACATCATGCCTACAGTCGGAGCTGTTGCGGCCGCTGGCGTTGCATAAGTGGCAGCTATCCAAACAGTGCCGCTACACTCGAAGTTCCCGACCACCGTGCCCGCAGCCAGCCCGCATGCCCCACCTACAGCGGGTGTGGCCCAAGTCGAAACGTTGCAGTAGTAAATGCCTGACACTGTTCCCGCAGTACATGCGCCTCCAGCGGCTACCGCTGCCTGTACCGTAGCAGGTGAAGCCCAAGTCGATCCGTTGCAATAAAGCGATCCCGATACGCTCCCCGCCCCCGAACATGCCCCTCCTACCGCTGCTGCTGTCGTCGTCGTTGTTGTTATCCAGATACCGCCCGAACAAGTGAACGTTCCGACAACAGTACCCGCTACTGCGGTACAGGCCGTATTCACAGCGGGGGTGATCCAATTTCCGGCATCACAGTACTGCCCTCCAGACACGCTTCCGGTAGTACATGCCCCTGTTGCAGTAGTCGTAGTCGTAGTCGTAGTCGTTGTCGATACCCATATCCCACCCGAACAGGTGAATGTTCCAACGACAATACCCGTCGCACCACAGGGCTGATCCACTGCCGGTTGTATCCATGTTTTGCCATCACAGTACAAGGTTCCGGATATGCTTCCCGCGCCTGCACCGGAGCATCCCACTCCTGAAGCTGCCGTTGACAACGTGGGCACTCCATTCACCAAAGTATAGCCCGGCAGCAAATTACCGTTCGCGTCATATGCCCATGCATAGGGATTAGCGGTATAGATTGGCACCGTATTGATTTGCGCGGGATAGATTTGCGCAGTATTAATCGGCGTCGTATTAATTGATAGTGGCCCTGTTCCATACGTTCCCGCCCCTGCTCCGTACGCACCAGCCCCTGCCCCGTACGCACCAGCCCCTGCCCCGTACACTCCAGCCCCGGCCCCATACACTCCAGCCCCGGCCCCATACACTCCAGCTCCGGCCCCGTACACTCCAGCTCCGGCCCCGTACATACTAGGAGTCATTCCACCAGCCATCATCGTGGGATCCATCGCTGGGACACCATACATGCCGAGCGTTGTTGTCGGCATTGGGACAGCACCGTACATCCCCGGCGCTATCCCGCCTACCGCCAGTGCAGGGTCCATTGCTGGTGTACCATACATTCCGGGAGCTTCCATTCCCGGAGCTCCGGTTCCTGGCACAGGAGCACCTTCAGCAAAAGGAGCCCCTCCCATTGGGCCTCCGGGCATCGCACCCGGCTCGCCTTGGGCCGATGCATCCCCACCCTGCGCAGGGGATTGCGGCGCATTTCCCTTACCCGGTTGCGGCTCCGTTCCGGCACCTTGGACCTGTTTCTTATTTTCAGCGGGCTGGCCCGGCTGATTTGATTTTGCAGCAGATTGCGGCTGATCTGGTTCCGTTTTGCGGGAAGCAGTCACTGCCTCCAAAATAAATGCCGGTGTAGGCACAAAGCGCATGACGCCCGCAGGATTAACCTGAACAGTTTGCCCCGGCATTGACACCAATGTACGCATCACCCCGCTCGGGTCAAAAGTCGTTACGACATGACTCCCTAGAATGGTATGGTTCAGCGTCAAATTCCCTACCGGCGAGAAATTCAACACGTTACCGGAGCCGCGAATACCGATCGTCGCGGTCGCAGTTTTCATTTTGAAACGCTCTTTGTTTATACTCGCGATCGCTCCGGTAAAAGCCCGCATCGTTCCTTTTGCCAGCGACAACACCGTATCGTTTGCTTCGGGCTTCTTGCTGTCGTACTGATATTTGTCGATGCGCAATTCGGTATCGGCACGCAGTGCGATGAACGCTCCATCCGACAAGCGCAACTGCGCCATACTATTTTTACCCGAAATGATGGTATCGTTTGCCTCGACCTCTCCCCCGCGCACGGCCTTGCGCTCACCCGATGCGTTCACCACCCGTACGTCGCCGATGACGAAATTGAATTTACCCGCCGCCGCGTAACCCTCGGCAACCGGCAAACACGCTAACAGCAAGACAAATAAAACGTTCCTGATCACAATAGATTCCATAATCGACTCCAGGTAACAGGCAACAAATACTAAAAATCTCTGCGTATCGAAATGGAACTATCCAATTTCTGGTACTTATACAAAGCGAGATTCGACAAGTTATTGGTCCAAGCGACCACACCTTTAATCGTCCACTTGACCCAAGGACGCGCCGTGACACCCACACTCAGATTCTGGGTCTCATCTTTCGCATAAAAAGCGGTTGTGAGACTCGATCTCGCATTCGGACTATCGTCATGCCGGAGCGACACACCGCCGGACAAGAAAAAATCAGTATTTGCTATCGGAGTTATTTGGGAGTGCATCATCAGGCTCGTCCCAGTGCGGCTCATATTCGCTCCGGAAGCCAGCGCCATTACTGCACGATCCGAGGTTCGGCTCAAACTGGCGAATATCAGCGGATTTTTATCTCCCTCAAAAATATGCAACCAGGAAGCCGCAAGCGAAACCTGATTGGTATCTTGTGTCGATGCCATCAGATATCTGGGCTGACTATATTGTAACGACCAGGTCATTTGATCTCGCTCGCCGAAGGCGCGCTTCCATTCCGTGCTGACACCCGCAGTGTTGCGGTTGTTGTCCGAATTCCGCACGAAACCGGCCTGGAGGTATTTCCCGTATGTCGTCGTCAACTTGTAAGTGTTATCGCCCTTGGCAACGGACATTCCTGCGCGCAGATCCAGATTCGCATTGTTCATTTCATTGAGCGTATTGTAAAAACGCTTTTTAGCGTCGGCTCCTGCAAAAAAACTCACGCCATTCTCTTCGCTTATTTTCCTGTTGTAGTCCATGCCTGCCGACAAGTTCTCATACGTACCGTAATAGAGAAGTGAGCTGCCGGTTGGCAACACGTTGGCAAAACCATAAGCGCCCTGAATTCCGCTGGTGAAATTAGGGGTTGCCGCTGTGATGTTGTCGTCGTATCCGGCGGCACTTTCCAAATAGAAGGTCAGCAGCTGTATCTTGGCTTTTCTGCGCTCCTCTATACCTTCCAGAAATTTTTTCACCACTTCAATCACCTGCGGCGGCGGGCTTTGCGAGAGCACAGTCTCGAACTCTTGTTGGGCGAGGTCATCGCTGCCCATCATAAAATACGCTCGTGCCATATCAAGCCTTGCTCCGGCAAAATTTGGATCGATGATCAGAACACGCTCAAAGGCGATCGTGGCGCGATCCGGTTTGCCGCTATCCAGTGCCGCTATCCCCAGCAGATAGTCATACCCGAGTTCGCCGGAATATTCGCCTTCTTCGGGCTCAAGCAGAGCGTAGGCTTCAGTCTGCTTGCCGCTTTTCATCAGCGCATCGGCTTTGCCCAACAATGCGTCTAATAAATCTTTGTTAATCGGGGCAACCGGTACGGCCGGCTGAATCTGGGTATTTTTCAGACCCGCCTTTGCTGACGTTTCTGCTTTAGCCGGAATCACAACCTTAAACCACGGCTTCTTGCTTTCTTGAGCAACACTCTCACTTGTGAGCGACACCATACCCATAAAAACAAAACCCCACACATAAAAGTTGTTCATAATTTGTTGGAACTTTTAATAACCCTATAGTCTTGCTTTAATACTATGCCTCGACATAATCAGGGTCAATATTATTCATTTATAATTTGAATGATTTTTTATATCGCCTTTAACTTGTGGCAAACTAGCATCTGTCAAATTTAGCCGTCTCCATCTTGCGCCCCTACGAACTATTCATCGGTCTGCGTTACACTCGCGCCAAGCGCCGCAACCACTTCATTTCCTTCATCTCGATGATCTCCATGCTGGGCATCGCGCTGGGCGTGGCTGCACTCATCATCGTGCTGTCGGTCATGAACGGTTTCCAGAAAGAGATTCGTGCGCGCATTCTGGGCGTAACGCCCCATTTGCAGGTGACAGGAGATAGCGGTCAGCTGGCCGCATGGCAGCCGATTATGGATATTGTAAGCGCCAATCCCGACGTGCAAGGTGCCTCCCCTTACGTCACCGGACAGGGGATGTTGTCGCAAAATGACAATGTGCAGGGGATCATGGTGCGCGGCATCGTTCCAAAAGGCGAAAACCAGCTCACCGGGCTCGACGAAAAAATGAAGGCGGGCAAGCTCAGCGAGCTGCGTGCCGGAGAATTCGGCATCGTGCTGGGCAGCGACCTTGCGCGCGCGCTGGCCGCACGTATCGGCGACAATATCCTGCTCATCACGCCGCAGGGACAGATCACGCCCGCCGGCATGGTTCCGCGTCTCAAACAGTTCCATGTAGTGGGCATCTTCGAGGTTGGCATGTCGCCTTACGACAATGCGCTGGCGCTGATCCACCTCAACGATGCGCAAAAACTCTATCGCATGGGCGATGCCGTCAGCGGTATCAGCGCACGCTTGCGCGATCTTGACCGCGCGCAGCGCGTATCACAGGAACTGGAAAGCATGCTGCCCAGAGACATCTATGCCACCGACTGGACGCGCCAGAACGCAAACTATTTCCGCGCCGTACAAATGGAAAAGAAAATGATGTTCATCATTCTCTCGCTCATCGTCGCCGTTGCCGCGTTCAACATCGTCTCCACGCTGGTCATGGCCGTCACCGACAAACAGGCAGATATCGCCATCTTGCGCACGCTGGGCGCATCGCCCGCCAGCATCATGAAAATATTCATGGTGCAGGGCGTGCTGATCGGTTTGGTCGGCGCAGTGACTGGCGTGATCGGCGGCATTCTTGTCGCGCTGAATATCGGCAGCATCGTGCCGTTCATCGAGCACCTGTTCGGCGTGCAATTTCTGGCCAAGGACATCTACTTCATAACCGACCTGCCTTCGAATTTGCAACAAGGCGATGTGGTGGTCGTTGCCGCCTTCTCTTTCGCTATCAGTCTGATCGCCACGCTGTATCCGAGCTGGCGCGCCTCCAAAACGCAAC
Source organism: Gallionellaceae bacterium (assembly GCA_009773615.1). GTDB lineage: Bacteria > Pseudomonadota > Gammaproteobacteria > Burkholderiales > Gallionellaceae > PALSA-1006. The sequence goes on from WSYA01000019.1 coordinate 30,951, forward strand.
CTGCGGAGGCGTTGCGCTATGAGTGAGTCGATCATCTCCTGCCGCGACCTGCGCAAGACGTTTGCACAGGGCTCACTCAACGTCCCGGTATTGAACGGCGTAAATTTGGACGTGGCGCGCGGCGAACGCATTGCCATCATCGGAAGTTCCGGTTCAGGCAAGAGCACTTTGCTGCATTTGCTCGGGGGACTGGACAACGCCTCCAGCGGCAGCGTGCAGATCATGGGACAAGATGTTGTGAGCATGAACGAGACGCAACGCGGTGAAATGCGTAATCGCTCGCTGGGCTTCGTGTACCAGTTCCACCATCTCCTCCCCGAATTCACCGCGCTGGAAAACGTCGCCATGCCGCTGCTGATTCGCGGCATGGCGCGCAAACAGGCAGAACCCGTCGCCGCGCAAATGCTGGAATGGGTGGGGCTGGCGCACCGCATCCAACACCTCCCCTCCGAACTTTCCGGCGGCGAACGTCAACGCGTCGCGGTTGCCCGCGCTCTGGTTACCGAGCCGGACTGTGTGCTGGCAGACGAACCTACCGGCAATCTCGACCGTGCCAGCGCCAGCGCATTATTTGAATTGATGCAGTCGCTCAACGAACGCTTGCAAACCAGCTTCATCGTCGTCACCCACGACCTCGACCTCGCCAGCCGTATGCAGCGGCAATTAAAATTAGTTGATGGAACATTGCACCCGATTTAATCCCCAAATGTAGGTTGGGTTAGCGCAGCGTAACCCAACGTTTTTGTGTGCATCGCTACCCCTCGTCGGGTTACGCGAAAAGCCGCTAACCCGACCTACGCAAATCCCCCTTATTTTTAACCACCCTTTTTTGCCTACCAATATTTTATGCTACCCTCTATCGAACAACGCCTCGCCCTCGAACTCAACGCCAAAGCCGCGCAAGTCGCCGCCGCCGTATCACTCCTAGACGAAGGTGCCACCGTGCCCTTCATCGCCCGTTACCGCAAAGAAGTCACCGGCGGTCTGGACGATATTCAATTGCGCTTGCTGGAAGAGCGCCTGCGCTATTTGCGCGAATTGGAAGAGCGCCGTTGCGCGATCATCGCCTCCATTCAGGAGCAGAACAAAATGACGCCGGAGTTGCTGGGGGCGATCTCCCAAGCAGAAGATAAGACACGGCTGGAGGACTTGTATCTCCCCTACAAACCCAAGCGCCGCACCAAGGCGCAGATCGCGCTGGAAGCGGGATTACTGCCTTTGGCCGAAGCTCTGCTGGCCGACCCGATGCTGAATCCCGAAACGGAAGCGGCGACCTATTTGAAGCCCGCCTTCTCCACCGCGAATGGCGACAATCCCGGCGTACCGGACACCAAGGCCGCGCTGGATGGTGCGCGCCAAATCCTGATGGAACGTTTTGCCGAAGATGCCGAGTTGCTAAACGAATTGCGCGTCTATGTGCAAGCGCATGGCATACTCGAAACCAAAGTAATCGAAGGCAAAGAAGAGGCCGCAGCAAAGTATTCCGACTACTTCGACTATTCCGAAACCATAGCCACCATTCCCTCGCACCGCGCGCTGGCCGTGTTTCGCGGCAACCGCGAAGAGATGCTCAACGTCGCATTACGCCTCGACAGCGAGGTTGAAAAGCCGAAATGGGATGCGCCGTTCAACCCGTGCGAAGGCCGCATCGCCGCGCGCTTCGGCATCGCCAACAAAGACCGTCCCGCCGACAAATGGCTGGCCGACACTGTGCGCTGGACCTGGCGCGTGAAGAGCTTCCTGCATCTGGAAACCGAGCTGCGCGGCACGCTGCGCGAACGCTCTGAGACCGAGGCGATCAACGTCTTCGCGCGCAACCTGAAAGACCTGCTGCTGGCCGCGCCCGCAGGCCCGCGCGCCACCATGGGGCTAGACCCCGGCATGCGCACCGGCGTGAAAGTCGCCGTGGTCGATGCCACCGGCAAGGTGGTCGATACTGCCGTGATCTATCCGCACCAGCCCAAGAACGATTGGGACGGTTCGCTGTACACGCTGTCCAAGCTGGCCGAGAAACATAAAGTCGCGTTGATCTCCATCGGCAACGGCACGGCTTCGCGCGAGACCGACAAACTGGCGCAAGACCTGATCAAGGCGCGTCCCGATTTGAACCTCAGCAAGATCGTCGTCTCCGAAGCGGGCGCGTCGGTTTACTCCGCGTCCGAATTCGCCTCGCGCGAATTCCCAGACATGGATGTGTCGTTGCGCGGCGCAGTCTCCATCGCGCGCCGCCTGCAAGACCCGCTGGCCGAACTGGTGAAGATCGACCCCAAGGCCATCGGCGTCGGCCAGTATCAGCACGACGTAAGCCAATTCCAATTGGCGCGTTCGCTTGATGCCGTGGTGGAAGATTGCGTCAACAAAGTGGGCGTGGACGTGAACACCGCCTCGGCGCCCCTGCTCGCGCGTGTCTCCGGCTTGAGCAGCGCCGTCGCGCAAAACATCGTTGCGCACCGCGACCTAAAAGGCATGTTCACTTCGCGCAAAGCCCTACTGGAGGTGCCGCGTCTGGGCGAAAAAGCCTTTGAACAAGCTGCGGGATTCTTGCGCGTCATGGGTGGAGAAAATCCGCTGGATGCATCAGGTGTTCACCCCGAGTCGTATCCTTTGGTGAAAAAAATCCTCGCCGACCTGAAGAAGGACATCAAAGAAATCATCGGCGACAGCAAGCTGCTGCAATCCTTGAACCCATCCAAATACGCAGACGAAAAATTCGGCATCCCGACCATCGCCGATATTTTGAAAGAGCTGGATAAACCCGGCCGCGACCCGCGCCCCGAATTCACCACCGCCACTTTCAAGGAAGGCGTGGAAGAATTAAAAGACCTGAAACCCGACATGATTCTGGAAGGCGTGGTCACCAACGTCGCCGCCTTCGGCGCATTCGTGGACATCGGCGTGCATCAGGATGGCTTGGTACACATCTCCGCCCTCTCCAACACCTTCGTCAAGGACCCGCACACCGTCGTCAAGGCCGGACAAGTGGTCAAAGTCAAAGTGCTGGAAGTCGACGAAAAACGTAAACGCATCGCTCTCACCATGCGCCTGACCGACACTGCGGCTTCAAGCGGCAAAGCGGCCATGCCCGCAGACAAACAAAATGACGCGAAGCGAATAGCCCAGCATAAACGGCAGGATGAACGTCAACCCGCACAGGGTAATGCAATGGCGGCAGCATTTGCGAAGCTGAGAGGATAAATCTGTTGGGATTCAAACGCAGGTCGGGTTAGCTTGCGTAACCCGACACGAGCGCTCCGATCATCGAGCAGATCATTTCATATTCAGCCAGCTTGGCCTGAAATATGTGACTGGCGTACCGACTTCCCCGATCCGAATGATGGATATGTCCCGCTGCCGGTTTTTTGCGGAACCACGCCATGGTTAGCGCATCGGTCACGATGTCCGCCGTCATGCGCGGCTTCAGCGACCAGCCCACCACTTCGTGGTTGAACGGGTCGAGC
>WSYA01000020.1 GCA_009773615.1 Gallionellaceae bacterium
CTGGATCATCGTTCTCTCTTCAACACTCAACTGCTTGTATATTTTTCCCATGCAACATTTTCTCCCAAAAATGTTGCACTTGGTTTTTGAGCGCGCCCCGTATATACTGAATTCACCATACCCAAATTAAGGAGATCAGCATGACCGAAAATATCATCCCAACAAAGGCTGTTACAAAACCGCTAGCCAAAAAAACCCCTGCGCCGCGCAAAGCGGCAGCACCTAAATCCACTGTCGCCAAGCCCGAAAAGAAAGCCAAGAAAGAGAAAAAAAACGAGGGCAAAATAAAAGTGGTGCGCGATAGCTTTACCATGCCGCAAGCGGATTACGACATCATCGCCGAGATCAAGCAAAAAGCGTTAAAAGCCGGGCTGCATGTGAAGAAAAGCGAATTGCTGCGTGCGGGGCTGCAAGTTTTGGCCAAACTAACTGCCGCTCAGTTGAAGCAATCTATAGCCAATTTAGAGAAGATCAAAACCGGCCGCCCTGCCAAAACCTGAACCCGTCGAAAGCTACGCATTTTCAGCGGTGACGACAGGTTTGCTGGCCAGACTTTCCAGCAGCAATGTCTGCGCGCATTTCGGTGACGTGCTGCGCGTAGTTTTCAAGTGCCAGCCTCCGTCACCGTCCATTTCCCACGCCTGACAATTATCTTGCAGGTAGGTTTTTAATCCCTCGTCGATAACACGCTTCTTCAGCTTGTTATCTAGCAGCGGAAAACACGCCTCAATGCGACGGAAGAAGTTGCGATCCATCCAATCCGCACTCGACAGATAGACATCGTGCGCGAGATCGTTGCGGAAATAAAAGATGCGCGTGTGTTCGAGGAAACGCCCGATAACGGAGCGCACGCTGATGTTGTCGGACAAACCCGGCACGCCCGGACGCAATGCGCATACGCCGCGCACGATCAAATCGATCTTTACGCCCGCGCGCGAAGCTTCATACAGCGCCATGATGATCTCTGGTTCGAGCAGGGCATTCATCTTGGCAATAATCTGGGCATTCTTGCCGGCCTTGGCCAGTTTGGTTTCATTCTGAATCGCGCGCAGTACTTGGCTATGCAGCGAAAAAGGGGATTGCCACAAGTGTTTTAACTTGCTGGCTTTGCCCAATCCGGTGAGCTGGACGAATATCTGGTTCACATCGGAACACATATCTTCGTTGCAGGTGAACAGTCCGAAATCCGTGTAGAGCTTGGCGGTGCGCGGATGGTAGTTGCCGGTGCCCAGATGTACATAGCGCCGCAGCTTTCCATCTTCGCGGCGTATCACCATCAGCATTTTGGCATGTGTCTTGTGTCCGACTACGCCGTATACGACGTGCGCGCCCGCCTGTTCCAGACGGCTCGCCCAATTAATATTGGCCTCTTCATCGAAGCGCGCCAGCAATTCCACCACCACCGTGACCTCTTTACCGCCTTGAGAGGCGGCAATGAGCGCTTCCATCAGGGCGGAATCCGCGCCGGTGCGGTAGACAGTTTGCTTGATGGAGACCACATTAGGATCGGCAGCTGCCTGCTGGATGAAGTCGATCACCGGGCGAAAAGACTGATAGGGGTGATGCAGCAGCACATCGCCTTTGCGGATGAGCTTGAACATGTCCGCGCCTTTTTTTTGCAGGCTGGGTGGCATGCCCGGCACAAAAGAAGGGAACTTCAAATCGTCGCGCTCTACCTCATCCGGTATACGCATCAATCGCACCAGATTGACCGGGCCATGCACGCGATACAAGTCCTCGGGCTGAAGATCGAATTGCTGCAACAAAAATTCGGACATTTCCGGCGTACAGTTATCCGCGACTTCCAGACGTACCGCATCGCCGAAATGGCGCTGCGGCAACTCGCCCTGCAGGCTGATGCGCAAATTCTTTACTTCTTCTTCGTCCACGAACAGATCGCTATTGCGCGTGACGCGGAACTGATAACAGCCCAACACGTCCATTCCGGAAAATAATTCGCCGACATGCGCATGCAATATGGACGACAGGAACACAAAACCGTGTTCGCATCCCGCGATGTCGGACGGCATTTTGATCGCGCGCGGCAGTACGCGCGGGGCTTGCACTATGGCCTTGGCGGAATTGCGTCCAAAAGCATCTTTGCCGCTGAGCTCGACTGCAAAATTCAAGCTTTTGTTGAGCACGCGCGGAAAAGGGTGCGATGGATCTAACCCGATGGGGGTGAGTATCGGCATCACTTCGCGCAGAAAAAAATCTTTTACCCAAGCACTTTGCACTTCGTTCCAGTGCGTGCGGCGCAGAAAGTGCACACCCGCAGTCGCCAGTGTGGGAACCAGATCGTTATTGAAGATCTGATACTGTTGCTCGATGATTTTATGTGCCTGATCGCGTACCCGCTTGAGAATTTGCGGGGCATCGAGTCCGTCCGGGCCGGTAGTGACTGCACCGAGCTTGACCTGCTCTTTTAATCCCGCCACTCGAATTTCAAAAAACTCGTCCAGATTACTGCTGACGATACACAGATATTTGAGGCGCTCCAGCGGCGGAATGTTGGGATTCTCAGCTTGTGCCAAAACGCGCCGGTTGAACTCCAGCAATCCGAGTTCCCGGTTCAGAAATTGTTGCGGGGGATATTTTTTTACCACTTTGACGACCTGTTTTAGTGAGCTTGGGGGATGAATCCCGGCGGCATCTGAGTGCCGGCGCCAAAGAAATAATTCTCCATCTGTTCGGCCAGATACTTGCGGGCTTTCGCGTCCGCCAAGTTGAGCCGATTTTCGTTCACCAGCATGGTCTGAAATTTGATCCAGCCCTGCCACGCTTCCTTCGACACGTTCTCGTAGATCCGCTGTCCCAACGGCCCCGGGTATGTCGGACGATCCAACCCCTCCGCTTCGCGACCGAGTTTTACGCACTGCACCATTCTTGCCATTTATCGACTCCATATCGGGTTAAATACTAAGCGTCTATTGTGACGCGCTGATGACAAGCTGTAACAATTGCCTGTCTGAACTATTTTATTTTAACGTTTTTATAAACACTTTCGAGCGGCGCTGATAGTTATACAGCGCTTTTTTCTCGGCGGGAAGCTGGCTCGGATCACCTTCTTTAAATCCGCGCTCGACAAACCAATGTGCCGTGCGCGTAGTCAATACGAACAATTTTTTGAAACGCTGCGCAAGCGCCTCCTTGCTCATGTGATTGAGCAGCGCATCCCCGTAACCGTGCCGACGATAATTGGCGTGAACGGCCATGCAGGCCAGTTCAGCCGCTTTTTCATCCGGGAACGGATACAAGGCACCACACCCGATAATGCGGTGGTCGTGTTCCATCACCACAAAACGCTCAATTTCGCGTTCCAGCAATTCGCGTGACCTCCGCACCAGAACACCCTCAGCTTCCAATGGTTGCAGCAGTTGCAAAATGCCTCCGACATCGTCGATAGTGGCATCGCGTATGGTGTTCAGCGTGCTTTCCACAACCATGCTGCCAATGCCGACATCAGAGAACAATTCTTGCAGCAGCGCACCATCCTGATGACGGCTGATCAAATGAGTACGTGCGACACCGGCTTCGCAGGCGCGCACGGCACAAGGTAAAAATAGGCCCACATCGTCGGGCAGTTTGCGCTTACCGGACAAGACCTCGTTGGCGGAGACGATGGTCAACTCGCGCAACAGTTTGCCCTGCTTGTCCATGACGCCGTCGGTATCCATCAGGAAGATCAGCTTGTCCGCATCCAAAGCAATCGCCGTGGTCGTGGCGACATCTTCCAGCGTCAGATTGAACACTTCTCCGGTAGGCGAGTAGCCGAGCGGCGAAAGCAACACTACCTCATTGAACTCCAACCTATCCTTGATCGCGGCCACATCCACTTTACGCACACATCCGGTATGTAGCAGGTCTACGCCGTTGATTACACCCATCGGCTGCGCGGTAATGAAGTTACCGCCGGCTACGCGAATATCCGCATTGGCCATCGGTGAATTGGCCAAGCCCATCGACAGCAATGCCTCAACCTCCAGGCGCGTGCGCCCGACAGCCTCTTTCACGCATTGCAAAGTCTCGACATCGGTCAAACGGATGCCCTGATGGTAATGGTCGGAAATGTCGTTGCGCGACAGATGTTGTTCGATTTGAGGGCGTGCTCCATGCACCAACACCAGATGCACACCCAGGCTGGCAAGCAAATTGAAGTCGTGCGTAAGTTCGACGAACTTGCCGTCCGCCACGACTTCGCCGCCGAATGCGATGACAAACGTCTTGCCCCGGAACGCATTGATATAGGGTGCGACGGAGCGGAACCATGCAACGAACTCGGCGGGATTTTGGGCAGAAGACTGTGACATGATAATTGGGATTCAATGACAGTTGAGCAGCGCGCAGTATCCTGCAAGGCGGGCTTGGAGCGCAATAGCAGATCGCTGACTTTCGACCACTTGGGTTTGCAGTATCATGCCAATCCCTCTAAATTCAAATTTTGCTAAATTTATTTCAGGAGTCTCCATGAGCGGTTTACCCAAATGTCCCAAATGCGGTTCGGAATTCACTTACGAAGATGGCAGCAATTATGTCTGCCCCGAATGCGCATATGAATGGTCGAAGGACGCTCCCGTTGAGAGTGTTGAACAACAGCGCGTTATCCACGATGCCGTCGGCAACGTGCTTGCCGACGGCGACTCGATTACGGTGATCAAAGACTTGAAGGTCAAAGGGTCGTCTGCGGTGGTCAAGGTAGGAACCAAGGTGAAGAATATCCGTCTGGTCGAGGGCGACCATGACATCGACTGCAAGATCGACGGCATCGGTGCGATGTCGTTAAAGTCCGAGTTTGTGAAGAAAATATGATGCGTATTATCCTGTTAGCTCTGCTTCTGGCAACGCAAGTCGCTCTTGCTGCCGAGGCGTTGCCGCGCCCCGACCATATCGTCATCGTAGTGGAAGAGAACAAGTCTTTCTCCCAAATCATCGGCAACAAGCAGGCTCCTTACATCAACGCGCTCGCGCGGCGCGGCGCGCTGTTCACCAATTCTTATGGCGTCACCCATCCGAGCCAGCCGAATTATCTGGCTCTATTTTCCGGGACTACGCGCGGCATCGGCAGCAATGCCTGTCCGCTGAACTTAGCCGGAGACAACCTTGCCGCTGCTTTGATCGCGCGGAATCTGAGCTTCGTGAGTTACTCGGAATCCATGCCGGAGACTGGCTATGCGGGCTGCATGTATGGCGCTTATATGCGCAAGCACAACCCGGCGGCAAACTGGAAAGAACTGGCCGCATTCAACCAGCCGTTCAGCGCGTTTCCGCATGACTATGCCAAACTGCCCACCGTGTCTTTGGTAATGCCCGATCAGCTCAACGACATGCACGACGGTAGTATCGCGCGGGGTGATGCGTGGCTGGAAAAGAACTTGGAACAGTACGCGCAATGGGCAATGTCGCACAACAGTTTGCTGATCGTGACCTGGGATGAAGACGATGGCTCGGAAGGCAATCGTGTCGCTACGATGTTTGTGGGAGAAATGATCAAGCCCGGCAATTCCATGCAGCGCATCAACCACTATTCGCTGTTGCGCATGCTCGCGGAAATGTATGGATTTCCCTTTTTGGGCGAAAGCGCCGGACAGAAATCGCTCACCGGCGTTTGGCTGAAGTCTGGCAAAACGCATTAATTCCACGTCAAGCTGTGAACATTGTTCTTGCTGCCTACATCCCGCCTTGCGACGATTTGGAGGTTATCTACGCCGATGAATCTTTGCTGGTGGTAAACAAACCCGCCGGATTGCTGTCCGTGCCGGGACGCGGGACGGACAAGCAGGATTGTCTTTCTTCACGGCTTCAGCAAAAATTTAGCGACGCGTTGGTAGTGCATCGTCTGGATATGGCGACCTCCGGCTTGATGGTGTTTGCGCGCGGGATCGATATGCAACGTCGCTTGTCGCAGATGTTTCGCGAACGGGAAGTGGATAAACGCTATGTGGCTGTGGTGGCTGGCAAGATTGAACCCGTGACGGGTGAGGTGAATCTGCCTATCGTGGCGGATTGGACGAACCGACCATTGCGCAGAATCGATATGGCAATTGGCAAGCCTTCACTAACGCGCTATTCATTGCTGGCCTACGATGCGGGGTCCGATACCAGCCGCTTGGAACTTGAACCCGTCACCGGGCGCACTCATCAATTACGCGTACATATGGCAGCTATCGACCATCCCATTCTCGGCGATGCGTTATATGGTAATGCGTATAATGCAACACGCTTGATGTTGCATGCCAGTTCAGTATGCTTCTCGCACCCGCTAAATGGCTCGCCTTTGAACTTCGTCAGACCGTTCTTGTCGTAAACTCGGTATTGAAGTTTATAATATCGTCATCATTTAGTGAGTACGCTTAATTTATCAACCACTTTGAGGAATTACATGAAACGTTTCTTGTTGTTATTGACCATCGTTCTTTCCAGCCTTTCTTTGCTTGCAACCACTGCCGAAGCAAAACGTCTTGGGGGCGGCAGCAGCATCGGCAAGCAACGCTCCATGTCCCCGCAACAGACCCAGAAAGCCCCTACGGCCGCACCCGCACCGGCAGCTGCGCCTGCTACACCACCTGCTGCTGGCAATAAATGGCTCGGTCCTCTGGCCGGTCTGGCCATCGGCGCTGGTTTGGGTGCTTTATTCGCCAGCGGCGGATTAGGTGGATTGGGCGGCGCGATGGGCGGTATTTTGATGGCGCTAGCTGCCGGGGCCGTGGTGATGTTGCTGATCTCGATGTATCGCAAAAAACAGCAGTCTGCTATGCAATATTCCGGAGCGGGCGCGCCTTATGGAGGAACATCCGCACCTGCACAGCCATTTATGTCTGGAAGTGCCGCTCCGGTTGCCGCTATCGCTCCGAGCAGCATTCCTGCTGACTTTCCCGTGGAAGCTTTCCTGCGTAGCGCAAAGACTTCGTTCATCCGCTTGCAAGCCGCGAATGACCGCAAGGATCTGGACGATATCCGCGAATACACTACGCCGGAGATGTTTGCCGAGATCTCGATGCAGATCCGCGAGCGCGATAATACTGCGCAAAAAACCGATGTCGTTTCGGTAAATGCCGAGCTGTTGGAAGTGGCGCAGGAGAACGATACAGCTATCGCCAGTGTGCGCATGAGCGGGCAATTGCGCGAAAACAACGGTTCACCCGAGAACTTCGACGAAGTCTGGCACGTGCAGAAAAACACCAAGGACGACAAAGCTGTCTGGCTGTTGAGCGGTATCCAACAGATTTCCTAAATTTGCATAGTCTTCCCCCAAACGGCGCGATTGGTATCGCGCCGTTTTGTTTTGTAGCTTGCAAATACCTGCCATATCGTTGCTCCACGCTTGGTACAATTCGCCCGCTGTAGGCCAACAACCTACTGTTTGCATGTCCCGTTGAAGCCCTATCTTCTACGCAATGGAAAATCCTAGAAATGCGCATCTTTCGAGTTATCAAAATTTTTTATGTGGTTCTGCGCTTTGGCTTGGATGAGTTTTTGCTCGCGCATGAGCGCACCCGATGGTTGCAGACGCCGCTGAATATTCTTCTGTTCGCGCGTAATACTTCGGCGCCGCGCGCTGAACGTTTGCGTCTGGCACTGGAAAGTTTGGGGCCCATCTTCGTTAAATTCGGCCAGATGTTGTCTACACGGCGCGACCTGATGCCGATAGATATCGCCGACGAGTTGGCCAAACTTCAGGATCAAGTGCCCCCTTTTCCTTCCGCTCAAGCTGTTGCTGTTCTGGAATCTATCTACAAGAAGAAACTTTCCGAGGTTTTCCGCAGCTTCGACGAAACCCCCATCGCCAGTGCATCTGTGGCACAAGTCCACTTTGCCGTGTTACCCGATGGCCGCGAAGTAGCCGTCAAAATTTTGCGCCCGGGTATCGTCCACGTCATCGAGCACGACCTCGCTTTGCTCGATATCTGCGCCGGATTGATGGAGCGTCTGTGGGCCGACGGGAAACGATTGAAACCAAAACTGGTTGTGGCCGAATTTGAAAAGTATCTGCACGACGAGCTCGATCTGATGCGCGAGGCTTCCTGCGCCAGCCAGTTAAAACGCAACTTCGCCAAGTCCGATTTACTGCTGGTGCCCGAGATGTACTGGGACTGGTGCGACACCAACGTGATTGTGATGGAGCGCATGTATGGCATTCCGATCAGCCAGATGGACGCATTGCGCGCCGCAAATATCAATATCTCCAAACTTGCTTCCGACGGTGTTGAAATTTTCTATATGCAGGTGTTCCGCGATGGCTTTTTCCACGCCGACATGCATCCGGGCAATATCCAAGTGGCATCCGACGGGCGCTACATCGCTTTGGATTTCGGCATCATGGGTACGCTTAGCGATACCGACAAAAACTATCTCGCGCAGAACTTCATCGCTTTTTTCAACCGCGACTACAAGCGGGTGGCCGAGGTGCACATCGAATCGGGCTGGGTGCCTGCGCATACCCGTGTTGATGAACTGGAAGCGGCTATTCGCGCGGTTTGCGAACCCATCTTCGACCGGCCATTGCGCGAGGTATCTTTCGGCAAAGTGTTGTTGCGCCTGTTCCAAACGTCGCGCCGTTTCGGCGTGGAGATACAACCGCAACTGGTGTTGCTGCAAAAGACGCTGCTCAATATTGAGGGCTTGGGTTTACAGTTGGATCCCGAGCTTGATCTGTGGAAAACCGCCAAGCCCTGGCTGGAGCGCTGGATGAATGAGCAGGTCGGCTGGCGCGGCTTCCTCAAATCCTTGAAAGAAGAGGCACCGCGTTATGCCATATTGCTGCCGCAAATCCCGCGCTTGCTGCATCAGCGCCTTAACGAAAATCCCGCTGCGCAGTACGAAGCTGTATTGCGCGACTTCATGCTGCAACAGAGGAAACGGAATTTTTGGCTGATGCTGATCGCGCTTGCTGCAATCATTGCGACGTGTTCGCTGGTACTGCGTTTTTAGCGTTCTGTTGTCAGTTGTCGAAAAATCCGCTTTTCATCAATTCTATAGTCAGGGCTTTGTAGTCAGCTGCTCCTGGCGTATGCGGACCGAAAGCGAATATATCCAAACCATGCATCGGGCTAGTCGCCAACGCTACGTTTTCCCCGACACGGGTTTGGCATACCTGCGAACCGTAGCGTTCTTTCAGTTTGTCGTAGATGTCGTAAGAAAGTTTACGGCGCGAGTCGAAGCGGGTGACCACGATACGACGCTCGAATTTGCGCTGAAGTTTCTTTTCCAGAACGTTCAAAGCCGCATCCAGGCGATGCACGCCTTGTTGCGAAAGAAAATCGGCTGCGACTGGAATCAATACTCTATCTGCTGCCAGCAATGCGTTGAGTGTAAGCACTCCCAACATCGGACAACAATCTATTAATATCGGTGCGCCCGTAAGCGCCAATTCTTCGCTCAAACCTTGTTTCAACAGCTTGGCCGCATTTGGGTCGCTGCCATAAGTTGCGTCGATTTTTGACAGTTCGATCGAGGACGGAATTATTTGCCATCCTGCGGGGGTGTCGTGCAAAAGTTGAGCTAGTGGCGTTTTATCCTTGAAGAAGGTCGCCATGTTGCGTCCTTGTGTTCGAGCATCTTTCAATCCGGAAGCCAGACTCAGTGATCCCTGCGGATCCATGTCCAAGGCGATAGGCTGTTTCTGGGCAATAGCTAACCCGGCAACGATGTTCAGGGTGGAAGTTGTCTTGCCTACCCCGCCTTTTTGATTGAATACGGCGATGACCGCCATATGATTTCTCCACGTAGTGGGAACGATACTGAGTTTGGTCGCCCGGCGAATAACCCTGCTTGATAGCTTTTCAGGTTATTCGACAGTTACCGACTTCGCCAGATTGCGCGGCTTGTCAACATCAGTTCCCTTTTGCAATGCCACGTAATATGCCAGCAGTTGCAAAGGTATCGTGTGAAGAATAGGGCTTAGAAAACCCGCGTGTTCGGGCATTTGCATCACATGCACACCTTCGCTGGAGTGAATACGCGTCTCTGCATCTGCAAAAACATACAGCTCGCCACCGCGCGCGCGTACTTCCTGCAAATTGGATTTCAGCTTTTCCAGCAAGGTATCGTTGGGCGCCACAGCGATGACGGGCATGTCTTCGTCCACCAAGGCTAAAGGCCCGTGCTTCAGCTCTCCGGCGGGATAGGCCTCGGCATGAATATAAGAAATCTCTTTCAGCTTTAATGCGCCTTCCAATGCAATCGGGTAATGCAGTCCGCGCCCGAGGAACAGGGCATGATGTTTATTGGCAAAATGTTTTGCCAACTTGGCAATCTCCGGCTCCAGCTTCAATACGGCCAATACCGCGCTGGGCAAATGGCGCAGGTCGTGCAGATGCTGTTGTTCTTGTTGTTCGTTCAGCTTTCCGCGTTGTTTCGCCAATACGAGGGTCAGCAGGAATAAGGCCGCTAATTGAGTGGTGAACGCCTTGGTCGAGGCTACACCGATTTCCGGGCCCGCTCTGGTCAGCAGACGCATCTTGGATTGGCGGATGATTGCACTCTCTGGCACATTGCATATTGCCAACGTGTGCAGGTGTCCTATGGATTTAGCGTAATTAAGTGCGGCTAGCGTATCCGCCGTTTCACCGGACTGGGAGATAGTAACCACCAACTGTCGCGGATTTGCGACGCTCACTCGATAGCGGTATTCGCTGGCAATTTCGACCACACAAGGAATGCCAGCCAGCTCTTCCAACCAATAGCGCGCCACCATCCCCGCATGGTGGCTGGTGCCGCAAGCCAAAATCAGGATGCTATCTATTTGTGCAAATGCACCGGCTGCTTCCGCACCAAAGATTCCCGGTACCAAAGACTGACTGTTGCATACCGACTCCAACGTGTTCGCCAGCGCTTGGGGCTGCTCGTGAATCTCTTTCTGCATGTAATGCTGGTACTCACCCAGTTCCACACTCGCATTGTTCAGCTCGCTGATGTTAACTGCGCGCTTTACCTCGACCCCAGTTGCATCGAAAATGCGATAGTCAGTCAGCGCCAACTCAACCACATCGCCCTCTTCCAGATACACGACTTTCTGCGTGACTTGCAGCAGCGCCGACATATCCGACGCGATGAAGTGCTCACCCTCTCCGACACCCAATAGCAGCGGGCTGCCTTTGCGCGCGCCTATCAGTTGTTGCGGGTTATCCGCTGCTACTACGCCGATGGCGTAGGCACCCACTAGCTGCGCAAGTGCTGCCCGTGTTGCTGCCAACAAGTTTTTATCCTTGATGTAATACGAGTGAACCAGGTGTGCAATGACTTCGGTATCGGTATCCGATGTGAACACATAACCTTGAGCCGTCAGTTGCGTGCGCAGCTCTTCATAGTTTTCGATAATGCCGTTGTGAACTACCGCGATGAGATCGCGGCTCATGTGCGGGTGGGCATTGCGTTCGCTCGGTATGCCATGGGTCGCCCAACGCGTATGTGCTATTCCTATTCGGCCCTGCGTATTGGCGCTTTTCTCGGTTAATTCTGCTACGCGTCCGGTGCTGCGGACTCGTTCCAGTTTGTTGTCCTTTACAACGACCAGTCCGGCCGAATCGTAGCCGCGATATTCCAGCCTCAGCAAACCCTGTATCAGGATGGGTACAACATTGCGTTGCGCAACTGCGCCGACTATTCCACACATGTTTGATTTCCGTTATTGAGTTAGTTTATTTTTTCTTGGTGGGCCGCTGCCAGCCCGGTACGCTGATCTGTTTGGCACGCGACAGTGTCAACTCGCCTGACGGCGTATCTTTAGTGATCGTCGAGCCAGCGCCAATGGTCGCGCCGCGCCCTACCGTTACCGGTGCCACCAGTTGTGTATCCGAGCCAATGAATGCATCATCTTCGATCACAGTTCGGAATTTATTGGCTCCGTCATAGTTGCAAGTTATCGTGCCGGCACCGATGTTCACGCGGCTTCCAACAGTCGCATCGCCGATATAGCTCAGGTGATTTGCCTTGCTGGAGCTGGCGATATCGCTGTTTTTAATTTCCACGAAATTGCCGATGTGCACATCATTTTGTAGTTTGCTGCCGGGACGTATACGTGCAAACGGACCGATATGGCACTGCTCTCCAATCTCGGCTTGGTCAATATGACTATATGGCGCGATATGTGTACTCGACGCTATGCGCGTGTTTTTAACCACACTATACGCCCCGACTTTAACACCATTCCCTAGTTGTACCCTTCCTTCAAAGATACAACCGACATCGATCTCGACATCGCGCTCACAGATTAACTCCCCACGAATATCCAGGCGCGCCGGGTCTGCCAAAGTAACGCCTTGCTTCATCAACCTATCAGCCAATTCGAGCTGCCATATTCGTTCGAGTTGCGCCAACTGTACTTTGCTATTTATGCCCATAACTTCCCAGGCATGGGTCGGCTGCACTGTTTGAATCACCACACCCTGAGCGACAGCCATTGCCACGATATCTGTCAGATAGTATTCGCCCTGTGCATTTTCATTGCGCAATTTACCCAGCCACTCCCGCAACAAGCCCGTCGGAGCGGCCAAAATTCCGGTGTTAATTTCCTGTATTTGACGCTGCTCTGAGCTGGCATCTTTTTCCTCGATGATGCAACTAACCTTACCTGACTGATCGCGAACGATGCGTCCATAACCTTTAGGGTCTGCCAAATTCTGCGTGAGAAGGGTAAGCGAGTCTTTATGCGCGAGGATTTTTTCAAGGGTATCCTGCTGAATCAGAGGAACATCGCCGTATAACACCAGTGAAACACTGTCATCATTCAGTTGCGGAAGTGCTTGCTGAACCGCGTGGCCTGTTCCCAGTTGCGGCTCCTGCAATACAAACAGTGCGTTGCTGTCCACAAGCGCTTTCGGCACAGTCTCGCCGCCGTGCCCATACACTACGACGGTTTTCGACGGTTTCAGGTTCGCAGCCACATCCACGACATGTTGCAGCATGGCTTTTCCAGCAATAGCATGCAGCACTTTGGGTTTGTCCGAATGCATGCGAGTGCCTTTACCGGCAGCGAGAATTACAATGTTAAGCGCAGACATTTTTTCCACTATTTTTCAGATGGCGAAGTATAAACAAAAAAAACGGCTCGGGCCGTTTTCCTTGTAATGCTATTCATTCAAAATGAGACTTAATGCGGAGAACCTTTGCGCAGTCTTGAAATGGCATGCAGTTGCGCAATTGCCTCGGACAACTCGGCCTGAGCAGCAGCGTAGTCGATATCCGATCTGCGATTTCTCATGGCTTCTTCAGCAGAGCGTTTAGCTTCAAGCGCTTTTTCCTCATCCAGATCTGCACCGCGAATCGCCGTATCTGCCAAAATAGTGACTACGTTGGGCTGCACTTCCAACATACCGCCAGACACATAAATCAAAGTATCTTCACTCTGGTCGGGCAACTTTAAACGTACTGAACCGGGTTTAATGCGCGTCAACAACGGAGCATGCCGCGGGTAGATACCCAATTCTCCCGCCTCGCCCGGAACGATAACCAGTTCCGCCAAGCCGGAAAAAATGGATGCCTCGGCACTTACCACGTCGACATGAACTGTCATTGCCATATTATTCACCTTTATTGCAGTGTCTTAGCTTTTTCGATGGCTTCTTCAATGCCGCCAACCATGTAGAAAGCTTGTTCAGGCAAATGATCGTAGTCACCATTCACGATGCCCTTGAAGCCCTTGATGGTTTCTTTCAAAGTCACATATTTGCCCGGACTGCCGGTAAACACTTCGGCCACGTGGAAAGGTTGCGACAAGAAACGCTGAATCTTACGTGCACGGGCAACTGCCAGCTTATCTTCCGGTGCCAACTCGTCCATACCCAGAATTGCGATGATGTCGCGCAATTCTTTGTAGCGTTGCAGAGTTTGTTGAACGCCACGAGCAACAGAGTAGTGCTCTTCGCCCACAACCAAAGGATCCAGCTGACGCGATGAAGAATCCAACGGGTCAACCGCAGGGTAAATACCCAGAGAAGCGATGTCACGCGACAACACAACGGTAGAGTCCAAGTGCAAGAAGGTGGTTGCAGGAGACGGGTCAGTCAAGTCGTCCGCTGGAACGTACACAGCTTGAATGGAAGTGATCGAACCAACCTTGGTGGAAGTAATACGCTCTTGCAAGCGGCCCATTTCTTCAGCCAGTGTCGGTTGATATCCCACAGCAGAAGGCATACGACCCAGCAGCGCGGAGACTTCGGTTCCGGCCAATGTGTAGCGATAGATGTTGTCCACGAAGAACAGGATGTCGCGGCCTTCGTCACGGAACTTCTCGGCCATTGTCAAACCGGACAGCGCCACGCGCAAACGGTTACCGGGCGGCTCGTTCATTTGACCGAACACCATCGCAACTTTGTCCAGAACGTTGGAATCTTTCATTTCGTGGTAGAAGTCGTTACCTTCACGGGTACGCTCACCCACGCCTGCAAACACGGACAAACCTGCGTGTTGTTTAGCAATGTTGTTGATCAGCTCCATCATGTTCACGGTCTTACCCACACCCGCGCCACCGAACAGACCAACTTTACCACCCTTGGCAAACGGGCAAACCAGGTCAATAACCTTGATACCGGTTTCCAGCAAGTCAACGGAAGGCGACAGTTCGTCGAACTTCGGTGCTTTTTGGTGAATCGAGCGGCGCTCGTCGCACTTCACATCGCCGGCGTCATCAATTGGGCGACCCAACACATCCATGATGCGGCCCAAAGTACCCGAACCGACTGGAACTGTGATCTGCGATCCTGTGTTCAACACGATCATGCCACGGCGCAAACCATCGGAAGAACCCATGGCAATAGTACGCACCACACCGTCACCGATTTGCTGCTGGACCTCAAGGGTCAAATCTTTTTCGGCAACGGAACTCGCCTCGTCTTTTACTTTTAGCGCGTCATAAACTTTTGGCATTTGGTCGCGTGGAAATTCTACGTCGACCACCGCACCGATACACTGAACAATCTTGCCTTGACTCATTTTAAGATTCCCCACTTTATATTGATTCTGTACATAGCCGCCAACACAGCCGGCGCTTTAATTTACCGCAGCTGCTCCGCCCACGATTTCGGATATTTCCTTGGTAATCGCGGCTTGACGGGCTTTGTTGTAAACCAGTTTAAGCTCACCGATAACCGTTTTAGCATTATCAGACGCGGCCTTCATCGCCACCATGCGCGAACTTTGCTCGGACGCTTGATTCTCTGTCACCGCCGAATACACCAACGATTCAACATAACGCAACAGCAATTCGTCCACGATCAGCTTCGCATCCGGCTCGTAGATGTAATCCCACTGGCCCTCGCGACCTTCTTCCATGGCTTCGCCGGATAGCGGCAATAGTTGCTCGAACGTCGGCTCCTGTTTCATGGTGTTCACGAAATGGTTGTATGAAATATAAATCGCATCGACTTCGCCAGCCACATAAGCATCCAGCATAACTTTGACTGCCCCGATCAGGTCTTCAACGTGCGGCGTATCGCCCAAACCTGTCAGGTGGGACTGAATCTTGGCACCGATTCGTCCCATAAAACTAAAGCCCTTGTTGCCGATCGGACTGACTCGAATTCCGCTACCAGCTGCCTCGAATTCTTTCATCCGAGTAGTCACCAAACGCAACACGTTGGTATTTAATCCGCCGCATAAGCCTTTGTCCGAAGTAATAACGATAATGCCGACATTCTTTACCTGCTCACGCTTAGCCAGATAAGGATGCTTGTACTCCGGATTTGCGCGTGCCAAATGGGCTGTAACTTGACGAATTTTTTCGGCATAAGGACGGGCGGCACGCATACGTTCTTGCGCCCTGCGCATCTTCGCTGCAGCCACCATTTCCATCGCCCGCGTGATCTTGCGCGTATTTTCTACGCTCTTGATCTTGGTGCGTATCTCTTTGCTACCAGCCATGGTCAGACTCTCGCTTAATAAACTGCGGTGGACTTGAAGGTTTCAATCGCGGACGCCAAAAGCTTCTCGTTGTCAGCACTCAGATCCTTGTTGGTATTGATCGCATCCATCAGATCCTTGTGCTTGGATTTGAGATACGCATGCACCGCCGATTCGAATGCCAAAGCTTTTTTAACTTCGACATCGTCAAAATAGCCCTTATTTACCGAGAACAGCGTTACCGCCATTTCAGCGATGGACAAAGGTGCGTATTGCAATTGCTTCATCAGTTCCGTAACCAGACGACCGCGCTCCAACTGCTTACGAGTTGCCTCGTCCAGATCGGAAGCAAACTGTGCAAACGCAGCCAATTCGCGATATTGAGCCAATGCCAAACGCACACCGCCACCAAGCTTCTTGATGACCTTAGTCTGCGCAGCACCACCCACACGCGATACAGAAATACCGGCGTTAATAGCTGGGCGCACACCCGCGTTGAACAAGTCGGTTTCCAAGAAGATCTGGCCGTCGGTGATCGAAATCACGTTGGTTGGAACGAACGCGGAAACGTCTCCAGCAGCAGTTTCAATGATCGGCAATGCAGTCAATGAACCTGTTTTACCCTTAACTTCGCCTTTAGTGAAGGCTTCCACGTAGTCGGCGTTCACGCGCGATGCGCGCTCCAGCAAGCGTGAGTGCAAGTAGAACACGTCACCGGGATATGCTTCGCGGCCCGGCGGACGGCGCAACAACAGCGAGATCTGACGATACGCCCAAGCTTGCTTGGTCAAGTCATCATAGACAATCAGCGCATCTTCACCACGATCGCGGAAATATTCGCCCATCGTGCAACCTGCATATGGAGCCAAGAACTGCATCGCTGCAGAATCGGATGCCGTAGCAACAACCACGATGGTATATCCCATCGCGCCGTGCTCTTCCAGCTTGCGCACCACGTTAGCAACGGTCGAGGCCTTTTGGCCGATCGCCACATAAACGCAAGTCACGTTCTGACCTTTTTGGTTGATGATCGTATCAACCGCTACAGCTGTCTTACCGGTTTGACGGTCACCGATGATCAATTCGCGCTGACCGCGGCCGATAGGCACCATAGAGTCAACAGACTTGAGACCGGTTTGTACTGGCTGGTCAACGGATTTGCGTTGAATAACGCCCGGCGCAACCTTTTCAACTTTGTCGGTCATCTTGGCATTGATAGGGCCTTTGCCATCGATAGGCTGACCCAGCGCGTTAACCACGCGACCACGTAATTCAGGGCCTACCGGCACTTCCAGAATTTTGCCAGTACATTTAACAGTGTCGCCTTCGGAAATATGTTCATATTCACCGAGAACAACCGCACCCACAGAATCACGCTCCAAGTTCAGCGCCAAGCCAAAAGTGTTGCCTGGGAATTCCAACATTTCGCCCTGCATTACATCCGACAAGCCGTGAACGCGAACGATACCATCGGTTACACTGACCACGGTACCTTCAGTACGTGCTTCAGTCAAAGCCTCAAAGTTTTCAATGCGGCTACGAATCAAGTTGCTAATTTCAGAAGGGTTGAGCTTCATCTGACTTTTCCTTATTTCGATAAATCGGTGATTAGGCCAATGCAACAGCCAGCTCTGATAGACGCGTGCGCGCCGAGCCGTCTATTACTTTGTCCCCAGCGCGTATAACAATGCCACCCAGCAACTCGCGTTTAGTTTCGCAACTGAGTTTTATTTCGCGCCCCATTTTGACTTTAAGTGCCGCAGCAACCTTTTGCTTTTGAGCATCGCTCAAATCATAAGCCGAGGTCACGACAACATCTATGCTCTTCTCTGCTTCTGCGCGCAGCGTTTCGAACAGCGCGTAGATTTCCGGCAAAACTAACAGACGGTTGTTTTCTACCAGCAGCTTAATGAAGTTTTGCGCGATCTGGCTATACTTGCCCCCAGATAGCGCCAACATCAAATCTGCCAACTTGACCGCATCCATTTTCGGACTACGGATAACCGCTTGCAGATCAGCGTTTTCTACCGCCGCTGCGATAGCACACAGCATTTCAGACCAGCCTTTGAGTTCGCCCAATTTTTGGGCTTCTTCAAAAGCTGCCTGAGCGTAGGGGCGTGCGGCTGTAATGGCTTGTGACATAGCGCTTAGATTTCCGCAACAAGTTTATCGAGCAGATCGTTATGTGCCTTGGCATCAATTTCACGACCCAGAATTTTACCCGCACCAGCCAATGCCACGGCTGAAACTTGTGTGCGCAGCTGTTCTTTTGCTCGAAACACTTCTTGATCTATTTCTGCTTTGGCACCGGCAAGGATACGATCGCCTTCAGCTTTGGCATTTGCCTTGGCTTCTTCGATAATTTCGCTTGCGCGTTTTTCGCCGGAAACAATAATCTCCCCCGCCTTTTCTTTGGCCTGGTGGATTATTTCAGCCGAGCGCTTTGCCGCTAACTCGAGATCATGCTTGCCACGTTCAGCTGCGGCCAAACCATCAGCGATGGTTTTAGCGCGCTCTTCCATTGCTTGAAGCAACGGTGGCCACACAAACTTCATGGTGAACCAGATAAGGATGGCAAATGTAATTGCCTGTCCCAGCAAGGTTGCGTTGATATTCAAGACAGCCCCTTTCAGTCAATAACGATGGACGAATTAGCCCTTAACAATCGCGATGAACGGGTTAGCGAACAGCATGTACAACGCGATACCAACACCAATCATGGTTACCGCATCCAACAGACCAGCCACAATGAACATCTTCACTTGCAGAGTAGGGATCATTTCTGGTTGACGAGCTGCACCTTCCAAAAAGCGACCACCCAACAGACCAAAACCAATAGCGGTTCCCAATGCGCCCATACCGATCAGTACTGCCACAGCAATCGATACATTACCCAACAATAGTGCTAGTTCCATGTTTTCTCCTTGGAGGTTTAGTTAATTAATAAAGCGAAACTTTTAGTGACTTTCGTGAGCCATGCTGAGATATACAATCGTCAGCATCATGAACACAAAAGCTTGCAACGTAATAATCAGCAAGTGGAATATTGCCCAAGGTGCGCCCAGCATCCATTGCAAATACCACGGTAATAGTGCAATCAAAATAAACACCATTTCACCCGCGTACATGTTTCCGAACAGACGCAGTGCCAGCGAAATCGGTTTTGCGATATCCTCAACGATACGGAACAGAATATTTACCGGAATCAACAGGGGAAATTTGCCGAACGGTGAAAAGAGAATCTCTTTACCGAACCCGACAAAGCCCTTCACTTTGAAACTATAGAAGTAGATCAGGAAAAATACCGAGATAGACATCGCGAAAGTCGCGTTTAAGTCCGTGGACGGAACAATTTTCAAATGGCTGATGCCCATCCAGCTTGCCACCAGAGGCAACAAATCAACGGGAATAACGTCCATCGCATTCATGGCAAATATCCACACGAAAATGGTCAGCGCCAGAGGGGCGATCAGTTCGCTTTTACCGTGGAACGTATCTTTGACTTGGGCATCAACCATGCCCACAACCATTTCGATGAAATTCTGTAGATTTCCAGGAACGCCTGCTGTCGCTTTGCGTGTTGCCAGCCACATTGTGCCAAAGACAATCAAGCCGATCACCAGCGAAACAAAAATCGTGTCTAGATGCAGAGACCAAAATCCTTCTCCAGCATGGAGGTTGGTCAGGTGGTGTTGAATATACTCGGTAGTCGTTAAGCCTTCAGTGCTCATAAATGTTTCACACAAAAATTAATGCTGCCCAATAAACCGCCAATGTCGCAATGTAAGTCACAAACAGCGGCAACGCGTGCACATCTTTAAACTGCGTAAAAACGAAGGAGAACAACAGAATGGTGAAAGCCAACTTGTACGCTTCGGCGCTTTGATGCGCTCTTAGGATTTTTTTTGCTTCGGCACCTTGCGGTACGAACATTTTTTTTGCGTAAACCAAGCTGGTTAAGAAACCAACTGCCCCCCCTGCAAAAGCTGATGCTGCAACCGCCAGATTTTGAAAAATCAACAGCAGCAGCGTTATTGCCACGGTTACCAGTACTTGTACCAGTATTATTCGTCCAACCCCGTTTGCAATACCCAAACCTTTGAAGTCGCGCATTCTACTCAAGCTCGCTTATTCACGTCAACGATTTATTTTAAACGAGCGATCAACTCGTCGAGATGATCGTTGCTTGAGTATTCAATAATCAATTTCCCCGCGCCTTTTTTTCCCGCTTTTATATGCACTGCGGTACCGAGGCATTGAGATAAGTTTTCTTGCAAATTCAATGCATCCCGATCCTGAGCCGGTTTTTTATGCTTGGGTTGCGGGTTCAACAACGCCTGCACGAGCTTTTCAGCCTCCCTTACCGAAAGGCCGTCGGCCACAATTTTATTGGCCGATGCCACCAATTGCGCGGCATCCAAAGGAAGCAAAGCCCGCGCATGCCCCATGTCCAGCTTATTCTCCATCAGCATGTTCTGCACAATCTCCGGCAGCTTTAGCAGGCGCAGCAAATTGCTTGCCGCGCTGCGCGAACGCCCCACAGCATCTGCCGCAGTTTGGTGCGTCATTTGAAATTCATCGATCAGGCGTTGAATGCCTATGGCCTCTTCCAGCGGATTGAGGTCTTCCCGCTGAATATTCTCGATCAGCGCCATGGCCAGCGCCGCATTGTCCGGCACTTTGCGCACCAGAACTGGCACCTGCGTCAGTCCAGCCAATTGTGCGGCACGCCAACGGCGCTCACCCGCAATAATCTCGTAGCCGCCATTCACCAATTCGCGCGCCAGAATGGGTTGCATGATTCCCTGCGCCTTTATCGAAGCGGCAAGCTCCTTCAGCGACTCCTCATCCATGCGGCTGCGCGGCTGATATTTTCCCGGCTTAAGCTGATCAACTTTGAGCTCGCGCAAAGCATCGCTGCCCTGCTCTTTGCTTCCCGCCAACAGTGCGTCTAGGCCGCGCCCGAGTCCTTTGTTTGGTTTTGCCATGATTCTTCCTTAAATTGAACCTGTTGTCGTTCGCGATGCGTTATTGAGCAATTCCCCGGCCAACGCCAGATACGCCAAGGTACCCTTGGATAGGCTATCGTGGTAAAGCACCGGAAGCCCGTAGCTTGGCGCTTCCGCCAAGCGCACATTGCGCGGAATAACCGTGCGATATACCTTCTCGCCAAAATGCTGCTGCAATTGATCCGAGACTTGTTGCGCCAAAGTATTGCGCGGATCAAACATGGTTCGCAGCAGACCTTCAATCTCCAACTCGGGATTGAGGTGAGCGCGTACTTTACGTATGGTATTGACCAAGTCGCTCAAGCCCTCCAGCGCATAATATTCGCACTGCATCGGAATCATGACCGATTGTGCGGCACACAGACCATTCAAAGTAAGCAAATTCAACGACGGCGGACAGTCGATAAGCACATAGTCATAGTCGTCATAAACAACCTCTAGCGCTTTCTTCAGGCGCATTTCGCGATTGTCGAGGTCAACCAGTTCGATTTCCGCTCCCGCTAATTCGCGGTTGGCGGGCAACACATCATATTTACCCTGTTCGGCAGTAGCGCGTACTTCACGGATAACTTTCTGCCCCAGAAGCACATCGTAAACCGTCGCGGTAAGCCCCAGCTTGTCGATGCCGCTGCCCATAGTGGCATTGCCCTGCGGATCAAGGTCGATCAACAAAACCCGCTGTTTTGCTGCCGCAAGACTTGCTGCAAGATTCACCGTGGTGGTGGTCTTTCCCACCCCCCCTTTTTGATTGGTAACCGCAAGTATTTTGATCATATATTTTCTCTCAACACCACCAAACAACGTGCCGCCTCTAGATTTGGAACTTGCAAAGGAATAATTTGCTCAACCAGCACCCCCTCGGGCAAGCGTGTTAATTCTTGCTCAGGCATCCCTTTCATTGCGGCCCAACGCCCATCCCTTGCCAGCAAATGGCGCGTTAAAGCGACAAATTCCGCCGTTTCTGCAAAAGCCCGGGAAATTATCCCGTCATACTTTTCCGCAACTTGCCATTCTTCAATTCGCCCGCAACACACTTCTACGTTGCGCAAGCCCAACTCTATGCAAGCCTGTTGGACAAAACTGGTTTTCTTGCTATTGCTATCCAGCAATGTAAACGACCACTCCGGTCGCACAATCGCCAATACAACGCCCGGCAAACCGGCACCGCATCCCACATCCAGCCAGCGCTTTGGCCACAGATGCGGCAATACAGCCAGACTATCGAGCAAGTGGTTACTCACCATTTGTTCCGGCTCGCGTATCGCCGTCAGGTTGTATACCTTGTTCCACTTGTGCAAAAGTGCCAGAAAATCCAGCAGTTTTTGTTGTTGCTCCGCAGCAACATTTACACCCAGCTGCGTTATGCCACTCGACAAATCCGAAGCCAGCGTCATTGGCTCAGACGGGCTGTAGCGCTTGTAGCGCCCGCCCCTCCCCGCTTCAGGTGTACCAACAACAAAGAAATGGCCGCCGGTGTTATACCTGAAATTCTGGCGGCCTGTCCCAATGTTTCCGGTCGTTGCTGATTTAATTTCTGCCGCACTTCCGCCGACAGACCGGACACCGCCAGATAATCCATAGTTACCGGCAACTTTAATTCTTCATTCTCTAGCTGGCGCGCAATTTCGTCATGCTGGCGCTCAATGTATCCCTGATATTTGGCCTGCGTTTCAACCTGCTCGGCGACCTTACTGTCGCCCACGCCTGCGCCCGCACCGTCCATAGACATCAGATTCTCATAACTGACATCCGGCCGGCGCAACAATTCGTACAGCGAATATTCGCGCTCAATGTTTTTCCCGAGCACCCGCTCCGCCTCTGCGACCGCCAATATTCTGGGATTTACCCAGGTGGACTTCAGGCGCTCCAACTCTTGCGCCACGCGCTCACGCTTGTTCTCAAACGCCATCCAGCGTGCATCGTCAACCAACCCCAATCGGCGGCCGATTTCCGTCATGCGCATGTCGGCGTTATCCTCGCGCAACTGCAAGCGATACTCCGCGCGACTCGTGAACATCCGATACGGCTCCAACACGCCCTGCGCAGTCAGATCATCCACCAACACGCCCAAATACGCCTCGTCGCGACGGGGGTGCCACGAATCTTCCTCCCGTGCATAGCGCGCCGCATTCAATCCGGCCAACAAACCCTGCGCGGCAGCCTCTTCGTACCCCGTTGTCCCGTTGACTTGGCCCGCCAAAAACAAACCCTTTATTGCCTTGGTTTCCAGCGAAGTCTTGAGCCCGCGCGGGTCGAAATAGTCGTATTCAATGGCATAACCGGGGCGGGTGATATAGGCATTTTCCAGCCCCTTGATAGAGCGCACCAGCGCCAGTTGCACATCGAACGGCAGACTGGTCGAAATGCCGTTTGGATACACCTCATGCGTGCTCAGACCCTCCGGCTCCAGAAATATCTGGTGCGAATCCTTATCCGCAAAGCGCGTGATCTTGTCCTCGATAGAGGGGCAATAACGCGGCCCCACCCCCTCGATTACCCCGGTAAACATCGGCGAACGATCTAGTCCGCCACGGATAATGTCGTGGGTTTGTTTATTCGTTTGCGTGATCCAGCAAGGCAATTGCTGCGGATGCTGCTCTGCCCTGCCCATAAACGAAAACACGGGCACCGGATCGTCGCCGGGCTGCTCCACCATCACCGAGTAATCAATGCTGCGCCCGTCTATGCGCGGCGGCGTACCCGTCTTCAGGCGTCCGACAGGCAAACTCAACTCGCGCAGGTCGCGCGACAGCGCGATGGACGGAGGGTCGCCCGCCCGCCCCGCCGGGTAATTTGCAAGCCCGACATGAACCAGACCGGACAGAAACGTACCCGCCGTCAACACCACGCTTTTCGCCATGAAACGCAGGCCCAGCTGGGTTTCAATGCCGATGACCCGATCGCCGTTCATCAGCAACTTTTCTACCGCCTGCTGAAACAGCCAGAGACCGGGCTGATTTTCTAAGCGGCTGCGTATGGCTTGCTTGTACAAGGCGCGATCCGCCTGCGCCCGCGTGGCCCGCACTGCCGGCCCCTTGGATGAATTCAAGATGCGGAACTGTATACCCGCCTCATCGGTAGCGGCCGCCATCGCCCCGCCCAGCGCATCCACCTCTTTTACCAGATGTCCCTTGCCGATGCCGCCGATGGAAGGATTGCACGACATTACCCCCAGCGTCTCGATATTGTGCGTAACGAGCAACGTAGCCCGGCCCATGCGCGCACTGGCAAGGGCAGCCTCCGTCCCGGCGTGACCGCCGCCCACCACGATTACATCAAATTCTTTTGGGTAATTCATCAACAACCCGCGCCAAATAAAGGCGCGCATCATACAACAAAATATGTCCGCGCAAGGATCACCCTAGAAAAAGGGTTTCACGTGAAACAACTTCTGCTATTTTCCAATGCAGAAACGGCTGAATATCTCACCCAACAGATCATCACTGGAGAATTCCCCGGTAATTTTGCTTAAAGCATCCTGAGCAAAACGAAGCTCCTCGGCAAACAGTTCGGTGCGCGCGCTTTCTGCGGCGGCGCGTTGCAAACCCTGCTTGGCCTGCAACAACGCCTGAACATGGCGCTCCCGGGCCATAAACACCCCCGATTCCGCGTGCCAGTCCATCAGCTGCAATATTTTTTTGCGCAGCAGATCAATACCCTCGTCGTTCTTTGCGGACACGTAGATATAGCTATCCCCGTCGCGGGTTTCCGCGCGCGCGGCTTGATTCAGCAAGTCGATTTTATTGATCACATGCAGCCTGGGAATATTGTCGGGGATTAACGCCAGAATCTCCTGGTGTGCCGCCTGTTCTTTTTGCCGCGCATCCGTCAGCAACAGGATCGCATCAGCCTCCCGCATCGCCTGTTTGGTGCGCTCCATCCCCATGCGCTCAACGACATCCTGCGACTCGCGCAAACCCGCCGTATCGATGATGTGCAGCGGCACGCCGTCTATATTGATCGCCTGACGTATGGTGTCCCGCGTGGTGCCGGCAATCTCGCTCACCAGGGCGACCTCCGCCCCGGACAAGCGGTTGAGCAGCGTGGATTTGCCGACATTGGGCTGACCGACCAGAACAATATGCGCACCTTCGCGCAATATGCTGCCCTGCCGGGCTAAATTGAACACCCGCTCCAACTCGGTAGCAATTGCGTTCAACTTGTTTTCGCAGCGCTCTGTGTCGGCAACATCCAGCTCTTCTTCGGGAAAGTCGAGAGATGCCTCCACCAGCATGCGCAAATCGATCAGACCCGCCACCAGCTTATGAATCGCCGAGGAGAAATCCCCCTGCAAAGAACGCTGGGCGCTGCGTACGGCTTGTTCGCTGGTGGCATTGATCAAATCGGCCACGCTCTCCGCCTGAACGAGATCCAGCTTGTTATTAAGAAAGGCGCGCTGCGTGAATTCGCCGGGCTGCGCAAGGCGGGCACCCGACGCCAAGCAGCGTTGAAGAATCAAATGCAGAACCGCCGTGCCGCCGTGCCCCTGCAACTCCAATACATCTTCTCCTGTATACGAGTTGGAGCCGGGGAAATATAGCGCGATACCGTGGTCTATGGCGGAACCATCGGCATCCAAAAAGGGAACATAGGCGGCATGGCGCGGAGACGGCGCCTGCCCGAGCAGGGCGACCATAACGGGTGCAATATCAGCGCCGGATATGCGTACTACGCCGATTCCGCCACGGCCGGGAGCCGTGGCTATAGCGGCGATGGTGTCAGGCTTTTGCAACGCCCTTTTGCTCATTCTCTAAACCACGGGTGATATACCATTGTTGTGCAATGGAAAGCACATTGTTTACCACCGAATACAACACCAATCCGGCGGGGAAGAAAAAGAACACCACGCTGAATACAATCGGCATAAGTTGCATCAACTTGGCCTGCAACGGATCCGGCGGTACAGGGTTAAGCTTGCTTTGCAGCAGCATGCTGAGACCCATAATCGCGGGCAATATAAAGTAGGGATCAGCTGCGGACAGATCCGAGATCCAGCCCACGAATGGCGCATGGCGTAATTCAACGCTGGACAAGATCGCCCAATACAGTGAAATGAACACGGGAATTTGAATCAAAACAGGCAAGCATCCGCCCAGAGGATTGATCTTCTCCGTCTTATACAAATCCATCATCGCGCGGTTCAGCTTCTCACGGTCATCGCTATATTGCTGCTTTATCTTTTCCAGTTTGGGGGCGACAACGCGCATCTTGCCCATGGAACGGTAACTGGCGGCGGAGAGCGGGAAGAACACCAGCTTGATCAAAACCGTCAGGATAATAATTGCCAAGCCCCAGTTTTGCACCCAGCCCTGAATGAAAGTAAGCATCCAGAACAGCGGGGTCGCGATGATTGTCAGCCAGCCATAATCAACTGTCAGACCAAGTCCCGGAGCTATGTCGTTCAGCTTGGCACTGGCCGGGCCGACATATAACGGTACGGTAATATTCCCTTTTTGGTTTGGCGCAATCGTATTAAGCGACAGAATCGCTCCGACCGAATACTGCTGGTTGCCCAATGACTTGGTGTAATACTCGCGCGCCAGTTTGTCGGCGGGAAGCCATGCCGCAACAAAGTAATGCTGCAACATGGCTACCCAGCCGTTGTCAGCCATTTTAGGATAACTGGTTTTATTGTTCTCAATGCTTGAAAAGTCGACTTTCTGAAATTTTTCCAGGTCTGTGTAAATCGCCGGGCCAGTATATGTCGGCACCAATTTGGAGTCGCCGGCAGGAACAGAGTCATCGCGCACCAGCTGGAAATACGCCGATGGCGAAATCGGGCTGGCACCCGTATTTACAATTTCATAACCCACATCGATGAGATACTTGCCTCGGTGAAAGGTTAGCACCTTGGTTACATTTTTAGCCGTCAACCTCACTGACAGCGTATCTGCACCCTGTGCCAAATTATATTCATCGGCGTCGGAGATAAATTGATCGTGATGGGAAGGCAGGCCTTCTCCTATCAGCCCTGTTTGAGCCACATACAAGTGTTTTTCATGCTTTTGCAAAAGCACGAGTGGCTTTGTTTTATCTTCTGCATCGTGGTGTTGCAGCAATTCAACATGCTGAATATCGCCGCCAATAGTATTGATTTCCACTAAAAGGCTATCGGTTCTAACGATTATTTTTTTACCCTGCGCACTGACCTGTCCGGCAACGTTTTCGCTATGGGTCGCAAGCGTGGCGGCGGGTTTGGGCGTTTCCACACCGGCGGAGGCTGCCGGCGAAACCGCCGTTTGCGCTACCGGTACAGGATGCTGATACCGCTGCCAGCCGTCCCATAACAATATGGCGGAAAAAGAAAATATCAGAAAAAGGAATATTCTTTGGAAGTCCATCTTGGCTTACACCTAATACATAGTTTTCATTATGGGACAGGATCGTAACCGCCGGTACTCCAGGGGTTACAGCGTAACAGCCGCCGAATGCCCAGCCACATTCCGCGCAATAAGCCATGTTTTACAATGGCTTCGCCAACATAATGCGAGCAAGAAGGGGCAAACCGGCAGGAAGGCGGGGACAACGGGCTGATCAGATATTGATATGCCTTGATGAAGAAAAGGAACAGGCGCGTCATTTAATTGCCATCCTTAATTTCATTAACAAGCCAGACAGTGATCGCCTGAACTCTGCTGTATCTTCATCGCTTAAACTTCTTCGAATTCTAACAACGATATCCAAAGTGCTTGAATCAACGGGGGGCGCTTGTCTAAAAACCTCACGAATTACTCGTTTGATTCTATTCCTGGCAACAGATTTTGCCACCACCCGCTTGCTTACAACTATTCCCAACCGATCTGAACCGACTGCATTTTTTTCAGAATGAAGTGCCAACCACCGATCAATTAAGGCTTTATTATGCAGCGCGCGCTCGAACTCTTCGCGCCGATGAAGCCGTTGGGAAACTAAAAATTCCTGTGTCACATTACACAGCTAAACGCGCACGACCCTTGGCACGACGGGCGGCGATAACAGCGCGTCCGCCTTTTGTCTTCATGCGAACTAAAAATCCGTGGGTACGCTTTCTCTTGGTTACTGATGGTTGGTATGTACGTTTCATGGTTGTTCCTTACGTGTTCGTGTTGAAAAGCGCGCGATTACAATACTTAACACCATCCCTGTCAAGTTTATTTTATACTGTGGATAACTTTTTTTTGAACCTGTAGAATACATTGATAGATTTTTTGAGCCCGCAAACTTTATGTCACACCAAAACCTGTGGGATAGTTGCCTCCAGCATTTTAAAGAGCAACTACCCTCACAACAATTTAATTCGTGGATAAAACCTTTGATTTTCGAAGCCAATGGGCATCAAATAATTTTGACCGCGCCCAATGGTTTTACATTAAAAGTTATTCAAGAGCGTTTTTTGCCTGAGATAGCCAGTCGTGCCCAAGCTTTTTTCTCCGCGCCGGCTCAAATTGAATTACGCGTTGAAAAGAAAGCGTTGCAAGCCTCACCTAAAAATCAAATTGCGCCTGCAATTGAAAACCCGTCCTTAATAAAAAAATCTCAAAAAAACTCCGTCCGCTTAAATCCTGCTTTGCTCTTTGATAACTTTGTTACCGGAAAAGCCAATCAACTGGCACATGCGGCTGCAATTCAAGTCGCTGAATCACCGGGAACAACCTATAACCCGCTGTTTATATATGGCGGGGTCGGTTTGGGGAAAACGCATTTAATTCAGGCAATAGGCAATCAATTTAAGCAGGAAAACAAACACGCAAAAATTTGCTACGTTCACGCAACTAATTATATATCGGATGTCGTTCGCGCCTTTCAAACCAAACAGTTCGATGAATTCAAACAATATTACAATTCACTGGATCTGTTGCTTATTGACGACATTCAATTCATCGCCGATAAACCGGGAACACAACAAGAGTTTTTTTATACCCTAAATTCGCTAATCGACGCCAATAAACAAGTCGTTATCACCTGCGATACGTTCCCAAAAGAAATTTCAGGAATAGAACCTCGCCTTACTTCGCGTTTCAGTTGTGGCTTGACTGTTGCCATTGAACCGCCCGGACTAGAAATGCGTGTGGCAATCTTGTTGCAGAAGTCAAATATTTCGAAAAATCCCATCGGCGAAGACGTTGCCTTCTTTATTGCAAAGCATGTGCGCTCCAATATACGAGAGTTGGAAGGCGCGCTTAACAGAATAGAGGCTTTTGCGCGCTTTCATAAGCGCCCTATCACCGTTGAGCTTGCCAAAGAAGCGCTTAAAGATCTGCTTGCGGCACAAAACAAACAGGTTTCGATTGAAAATATACAAAAAACGGTCGCTGATTTTTATCGCATCAAGCTGCTCGATTTATTATCGAAAAAACGCACGCGCATAATTGCCAGACCGAGACAAATGGCCATGTGTCTCGCGCGTGAATTAACACAATTAAGTTTGCCGGAAATTGGCAATGCATTCGGTGGAAGGGATCATTCAACTGTTCTGCATGCGTGTAAAACGATTGAAAACTTGAAAAATACGGATGCTTCATTAAATGCCGATTTCAATTTACTAAATCAGACATTAAGAAACTAACGCTAAATTGCACGGATGTTTTGTTGATAAGGCAGGCTGCGGTACTAATTTGATAAAACTATACTCATTCTATGCACAGCTTTGGGTTAAGTTTATCAACACATAAAGTGATCATTAGTTAATTGTTTTAATTATAAAAAGTACTTTTATACCTAATTTCAACCGTCATTATTATAGTTATTAAGGATATATAAAATGTTTATTGAAAAGATAGATAGGGATGCGCTGCTAAAACCGCTACAAACAGTTGTTGGCATAGTCGAGAGAAAACAGCCTTTGCCAATTTTATCGAACGTGCTCATTGAAAAAAACAATGCGTCTATTCGATTTATAGCCACCGATCTTGAAATTCAAATATCGACCAACCAAGTAATAGAAGCCAGCGGCGATGACAACGGCTCTGTTACGGTATCGGCAAAAAAGTTTCAGGAGATACTCCGGGTGTTGCCCGACGCCAGCAAAGTTTCCCTGGATATTCAGGAAAACAAACTGCTGATTAAAGCCAATAAAAGCAGATTCAGTTTGCAGACCTTGCCGGCACAGGATTTTCCGGTGGTATCCAACCAGCTGGAAAACGCATCCAAGATCACCATAAAGCAGGGCTTGTTGAAAAAGCTGCTTGGCTTGGTGCAATACGCGATGGCGCAGCAGGACATCCGTTATTATCTGAACGGCGTTTTGCTGGTGATTGAAGGCTCGACTATCCGTTTGATTGCCACAGACGGGCACCGTCTGGCCTATGTCAGCTCCAAACTCGACAGCGAATATGCAAAGCACGAAGTCATTCTTTCCAGAAAAACCGTGAACGAACTGTCCAAACTGCTTTCGGACTCGGAAGAAATGATCACGTTGGAGCTGGCCGAAAAACAGGTACGCCTGTCTTTTGCAGAAATTGTGCTGACCTCCAAAGTGATCGATGGAAAATTCCCGGACTACGAGCGCGTTATTCCCAATTATACAAACCACCTGTTGCTGGACCGCATTACCATCTTGCAGGCATTGCAGCGCGCGGCGATTCTGTCGAACGAAAAGTTCCGTGGCGTGCGTTTTGTGCTAACCGAGAAAAACCTCAGAATCATCAGTAGTAACAGCGAGCAGGAAGAAGCCCAGGAAGATATTGAAAACGACTATCACGGCCCGGCGCTGGATATCGGTTTCAATGTGAACTACCTGCTGGACGGATTGAACAACACTTCCGCACAAACCGTAACATTCTCATTCGGCGATCCGAATAGCAGCATATTGATCACGGTTCCCGGTGAGGACGAATTCAAATATGTTGTTATGCCGATGCGCATTTAATTGTAAGTTTCACGTGAAACAGTCACTTTAGTCACTTTGGAAAAATCATGAGCGATAACTACGACGAATCAAGCATCACCCAACTGGAAGGTTTAGAGGCTGTGCGCAAGCGCCCCGGTATGTATATCGGCGACACATCGGACGGCACAGGTCTGCACCACATGGTGTTTGAGGTGGTGGATAACGCGATTGATGAATCTCTGGCGGGCCATTGCGACGACATCAAAGTGATCATTCACGGCGACAATTCGATTTCCGTGGCGGATAACGGACGCGGAATTCCGGTCGGTATCAAGTTTGACGACAAACACGAGCCCAAGCGTTCCGCTGCCGAAATCGTGCTGACCGTGCTGCATGCCGGGGGAAAATTTAACCAGAACAGCTACAAGGTATCCGGCGGTTTGCACGGCGTGGGTGTAAGTTGTGTGAACGGTTTGTCGGAATGGCTAAAGCTGACGACCTACCGCGACGGTAAAAAATACTCCCTGGAATTCGAACGCGGTGCGGCCAAAAACCGCC
The DNA here is from genome assembly GCA_009773615.1 of Gallionellaceae bacterium. Taxonomy (GTDB): domain Bacteria; phylum Pseudomonadota; class Gammaproteobacteria; order Burkholderiales; family Gallionellaceae; genus PALSA-1006. Next base: position 31,210 of record WSYA01000020.1, read on the forward strand.
TGACTGAAATACAAAACGGCATCGAGGTTTCCCCTGCGGCCGATTTGGGCGAAAGCAAAAAGCGCGGTACCGAAGTGCATTTTCTGGCGGACAAGGAAATTTTCGGTCTGGTTGAATTCCATTACGAGATTCTGGCTAAGCGTCTGCGCGAACTGTCTTTCCTGAACAATGGCGTCAAAATCGAGCTGGTTGACCAGCGCACCGGCAAGAGCGAAAACTTTGCCTATTCCGGCGGCGTGCAGGGCTTTGTCGAATATATGAACAAAAGCAAAGCCGTGCTGCATCCCAAGGCGTTCAGCGCCAGCGGCGAAAAAGACAACGTGGTGGTGGAAGTTGCCATGCAGTGGAACGACAGCTATTCCGAAGTCGTGCAGTGCTTTACCAACAACATCCCGCAGCGCGACGGAGGTTCGCATTTGACCGGCTTGCGTATGGCGATGACGCGCGTTATCAATAAATACATCGAAGAACACGAGCTGGCGAAAAAAGCCAAAGTGGATACCGCCGGCGACGACATGCGCGAAGGTCTGACTTGCGTGCTGTCGGTTAAAGTGCCCGAGCCTAAGTTCTCCTCGCAGACTAAAGACAAGCTGGTTTCCAGCGAAGTGCAGCCCGCCGTGCAGGAAATCGTCACGCAAAAGCTCACCGACTTTTTGCAGGAAAACCCGATCGACGCCAAGATTATTTGCAACAAGATTATCGACGCCGCCCGCGCCCGCGATGCCGCGCGCAAAGCGCGCGAGTTAACGCGCCGCAAAGGTATTCTGGACGGTATCGGTTTGCCGGGCAAATTGGCCGACTGTCAGGAAAAAGATCCCGCCCTTTCCGAACTGTACCTGGTCGAGGGTGACTCCGCCGGAGGCTCCGCCAAGCAGGGACGCGACCGTAAATTCCAAGCGATTTTGCCGCTCAAGGGCAAGATTCTGAACGTGGAAAAAGCCCGCTTTGAGAAGCTGATCGCCTCGCAGGAAATCGCTATCCTCATCACCGTGCTGGGCACCGGCATCGGCAAAGAAGAATACAACGCCGACAAATTGCGCTACCACCGCATCATCATCATGACCGACGCGGACGTGGACGGCGCGCACATTCGCACCCTGCTGCTTACTTTCTTCTACCGCCAGATGCCGGAGCTGGTCGAGCGCGGCCACATCTACATTGCCCAACCGCCCTTGTACAAGATCAAGCAAGGCAAGGACGAACGCTATCTCAAAGACGAGCATGAGATGAAAAACTACATGCTCAAGTCGGCGCTGAACAACGCCATGTTCTACCCGGCGCTCGAATCCACGCCGATCCAAGGCGAGGCACTGGAGCAGATCGCCAAGCAATACTTCCTCGCGGAAGCCGTGATCGACCGCTTGTCGCGCTTCATTGCGCCCGAGGCCAGCCACGCCCTGCTCGTCCTCCCTACCCTGTCACTGGACGATGATGCGCAGGCGCAAAACAGCGCAAAACTGCTCGAAGCCGCCTGCGGCGGCATGATCAAAGCGCTGGTCGAAAACGACGAAAACGGCGAGCTGCGCCTGCGTCTGGAAAAGATTTACCACGGTAACTACTCGCTGAGCTATCTGGATAAAGACTTCCTGCAAAGCGGCGACTACGTGCAAATCCGCCAGACAGCCCAAGCACTGGAAGGCCTGATCACCCCGACCGCCTATGTCGTGCGCGGCGAACAAAGACGCGCCGTGAACAGCTTCAAACAGGGCGTCGAGTGGTTGCTAGAAGAAGCCAAACGCGGCGTCAGCACCCAGCGTTACAAAGGTCTGGGCGAAATGAACCCCGACCAGCTATGGGAAACCACCATGGACGTGAAGAACCGTATTTTGCTGCGCGTGCGCATCGAGGATGCCATTGCCGCCGACGACATTTTCACTACATTGATGGGCGATGTGGTTGAACCGCGCCGTGCGTTTATTGAGCAGAATGCGCTTGGGGTGAAGAATCTGGATGTGTAAAAAGTATTAGGCATTGTGGAATAGATGCCAGTTGGTGCGCCTCGAAGTTGCTTTTCGAAGTGTTTTTAAGGTGTCTACTTTTCGTAGGGTTCATTTACTAGGGCTTAGCAATGAAAGAAGAAGAAAAATTATTCGGAATACTCAATTTCCTTCCGTTGTACGCCCAAGACTATGTCCAGTGGTTACTAACCGGACTGGTTATTCTAGGCATTGTTAATCGCATACTAAAAAAGCTAACCACACCAGAAATGAAACAGGCATGGGCTGCCGCAAAAGCTCTTGGCGGTACTGTTGCTAATTTTGCAAAAGATTTTGCCAAGTCACTCGATTTGCCTGTGAAATATCCGTGTGGAGAACTTTTTGCACATTCGCTGCTTACGCTTAACAATTATCTTGCGGCACTTTATTTCTTTGCATTTTTTGTACTTGTTGCGGTTCTTACGGTTGTGGTTGATGGAGTGTCTCCATGGCAACGTCTCGTGGGAGCAACCCTCAGTGCTGTTGCAATTATTTTTGCCCGTTTCTGTTTTGCCGAAGCTGAACGAGGGAGAGTCGCATTCCCTGTTTTATATGCCAAGTGCCAAGGTAAAACATCACCCTAACCTGACAGTCAAACAGGTCTGCGCAAAAAAGTGCACACCCTCTACTTTCGTTAGAGCGCATTAATACCATTTCGATGTGGATAAAATGAAAGACCGGATAATTAACGCTATATTCAGCTTGCCAGGGGCATCACTTACTGTAGGTGCAACAGGTTTTCTTTCGGCCATAGTGACCATGTTTGTGGATGTAAATAGTCAGCTATCTGTAAAGTGGGCTCTCTTTGCATTGCTGTTTTTCATCAGCTTTACGCTTATTCTTTTCAAGGTGATCTTTGATCTATCCAATGAGAATAAATCTCCATCCCCTTTTGAGAATCCATTTCAGTTTATTGAGGCAGATCATCTTTTTATAATTCGACGAAATGAAAATTTTCTTAATAGCATCATAGTCGGATGCTATTCCCAATTAGATGGGATTGACCGACTTGCATATATAGCCGTTGTACACTTGGTTCAGGATAAAGGGCACCTCTAAAAATCACCCGAAATAAATGATCTGGCAAGTCATCGAAATAGTGCAGAGAAACGTTACTGAAGGATGCGATCACGAACATGGAA
>WSYA01000021.1 GCA_009773615.1 Gallionellaceae bacterium
TCGGTTTCAAATGCCCGGTCGAGCTGTTTATGCCAGACGCTTTTGACTTTAGGCAGCATCACGCTGCGTTATTTGCACTTGGTGCTTGAAACCGCCCGGTATATCCTGCTAACTGAACTGTAATATTCGAGCGAGAGTGGCTATGGAATTGATATTGTGGCGACATGCGGAGGCAGTTGACGGCATACCCGATCATAACCGCACGCTAACCGACAAGGGGCGACAGCAAGCAGAACGCATGGCGGACTTTCTGGATTCCAGACTTCCGCCCAACACCCGCATTCTGGTCAGTCCCGCACTGCGCGCCCAACAAACTGCCAGCGCACTCACTAAGAAATTTATCACCGAACCCGCGATCAATACCTGCGCCACACCGCAAGAGGTATTAGCCGCCGCAGGCTGGCCGCAGGCAAAAGGCGCGACTTTGCTGGTAGGCCATCAGCCTTGGTTGGGCGAAGTAGCTGCACTGGTTATGACGGGAGCGGTGGATTATTGGAGCGTGAAAAAAGGCGCGGTTTTGTGGTTCAGTCGGCGTGAACGCGAAGGAGATTACCAGACCGTTCTACGTCTCGTCATTGCACCTGAACAGTTGTAATTTTCTACTGGAGGACACTATGTTTGAATCAGCAGAGTTGGGCCACAAAATAGACAAAGCTACTTACGACGCGGAAGTACCCAAGCTGCGCGAAGCGCTGCTGGACGCACAATTCGATCTGGCGGAAAAGCCCAAATTTCCGGTCATCATTTTGGTGGGCGGCGTTGACGGCGCGGGGCGCGGCGAGACCGTGAACCTGCTCAACGAATGGATGGATCCGCGCTATGTGCAGACTCACGGTATGGGCGAACCATCCGACGAGGAAATGGAGCGCCCCATGATGTGGCGCTTCTGGCGCGCACTTCCGCCCAAAGGCAAGATCGGCGTATTTCTCGGTTCCTGGTATACCTGGCCGATCCTGAATCGCGTGATGGGTTTAACTAAAACCGCAGACCTCGATCAAAGTCTGGAACGCGCCAAGCGCCTGGAAAAAATGTTGACCGACGAAGGTGCGCTCATCATTAAATTCTGGTTGCATCTTTCCAAAGAAAAACAGGAAGCGCGCCTCAAACTATTGGAGAAGAATCCCAAGACACGCTGGCGCGTTACCAAGCGCGATTGGGAGCATTACAAGCGATACGACAAATTTCTTGCTGTGCATGAAGCCGTTATCCGTCACACGAGCACCGCCGAGGCACCGTGGATCGTCATCGAAGGTGCGGACGCGCGCTATCGCAGCCTGACCGTCGGTAAAGTTATCCTTGAAGGGCTGCGCAAACGTCTGGCTGAAGATGACAAGAAAAAAGTGGCTATAGTGCGCGCGGCACCATTGCTGCCCTCTATTGATAAGCTGCACATCCTCAAAGCGCTCGACCTCACCCAAAAATTGGAGAAGAAAAAATTTGCGGAAGAGTTGGAAAAATATCAGGGCAAGCTGGCGTTGCTGACCCGTGATCCGAGATTCAAAAATATCACCGTGGTGGCCGTGTTCGAAGGCAACGATGCCGCAGGTAAAGGCGGCAGCATTCGCCGTATCACCAGCGCGGTCGATGCGCGCCAATATCAGGTCGTACCGATTGCCGCGCCGACGGAAGAAGAGCGCGCGCAACCTTATCTGTGGCGTTTCTGGCGCCATGTGCCGCGCAAAGGCCGCATCACCATATTTGATCGCTCGTGGTATGGGCGTGTGCTGGTTGAGCGTGTGGAGAAATTCTGTTCCGAAGCCGACTGGATGCGCGCCTATCACGAGATCAACGACTTTGAAGCGCAGCTCGAACGCTCCCATGTCATCGTGGTCAAGTTCTGGCTGACCATCAGCAAAGAAGAACAGTTGCGCCGCTTTGAAGAACGCAAGAAGACGGGCTTCAAGCGCTTCAAGATCACCGACGAAGATTGGCGTAACCGAGAAAAATGGGAGGACTACGAGCAAGCTATCTGCGACATGGTCGACCGCACCAGTACCCGCCTAGCGCCGTGGACATTGGTGGAGGCCAACGACAAGAACTTCGCGCGCATTAAAGTGCTGAAGACGTTGTGCCAGCGCATCGAAACGGCGATGAAGAAAATTGAAGTAAAGTAACGGCTATCAGGTGCGCTCTCGATCAACGTAACATATTGATCGAGAGCGCAATTTTTTGCTTGGCGTGATCAGCTTTAGAATTGGGCCAGCCACAAGCGCAGCCGCAACCCCCAGCCCGTGGTGTAGCCGATTTCGATGAAGCGAATCTGCCCTGAAGCATCCACGATAAAACTCGCCGGTACCGCATGCACTCCCCAAGCTTGCGAGATCAGACCATCCGCATCGTTGATCACCGGAAAACTCAGCGATTGTTCGCGCATGAATTTGCCGATAGCCGCATCGCTGCCGCTTTGCATCGCCACCGTGACGGTGTTGGGATAGTCCTTGGCCAGTGCCTCGATCGAGCTTTGTTCCGCACGGCATACCGGACACCAGGTCGCCCAGAAATGCACCAGCGTCGGCTGTTTATTCCATACCACGCCGGGCAACTGCGGTGCGGCCCCAGCGATAATATCGCGCTGCTGCCACATGCGCACGCCCAGCACGACCACCACAATGATCGCGATGTTGGCGGCGAGGGAGCGCCAGTTACGCGCCAGAAATTTAGTTGTGAAAGCGCGTATGGCTATTTCGCCTCATCCATCATCTGCGCGATCTTTGCTTCCACTTCTTTAGCAACCACGGCCAGCGTGGCGTCTTGCGATAATGAAGACAAGACTGCAGTCGGCCTGATCATGCCGATGAACGTTTTGCCACCTTCGGTATAAACCGAGATGCGGCACGGCAAAGCCATGTTCAATTTCAGATCGGCAGCCATCACCTTGGCGGCCTGCAACGGATTGCACACTTCGAACACGCGCACTTGCGGCTCGAAGGCAACGCCTTTGCCGCGCAAAGTATTGCCGATGTCGTGCACATGCAGCACGCCGAAACCGTTGCGTTTTACCGCCGCATCCAGATCCGCCGCAGTCTGCTCAAATGGTTTATTCGTTTCAACTATGTAATACATCTTTAACCTCCTGAACTAACACATAAGGGCTCACGACCACCGCCCACACATCGGCATCCGCTTCATACCAGGCCAGAGCTTGGTCATCACTCACAGGGCCGATCTTACCTTCAGATAACCATTGTGCGACTTGTTTCTTGTTATCTTCGGATATTTGAAAAGCCACTTCGACCAGATCGAGATCAGACGATACAGCAATGGCTCCACCGCTGGCGAAAAAACGCTGAAGATCCTTCCATGCAATGCGCGATGTTTCCAGATTAACCTTGGCTCGCAGAATTTCCTGCTGAGTTGTTGAAGCGGTCATACGATGGCTCTTTCCATTTCAAAGATAAACTAGGATCGGTGCTTTTGCAGGAGCCAGCTTGCTGGCTCTTGCAATGGGGTTCGTGCCGCTGCAACTATGACGACTACCCGAAAAAACTTAGCGCTCGTCCGCCAGCGCCGAAAGTTGTTCGGCCTGATACTCGGCCATCAGCGCGTTGGTGAGTTCGCTGATGTCGCCGTCCATGATGTGATCCATCTTGTACAGCGTGAGGTTGATGCGGTGATCGGTAACGCGACCCTGCGGGAAATTGTAAGTGCGGATACGCTCGGAGCGGTCGCCGCTGCCCACCAGCGATTTGCGCTCGGCGGCGAGTTTGTTGTGGGCTTCGCTTTCCTGCTTGCTCTTGATGCGCGCCGCCAACACGCGCAATGCCTGCGCTTTGTTCTGGTGCTGCGAGCGGCCATCCTGGCACTCCACCACCGTACCCGTCGGCAGGTGTGTAATGCGCACGGCAGAGTCGGTTTTGTTGATGTGCTGTCCGCCCGCGCCGGAAGCGCGGAAAGTGTCAATACGCAAATCCGCCGGATTCAACAGCACCTCGCCCACCTCGTCTGCTTCGGGCAGCACGGCCACAGTACAGGCCGAAGTGTGAATGCGGCCCTGCGTCTCGGTGGCGGGTACGCGCTGCACGCGGTGCGCACCCGACTCGAATTTCAACACCGAATATGCACCCTGCCCAACAATGCGTGCGATAACTTCCTTATAGCCGCCCATCTCGCCCAAGCTCTCGGAGATGATTTCCACCTGCCAGCGTTTGCGCTCGGCAAAACGCATATACATGCGGAAAATGTCGCCCGCGAATATCGCCGCCTCGTCGCCGCCCGTTCCGGCGCGCACTTCGAGAAACACGTTGCGCTCGTCGTTGGGGTCTTTCGGCAACAGCTGTTTTTGCAATTCGACTTCGAACTGTTCTAATTTCTCGCGTCCGGCTTTGATTTCGGCATCGGCGAATTCGCGCATCTCGGGGTCTTCCGCCATCTCCTGCGCGGTGGCAATGTCCGCCTCGCAGGCCTGATGCGCGTGATACAGCTCGACCACCGGCCCGATCTCGTTGCGCTCGCGGTTGAGCTTGCGAAACGCATCCATGTCGCGCGTGGCATCCTCGCTGCTCAACAGGGTATTTACCTCGTCCAGACGTTCTGCCAGCTGGGCGAGTTTGGAGGCAATGCTGGGTTTCATTCCGGGGTATGCAGGTGGTAAATGCGGTGCACCGCATCCAGCAGCGCTTCGCGCTCGTTGGCTTGCGCGTGATTCAGCGTCTCCGTCGGTGCATGCAAAAATTTATTGGTCAGCGCATTGCCGAAAGCTTCGAGCACTTTTTCCGGCGACTCGCCCTTGGCCAACAGACGCAACGCTTTTTCCATTTCGCTGCGGCGCTGGCGTTCGGCATGGTCGCGCAGGGTGCGGATAGTCGGCACCACGCCGCGCGATTCCATCCAGTGGATGAATTCACTCACGCCGGACTCGATGATGACTTCGGCTTCCTTCACCGCACCCTGACGCGCATCCAAGCCGTCGCGCACCAGTTCGCCCAAGTCGTCCACGGTGTAGAGAAACACGTCGTCCAGCTCGGCGACTTCTTTTTCCACATCGCGCGGCACGGCCAGATCGACGATGAACAGTGGGCGGTGTTTGCGCGCTTTGAGCGCGCGTTCCACCATGCCTTTGCCGAGGATAGGCAAAGTGCTGGCGGTGCAGGTGACAATGATGTCGTGTAGTGCCAGTTGTTCCGGCAATTCGTTTAGCGTGATGGCATGGCCGTTGATGCGCCGCGCCAGTGTTTGCGCGCGCTCCAAGGTACGGTTCGCCACCGTGATATGTTTGGGATTGCGCGCCGCGAAGTGCACCGCATTCAATTCGATCATCTCGCCCGCGCCGATAAACAGCACGCGCTGCTCGGAGATGCTGGGGAAAATGCGTTCGGACAGCTTCACCGCCGCTGCCGCCATAGACACCAGATTCGCGCCGATCTCGGTCTGCGTGCGCACGTCTTTGGCTACGGAGAAAGTGCGCTGGAAAAGCTTGTGCAACAAAAAGCCCAGCGTGCCCGCCTGCTCGGCATAGCGCACCGCCTGCTTCATCTGCCCCAGAATCTGCGGCTCGCCCAGCACCATCGAATCCAGCCCGCTCGCCACGCGGAAAGCGTGCTTCACGGCCTGCTCCTGCGGCAACTGGTAGATGTAAGGGGCGATTTCGGAAGTAGGCAAGCGGTGGTAGGTCGCCAGCCAATCGATCACCTGCGCGGGGGCATGAGTGCTGCAATAAACCTCGGTGCGGTTGCAGGTGGAAAGGATGGTCGCCTCCTTGGCCTCGCCATTACCGACCAGATCGCGCAAAGCCGGTTCCATCGTGTCGACATTGAACGCAATCTTCTCGCGCACCGAGAGCGGCGCGGTTTGATGGTTAATGCCAAAAGCGAATAGCTGCATGCTGCGTAAGCTCGGAAGCCGGTTGATTCGGGGGGGCGGATTATAGCGTTAATCGGGCGGGGGGCGAAATGGGCTGAACCGGAGTAATGCAGAGCAGTCAGCGTTAGTTGATTTTCTTTTGCGCCGGTGGCAAATAATTCTCGCTGCTCACGATTTTTTTGCCCGTTTTCCATTCCAATTCTTGCCGCGCTTTTTTGGCGATACCGCCGCCGGTTTTTGCCGCAGATGTGTTTTCAGGCATGCCGCTAGCCTCCATGCTCTCGGCGATCTGGCGCGTTGAAAGCTCCGCCAGTGCGGTAAAGATCAACTCCGCCTCGCTCATGTGGTCGCGCAGATTTTGCGTCTGCAAACCCTTCATCGCCTTATGCGCCTTCACATCCACATCGGCCCATTCCTGATGAATGATGTTGGTGAGGATCGCGTATTCCTCGCCCTCTTTGATGTCGTGCTCTTTCCAGTAATCGGTCAATTTGTTGCGCGTCTCCTGTCCGGTCATGCGCTGCTGAATCCACTTCTCGCTGCGTCCGTGCTTCTGCCAAGTCTCGCGGGCGCGCTCCAGCGAACGCGCAGGATCGGCCATCTCCCGCATGCGCTCGTAACCCACCTTTGCCAGCCACAGCTTGATCGGCTCGGCCTTGGGGCTGGGCACGGACTGCACCAGACGCAGCAGCATTTCGGCAGTGGCAACATCGGTAGGTCGTTGCTTACCGTCAGCAGCTTCCATTTTCAACTGGTAACAGTTTGTTACCAGTTGACTGCCCTCCTTATCCAGTCGGCCTTTCAGTACCTTCCAATATTTTCTGGCAGTTTGGTAATCAGGCGATTGCGTCAAGACTTGAATAATGTCGATCACCGAGAACAACCATGTTTCCGTGGCCTCGTCATACACACGGCGGATTTCATGTGCTTCAAAAATGGCTGGCTGGGGTTGCATGGTCTGGGCTCCTGATTCGGGACGATGGACAAAGCGGCAAACGCATCGTATGGAACGCTAGTTCCATTGTCAACCTGATTTGAAGGGGCGCAACAGCCACACTACCCGAGTATGAATCCCGCACCCGCGCTAGAATGCCCGCCCTCCGCCAGCCGCCCAAACTCAGGATCACCCCATGCTTGAAGAACGTTTAGAAAACATCGAAACAAAAATCACTTTTCAGGAAGACCTCATCGAGGAACTGAACAAAACGGTGTATCAGCAGCAAAGAAAATTGGAGCGGCTCGAAGCAATTTGCGCATCGCTTGTAAGACACATCGAATCAATGGAGCAAGCAAAGAACGAGGGAATGTCTGCGAACGAAAGACCGCCGCATTATTAGCGTGAGATAGGCACAAAAAGCCACTAGTTGGCAGCCGATGCCCCTTGATACAAATAACGCTGAAAACCGGAAAACAAATTGCGTATCGCCGCGATGTCACCGCCCAAATCGGCGACCGCATCGGGAATGGAGTCGTGATATTTCAGGCGCAGCAGCTTGGTGAGTTTTTCCTGCTCCAACTCCTCCACACCCTCCTGCACATAATGCGCCAGCACGAAGTCGAGAAAGGCTTGCTGCTTGTCGCTGAAGCGTTCAAGCACCGCCTGATGAGCAGCATCTGCGCGCTGTTCGCGGCTGAGCGGCTGCATAGCAAACGCCACATGCGCCAGCACGTCGTACAGGTCGCTGTTTTCGGCGTCGATAATCTTTTGCATCTCGCTTAACTGATCTTTGCCGAAGCCTTTATCCGCCAAGCCTTCAAGCAGTTTTTTGCGCGTGTCCGGCAAACTCCACAGGGCACGCAACTCATCTTCATTTTTGAAGAACTCGGGCAACTGACCAAACAATAACGTCAAAAATTCCGCCGCCGAAATCGGCCTGCCGTCCGGCCCCCAGAAGGTTGTCACCGAAATATGCTGAATGCTGCGCTCTTTGCCGTCGCGCAATTTCACGCGCACTTTTTTCTTTACCTCGTATTCGGCGCGCGGTTGTTGGGCATCGGGTTGTTGCTTCGGCACAACGGGCGCAAAAGCCTTGTCACCTCCGTCCCCCACCTCGATCGGCTCGCCATCCCACTCCGGGTCGTTGAACAGATGGTGCGCCTTCACGAAATCGTAAATCGTGAAATATTCCTTGCCTTCAAACAGCCGCGTGCCGCGCCCGATGATCTGCTTGAACTCGATCATCGAATTGACCGGGCGCATCAGCACGATGTTGCGCACGTTGCGCGCATCCACCCCGGTAGAAAGTTTCTGCGAAGTAGTGAGAATGGTCGGGATGCTCTTCTCGTTATCCTGAAAATCGCGCAGAAACTGCTCGCCGCGCTCGCCGTCGTTGGCCGTGACGCGCACGCAATAGTTCGGGTCGGTGCTGGCGCTTTTCATCTGGTTGATCAGGTCGCGCACCGCCAGCGCGTGCGTCTGGTTGGCGCAGAACACCAGCGTCTTCTCGCGCTGATTGATCGCATCCATGAACAGCTGCACGCGATATTTTTCGCGCGCCTCGATCTCGATGATGCGGTTGAAATCTTTCTCCTCGTACAGCTTGCCCGCCTCGATCTCGCCCTCGATCAGATTGTCGTCCGAGGTGTAGCGGTATTCGTCCAGCGTGGTGGCGTATTGCTTCACCCGGAACGGCGTGAGAAAGCCGTCGTTGATACCCTCCTTCAGCGAATACACATACACCGGCTCGCCGAAATAAGCGTAGGTGTCGGCGTTGTCGCGGCGCTTGGGCGTGGCGGTCAGGCCGAGCTGAACCGCAGGCGCGAAGTAGTCGAGGATGCCGCGCCAGTTGCTTTCGTCGTTCGCCCCGCCGCGATGGCACTCGTCGATGACGATGAAATCGAAAAAGTCCGCAGGATACTCACCGAAGTAGGGAGACGGATGCCCGTCTTTGGACGGCCCCGACATGAAGGTCTGGAAAATGGTGAAGAACACACTGCCGTTCTTCGGCACGCGCCCCGTCTTGCGGATGTCGTCGGGCGCGATGCGCACCAGAGAGCCGGGGTCGGAATCCTCGAAAGCGGAAAACGAGTTGTAGGCCTGATCGGCCAGAATGTTGCGGTCGGCCAAAAACAAAATACGCGGGCGCCGTGCCGCATCCCGTTTTAGATTCCAGCGCGCATGAAACAACTTCCACGCCAACTGAAACGCGATGAACGTCTTGCCCGTACCCGTCGCCAGCGTCAGCAAAATGCGCTGCTGATTTTCCGCAACCGCCTCCAGCATATTGTTGATCGCGCTGTCCTGATAGTAGCGCGAACCCCACAGCCCGCCCCTGTCTTCGAACGGTACGGCGGCAAAGCGCTCGCGCCAGTCGTTCTCCTCGGCGAAAGTCAGATTCCACAATTCATCCGGCGAGGGATAGGCCGCGACATCGCCTTCCGCCCCGCTGTGCATATCCACACCGTAGATGCGCTGACCGTTGGTCGCGTAACCAAAACGTGCGCGCAACTTGCCCGCATAACTCTTGGCCTGCGCCAGCCCCTCGGTGTGCGGCAAGTCCCAGCGCTTCGCTTCCACCACCGCCAGCTTGTGGTTGCGGTACACCAGCACATAGTCCGCGATCTCCGGCTTCGCCCGCTGCCCCGCGCCCTGCAAGCGCCCCTCGGTGATGCGGTATTCGCGCAGCACCCTGCTGCCCTCCACCACGCCCCAGCCAGCGGCTTTCAGCGCGGGGTCGATGTGTTCGGCGCGGGTTTCGGCTTCATTCATCATTCAGGCTAATCTGCGTTAAGAGGTTAAACAAAGGGCGATTGATATAAAAATTCGTGCGCCCGATTTTCTTCTTTTCTACAAAGCCGTTTGCTGCCAGCGCATCCAGATGCTTCGCCGCCGTAATCCGTGAAATACCCAAGTCTTTTTCGACGAACTCGATTTTTGTATAAGGATAACGGAACAAATTATTCAGCAACTCCTGGCTGTAAATTCTGGGCAACTCATTGCGTAGCCGATGTTTAGTCGCCTGCATCAATTCGCGCAAATTCTTGATCAGCCTGATCTCGCTCTTGGCGGTGATCGCCACGCCTTTGACGATGTAAACGCACCAACCCACCCAATCACGAGTTTCCCGTGTGGATTGTAGCAATTGATAATACTGGCTCTTGGTCGAAGTGATATATCGGCTTAAATACAGCACGGGCAAATCCAGCAACCCCTCGCGTTGCAGCATCAGCAGATTCAAAATGCGCCCGGTGCGGCCATTGCCATCGTAAAACGGATGAATGCTTTCGAATTGATGGTGCGCGATCGCCATACGCAGCAAAGGATCAAGCTCATCAGCCGCATGGATGAAATCCACCAGTTGCGTCATCAGCTTCTCTATCACCACGGCATCTTGCGGTGGCTCGTAGACCACTGCACCTGTCGTCTGATTTTTCAGCACCGTCCCCGGCACCTTCCTCAGTCCGGCGTTGTTCTGCTCGACCTCTTCCTGCACTCGCAAAATCGTACTCATGCGTATCAAGCCGAAATTCACCACATCGGTAAACCCCACCTTCAAGGCCGCAATATAGTTCTGCACCTCCTTGGCCGCAGGCGAGGCAGAGCTGCTCTGGTCGTAAGCGTATAGCTCATCATGCGTGGTGATGATGTTCTCTATTTCGGAGCTGTCTTTCGCTTCCTGAATGGCAAGCGTATCCAGCAAGATGGCGCGGTTAGGCAACGACTCGCACAAGCCCTTCAGCTCCGCCAAATGGCGGTGCGCCTCGGCCAAGCTCTGCCAGACCGCCTTGACCTCAAGGCTGGAGGGGCTGGGAATATCCAGTTCGGTCATGCTTACTCCTGCAGGAACGTGATAAGAAATTTGAATTATCTTAACACGTCAGCCATGACGTGTATAAAAATCCTTAATTTCTTATCACGTCACCAGCGATATGTTCAAAAATAGGTGATTTCTTATCACTTCTGAACCCTATCGAGGACAAGCTCGATATGGTCTGCCAACCACATGACCATTTTTCCCATTTGGGAAAAATGGTTCTCGATTTCAAAGCGCCCCGCTGAACGCCTGATGCAGCAGCGACTTCTTCAGCTCGTCCAGGGCGGTGAGCTTGCGCTGGTAGAGGGAGGCTAGGCGTTGGGTTTCGGCGTTAATCGCACTAAGTTTTGCTACGGTTGCACGCTGAAGTGCTAGCGGTATGCGCGGCACTTGATAACTGCGTAACAGTTTTAACGAAACAGTTTTTTGGGCTGTTCCAGTTGCACCGTCATTCGCCTGCTTAAAAATTTGCGGCGACAGTAGCAAGTAGTAAAGCCACTCGCTGTCCACTTCTGGCTTGGGGCGCACCAATCCAATGTGGCGTTGAAAGCAAAACTCTCGATGTTCATTGAGCAAAACGGGAATGCCAAATGAGCCTGTAACGGTGTAAAGCACATCGCCTTTTTGCGGTTTCTTATTCGCCTTTAATTTGTCGAAATATTCTCTCGACACCATAAACGTGTCAGCGAAATCGATAGTGCGCGTGTTCTTGTCCACATTCCCGATGGTGATGAATGGAACACCGCTGTCAGCCTTTGGTGGCGGCATGTGGTCGCCGTCCGTAATGTCAGTCGCCAAGTCTGCAAGCGTTACCAATTCACCCGTTTCACAAGCATCTGCGAAAATGGATTGCAGGTGGCTTTCGAACAGGGCGCGGGCGTTTTGCAGGTTCTGTTCGGCGTTGGCGCGGGCGACAGCGATGCCGTCAAATGCTTCGTCGAGAATGCCGACGATGCGCTGCTGTTCGGTGAGCGAAGCGAACGCAAGGGGCAACGCTTCGATTTCCGCTTTATTGATTGAGGAAAAAACAGCTCCCTCTCTACCTGCAATTTCTGGTTGCAAATGCAACAGTTGGTAAAACAGAAAATCTCGATTCAGTTCAGCCCCGCTGCGTATCGCAGCCAATCCTCGCCCAATGCATGCCTCACCAGTAGCGAAATTTACAGGTCCAACAGGAGCGCGAACGGACATAAGGATGTCGCCCTCTCGAGCTATCTTGGTTGTCTGAGTCGTCCAAGTCGTAGGTGCTTCGAGGAACTTCTCTCCAAAATCCTTCTTGCCTTGGTAGAAGGGCACTCCGTTGCCTTCAGCGTTGTAGAACTTGCCCTCCGGCGACTGACCTGCGATGACTTCGCATAAATCACCAATTTGTTTACGCTGCCACCCCGCCGTCATCTCGCACTTTCCCCGTCCGTTCGCCCTGAGCTTGTCGAAGGGGCCCGCTGATAAAACACCACGCCCACACGCTCAATATGTTCGCGTAGTGCGGGATTTTCGATTTTTCCAAACAAAGACAAATCAACGGTATGGGGAATCGATGATTCATCCAATGCCCAAGCCACCTCAGTCAGCACCTTGCCATCCAGCGCATCGCCCATCAGCGTCAGATCAATGTCCGAGCCGTTTTTGTAATTTCCTTTAGCACGCGAACCGTAGATCACCGCCTTTTCGATTTGCGGATGCTGGGCGAGAATCTGGCGGATGGTGTCGCAGGTTGTTTCCGATAGGCCAAATTCCATCAGTTTTCCTGTGCGCTACGCTGTAAAAAATTGGTGTGCAGCAACTGAAATTCCGGGAAAAAACGCGAGAAAATTGCGGCGTAAATCTGCTCGGCGGTATCCTTGTCATAGGCATGTGAGGTCAGGTTTCTGGATTTAATCATCTCCATCCATATCTCACCATCACCAATGAGTCCGCGCTTGAAGGCTTCGCGTGTGGTGTCGCGAGAGCCAATCAAACCAACATGCCCCTGAAGTTCAAGATAGTCCTTGAGCAGATTCCACGCCAGTTCATGGGTGTATTCAAACCCCTGAATGACGCCCTGTTTTTCCAGCTTGGTTAGCGGCCTGTCATTCGCCAGCTCCAGACTTTCCTTGAGTTCATGAAAAGCCTTGCTGTAATTATCGAATCTCTGTTTCCAGCGTATGTCTTCCATGGCTTCTCCCTTACAACAAGGCTCGAATATTACCCAATACCTGCGCGCTCTGCTCGTCCAGCAAGGCGATCTCGTCCATGATGTCCTGCGGGCTGCGGTGCACTACGGCCTCATTGCCATTGAGATTCTTCACCGAGAGGTCATACCCTTGGCCTTCGCTCAGGGCGAACGTATCGACAGACCAGCTCTTGGGCGAATCGGCAAAGGTCTTTTGCAATTCGATGAATTCGGCAAGGTCGGCATCGTTGAGCGGGTTGGTCTTACCCATGTTTCTGCCGGGATCGAGCTGGTAGTACCAGGTCTTGCGCGTCGGCGCGCCTTTTTCGAAAAACAGCACCACGGTCTTCACGCCCGCGCCTTGAAACGTGCCGCCCGGACAATCCAGCACGGTGTGCAGGTTGCAACTTTCCAGCAGTAGTTTGCGCAGGCTTACCGAGGCGTTGTCGGTGTTGCTCAGGAAGGTGTTTTTAATCACCACCGCGCCGCGCCCGCCCGCCTTGAGCATTTTGATGAAGTGCTGCAAAAACAGGAAAGCTGTTTCGCCGGTTTTGATGGGAAAATTCTGCTGCACTTCGGGGCGCTCTTTGCCGCCGAAGGGCGGGTTGGCGAGGATCACGTCGTAGCGGTCTTTGTCCTGCACGTCGGCGAGGTTGAACGACAGGGTGTTGGCGTGCACGATGTTCGGGGTCTCGATGCCATGCAGGATCATGTTCATGATCGCAATGACGTAGGCGAGGCTCTTCTTCTCGATGCCGTAGAAGGTGCTCTCCTGCAAGGTCTTGAGATCGCGCGTGGTCAGATTGGGTTTGGCACGCAGGTAGTCGAACGCTTCGCACAAGAAGCCCGCGCTACCCACCGCGCCGTCGTATACGGTCTCGCCGATCTTTGGCTGCACCACTTGCACCATGGCGCGGATCAGCGGGCGCGGGGTGTAGTACTCGCCGCCGTTGCGCCCGGCGTTGCCCATGTTTTTGATCTTGGCTTCGTACAGGTGCGAGAGTTCGTGCTTCTCGGCCTGCGAGTTGAAGCGCAGTTCGTCGATGTGGTCGATGATGTCGCGCAGGTTGTAGCCGCTTTGAATCTTGTTTTTGATTTCGCCGAAAATTTGGCCGATCTTGTATTCGAGCGAGTCGGGGCTGGTCGCCTTTTGCTTGAAGCCGTGCAGGTAGGGGAACAGTTTTAGGTTCACGAAATCGATCAGGTCGCTGCCGCCCAGCGCGGCATTGTGGTCGAGCTTGCCGTCTTTATCCTTGGGCGCGGCCCAGGCTTCCCAGCGATAGGCAGGGTCGAGCACGAAAGTGTATTTCTTGCCTTCCAGCGCGGCTTCCTGCGCCTTTACCAGCTCCAGCGCATCGAGATATTTCAGGAACAGCAGCCAGGAGCTTTGCTCGGTGTAGTCGAGCTCGCTGGCGCAGCCAGCTTCTTTTCTGAGTACGTCGTCGAGATTTTTAAAGACTTGTTCAAACATTTTATGGGTTCACTGAGTGTGCCGAGTTCGCTAAACGCTTAAGGATGTTTGCGAACTCTTCGGCAGTAAGTTGGAACATGAAGTTATCGGGAAACTGTTCGATCTGTGCAACGGATGCAGTCAGGATTTTGCCAGTCATTGAATTTGCTGAAGCAGTTGTTTGATTTGCGCGTGCAGTTCCGGCAGGTCGGTGTGAATGGTTTTCCATACCATTTCCAAGTCAACTCTGAAGTAGCCATGTGCAACGCGATTACGCATGGCGTATATCACTGTCCAGGGGATTTCGGGATGCGCGGCGGCAAATGCGGAGTGATAGCGCTCGATGTTGTGTGCCGCTTCTCCGATGATTTCAAAATTGCGAATTACGGCATCCTGCGTTTTCTCGTCGTTCAGGAAGGCGATTTCGTCTGTGTCGGCCAAGTAGCGGTGGATGCGCCCTATCGCTTCGACAATATGCCCAAGGTAATCCGGGATGCGCAGCACGTCGGCCTTGCTCATACGGTGACGGCTTCGGTCAGCACTTGTGCGCGAAATTTTTCGGGTAGTGCATTCGGGGTCAGTACGTCCACGCTGATACTGAGTAGCTTTGCCACTTCGACTTGTATCTTGGCGATGTCCATGAGTGTGGTTTCCGAGGTCGGCTCTACCAACAGGTCGAGGTCGCTGTCTTCGGTGTCGTCCCCGTGCAGCGCAGAGCCGAACACGCGCACGTTGGTAACGCGATGGCTGAGCGCGATGCGGCGAATCTCGTCGCGGTGTTGTTGCAGTGCTAGTGAAGGGCGCATGGCTTTGTTCCTTTGCGGTTTGCGGCATTATAACGGTTGATGCGGTGATGTGCTGAAACGCCATCCTTAAAGCTCGGTATGAATTAAAATCCCCGCTTCGTTAATAAATTGAAAAAGCCGATGCGCACGCTCAATCGCCAAGACTACAAAACTCTGCTGCTCTCCGCTCTCGGCGGCGCGCTGGAATTTTACGATTTCATCATCTTCGTGTTTTTCGCGGTGGTGATCGGGCAACTGTTTTTTCCGCCCGATATGCCGGACTGGCTGCGCCAGGTGCAGACCTTCGGCATTTTTGCGGCTGGCTATCTGGCGCGTCCGCTGGGCGGCATTGTGATGGCGCATTTCGGCGATTTGCTGGGGCGCAAGCGCATGTTCATGCTGAGCATCTTTTTGATGTCGATCCCGACGTTGGCTATCGGTTTGCTGCCGACTTACGCGAGCATCGGCATCTGGGCACCGCTGGCGTTGCTGGCTTTGCGCGTGTTGCAGGGCGCGGCGATCGGCGGCGAGGTGCCGGGCGCGTGGGTGTTTGTGTCGGAGCATGTGCCGCCGCGTCATGTGGGCTTTGCCTGCGGCACGCTCACGGCGGGGCTGACGGGCGGCATCTTGCTGGGCTCGCTGGTGGCGATGGCGATCAACAAAATATATACGCCCGCCGAAGTGCTGGCCGAAGGTTGGCGTGTACCTTTTATTCTCGGCGGGGCATTCGGCTTGGTCGCGGTGTGGTTGCGTCAGTGGCTGCATGAAACGCCGGTGTTTAAAGAGATGCAGGCCAAGCAGGAGTTGGCGGACGAGTTGCCGTTGCGCCGCGTGGTGCGCGAACATCGCCCGGCGGTGATTCTCACCATGCTGATGACCTGGTTGTTGTCTGCGGCCATCGTGGTGATGATTTTGATGACTCCGACGCTGGTACAAAAGCTCTACGCGATCCCCGCTGCGGTGGCTTTGCAGGCCAGCAGTATTGCCACGGTGTTTTTGAGTTTGGGCTGCATTTTGTTCGGCGCGGCGGCGGATCGCTTCGGCGCGGGGCGCGTGTTGATGTTGGGCTGCACGATGATGGGCCTGACCTCGGCATTGTTTTATCAACAGATGGGCGTTGCGCCGGAGAACATCAACGCCTTGTATGCGCTGTGCGGTTTCTCTGTCGGGGTGATCGGCGTGATTCCCGGCATGGCGGTCAAAGCCTTTCCTCCGGCGGTGCGCTTTTCCGGGCTGTCGTTCTCGTACAACGTTGCCTACGCGATATTCGGCGGGCTGACCCCGGTGCTGGTAAGTCTGCTGCTGCCGTTGGACAAGCTGGCTCCGGCGCATTATGTGGAAGCGCTGAGTGTGCTGGGTGTCGGTATCGGGCTGTATTCGTGGCGCAAGGCCACATAGCAAGTAGGCTGAATCTCATAAATAAGTTTTATGCGACAATGCGCGCTTCAAAAGAGCGTGAATGACGCGCCAACAGGATTCACCAAATTTTAGGATGAGCAGTGTCTTTAGAAAATCTTAACCAAATACTCGCACCAGATATGGCTGCTGTCGATCAGGTCATCCGCGCCCGTTTGCATTCCGATGTGGCGCTGGTCAGTCAGGTTGGCGAATACATCATCAGCAGCGGCGGCAAGCGGTTGCGCCCCGCGCTGGTCATTTTGTCCGCTCAGACTTTCGGCTATCAGGGCAAGCAGCATCACGATCTCGCCGCCGTGGTCGAATTTATTCACACCGCGACACTGCTGCATGACGACGTGGTGGACGAGTCCGAATTGCGCCGTGGGCGCGAGACGGCCAATGCCTTGTTCGGCAACGCGGCCAGCGTGCTGGTGGGCGATTTTTTGTATTCGCGCGCCTTCCAGATGATGGTCGAAGCCAATGATATGCGCGTGATGCAGACGCTGGCGGATGCCACCAACGTCATCGCCGAGGGCGAGGTGTTGCAGTTGCTCAACTGCAACAATGCCGATGTCGATGCGGACAGCTATTTGCAGGTAATCCACCGCAAGACCGCCAAATTGTTCGAGGCCGCGATGCGCTTGGGCGCGATTCTCGGCAAGCAGGATTTGGTCACCGAAGCCGCCGCCGCGCGTTATGGCATGCATCTGGGCACGGCGTTTCAGCTCGTGGACGACGTGCTGGATTATTCCGGCGATGCGCAGGAGATCGGTAAAAATCTGGGTGACGATCTGGCCGAAGGCAAGCCGACTTTGCCGTTGATCTACGTCATGCGACACGGCACTCCCGCACAGGCCGCCGTAATCCGCGAGGCCATCGAGCAGGGCGATATCAAGCGTTTTGACGAAGTGTTGCAGATCGTGCAACAGACCGGCGCGCTAGCCTACACAAGGCAACAGGCGCAGCGCGAAGCGGATATGGCTCGCGCCGAACTTGCCGACGTGCCGGATTCTCAGTACAAAAATTCTTTGATAAAATTAGCCGAGCTTGCGGCTTCGCGCCAAGCTTAGTTATTTTTGCAGCACGCGGAGTGTGGCTCAGCCTGGTAGAGCACTGCGTTCGGGACGCAGGGGTCGGAGGTTCGAATCCTCTCACTCCGACCAACCGAGATTGGTCTTTTTTACGATTCTCAAAACGTCCGTATTCATGGGCTTCAACCTGCCAGTGAATCAACCCAGAGAATGTTTACCGGCATGGAGAAAAATTCGCCATAACGCTTCGCCGCTCCGGCGAAGCGCTTTTTATCCGCTTGGCTTAGGTTGGTAAACACTGTCGCCGTGATTTCTATTGCCGCTTTTTTGAAGACTCGTTTCCATGTGCCTACCACGCGTCCGTCGATAACGATGGTGGAAGCGAACATGCCGTTGCCGCCGGGACAGATCTTCTCGGCATGTGCCGTATCCAG
This sequence comes from Gallionellaceae bacterium, assembly GCA_009773615.1. Classification (GTDB taxonomy): domain Bacteria; phylum Pseudomonadota; class Gammaproteobacteria; order Burkholderiales; family Gallionellaceae; genus PALSA-1006. The sequence continues at coordinate 17,804 of WSYA01000021.1, forward strand.
CACCGCGCTACGGTCTTTGTAGCCCAACAGATATTCGTCGAAGCCGGGCAAGGCAAACGCGCCCGGTGTCTCTTTCGGAATGCTAATGTCAGTAGGCATCCAGTAGGTGAACTTGCCTACGGTTTCTTGCACCAACTTGGATTTGATCGCTTCGAGGCCGAGGCGTGCTTCTGCCGCGCTCAAGCCCGACCACCAGATGAAGTCCTGCAAAGTGGACGGGCCGCGACTGGTGAAGTAGCGCGAGGCCAATTCCGCCACAGCCTCTTCGCGCGTTTTTTCCTGCGTTGGCGCAACCCATTCTTCGAGCAAAGCAAAGTTCTGCTCTTTATCGCCGGTTGCCGTCAGGCAAATGAGGCCATGCAGCGCGCAGCTCCACAGGATGTGATAACCGCGCTGACCCTCGGTGGAAATTTTTGCCTGCGCCAGTGCGGCATACATTTCCTCGCGGGATTTTTGTTTGCCGCCTTGCAAGGCCTTGGCGAACACCTCGCGGCAGCGCGCCAGCGCCTTGTCGTCCAGCCCCAGATTTTGGCGGCGGCTCGCACTGCCCGCTATGTTTTTGGGCGAGGTCAGCATCAGCATCCAGCGCACGTCTTGCGCCGCGACGAAATGCAGCGTGCCGCGCATCGGCCAAGTGCGGATAATGTTGCCCGCGTTGATGGCGCGCACCACATCGGCATCGGTCGCGTCGGGCAGTCGCAATGCGATCGACCATTTCGCGCCGGGATAGTCCTGTCCCTGCATGCCGCCCAGCCATGCGACGACTTGTTCCGGCTGAGTAAAGCGGGGATGTGCGATGAGCTGGTTGTGTAAGCGCAGTGCGGGAATGTTCATTTGTTGTGCTCTTTCGCAAAATAGGCCATCTTCATCCAACATCCGTTAAGCAGGTTTCTGTTCGTCCTCGATGCCGACGATGCGCGTCAAATAATGTTCCAGACTGCGCTCGGCATGCTGCGGATAATGCTCCGGCAGCAGCATGATGTTTTGGATGCGGTCAAAGCGGAAGTTGCGATATTCGTTGCGCATCTCGCACCAAGACAGCAGCGTCCAATGGTCGCCCCAGCCCACCATACCCAGCGGCCATAAGGTGCGAGAGGAGTCTTTGCCGTTCATATCGCGATACGCGATGGAGGCTTTCTGTCGTCCCTCGCAAGCTTGGCGCAGTAACCTGTGAATACCGCTCTCGGCGCGTTCATATACCGGAATGCGATAGGGTAAACGCGACACGTTGATTAACATCTGCGGTGTGAGCGCGGCGAGGATTTTGGCCTCGGCCTGTTTCGCGGCTTGCGCCAGATCGGGATCGGTCCACGCCTGCACCATGCGGCTGCCGACCAGCAAGGCGGTGACTTCTTCCACCTGAAACATGAGCGGCGGCAGGTCGAAGCCCTTGCGCAGTCGATAGCCCACGCCTGCCTCGCCGTCGATGGGTACACCGGAAAGGACGAGCGCCTGAATATCGCGGTACACCGTGCGCATGGCCACCCCCAATTCTTCCGCCAGTGTTTGCGCGGTGACGGCGGTGCGCCGCCCTTGCAGCAGCGTCACCAGTTTGAAGAGGCGTTCGGATTTACGCACTGGAGTGTTCGAAAATACTATTTCAGTTTTTTCCATTCGTCCGTCAGTAGGCCTGAGAACCCCCAATCCTCCTCATTTATCTCTTGAATAACGATATGGGTGTGCTCCGGCTTTTTTCCGAGAATACGCACCAGAGAATCTGTTACTTCTTTAACAAGTTGGACTTTCTGTTCTCTTGTGGCGCCTTTGGTGATTTGAATGTTTACATATGGCATATGGGCTTCCTCTCAGTAATGATGCTCGTAATGTCGGTGTCGTTCTTCTTTAAGCATTGTTTTTTGTTTTGGCTTTGCGTGGTTTGAGTAGCGGCAACTCGCGCGCGGTCGCCCGCACCAACTCGCACAGCCATTCCGAGTCTTCCCACAGATCGCCGGAAATCAGCAGGTGCGGCTTTGCGCCGGGATAAGGTGAGCCTTCCACGACTTTATCGAGCTTGTCCTTTCCTGCTTGTGTCGGCTTGAGAAAAAGCTGATTGTCACATACCAACCCGACCGGCTTACCGGAAAGGTAGAGGCAATACTCACCGAACATTTTTTTGGTGGATGCCTCGCCCAGCTTGGAAAGTTGGTCGAGCAAAAAGTCTATGGTGTTTTTATCGGTCGCCATTTCAGTCTTGTGCCACAGTCGAAAATATCCCAAGTATCTCTACCAACTCTGCTGCATGCAATTGCTCGATTTCATCTTCACTCATGCCGGTAATGGGCTGCGCCAAGGTAATGCACGCCGCATCAATCACATTAGCAGACATCATCGTAACCGTTTCACGCAAAGCAAGGTAGGCATGCGTGGCGCGCGGAGCAGTGTTCAGCAGTGCCACGGGTTTGTTCACGAACGATTCGTTACCCACCATCCAGTCCAGCGCATTCTTAATTACTGCCGTGACGCCATGTGCATATTCCGGGCTGGCGATGACCACCGCATCCGCCGCGTTGATTGCTTCGCGCAATGCCGCCACGGCGGGAGGATTAGGAAACTCGATATCCGGGTTGAACAGCGGCAACTCGCCCAGACCGGGATACACGACCACCTCCATCCCGGCAGGGGCAAGGCGTGCCATTGCACGCAGCAACCGGATGTTTTCGGAAGCGGCGCGCAGGCTGCCGGACAAGGCGAGGATATTCACCCTTAGCCTTGTTGCATCACATGCGCTTTGCTGTGGCTCACTACCACGCTGCCGATCTCGACCAACGGTTCGCACGTCGGCCCCATCACCTCGCCAAACTTCGCGCCGGATGCCCGCGCGGCTTCCAGACTTTCCCAATACACCATGTCGATCCATTCGCCGTCGTCGGTCTCGGACAGGCTGCGGAAACGGAAGCCGGGCTGCACCTTGATCCACTCGTTAATTTTTTCGTTGGCCTTGAGCCAGTCGGCGGCAGTTTTGTCTTGTTTCAAACGGAAGCGCACCAGTTCTATCGTGTCGGACATTGTTGTTCTCCTTATTGGTCTGCCGGAACATCCGGCAAGGAGAATGCTACGCACCTGCTACTGACAGCGTGGTGGCAGGAGTGTTCGGTCATATTCGCCTCTTGCACGTTTAGGACGAATGCCCTAGACTTGCACGCCCAAGTAGGGCGTTTGTCCTAAATATTTGAAAACCACCGTCTCATGAGCGACAAAACCACACGCGACCATATCGTCGAAGCGGCCGACTGGCTGTTTTACCAGCAGGGCTATGCCTATACCTCGTTTGCTGATATTGCGGATGCCGTGCAAATCTCGCGCGGCAATTTTTATTACCATTTCAAGACCAAGGATGAAATCCTAGATGCGGTGATCGCACACCGCCTTGCCTACACGCAAACGATGCTGGAGCAGTGGGAAACCGCCGGGGATTCGCCCGCCGAACGCATTCTCAGCTTCATCCGCATGCTGATTGCCAATCAGGCCAAGATCAAAATGCACGGCTGCCCGGTGGGAACTTTGTGTACCGAACTGGCGAAACTCGAACATGCCTCACAGGACGAAGCGAACAAGCTGTTCACACTGTTCCGTAATTGGCTGCGGCGGCAATTCACTGCACTGGGTTGCAAGGATGCCGACAAGCTCGCCATGCACCTGCTCGCCCGCAGCCAAGGCATCGCCACACTGGCCAGCGCGTTCCGTGACGAAAAATTCATTCAGCAGGAAGTCCGCGAAATGGAAACCTGGCTGGATGCCTGCATCGTATCCAGCGCCCAGCCAACCCGATAGGAGTCCCCATGTTCATCGTACTGCTCAAATTCTCCGACAACAAATCCATGGCGACCCAGCACATGCCCGGTCACAACGCTTGGCTCAAGCAGGGCTTTGACGAGGGCGTGTTCTTGTTGGCAGGCAGTTTGCAGCTCGGCATGGGCGGAGCGGTCATGGCTCACAACATTTCGCTGGCCGACCTGCAACGGCGTGTGGAGGATGATCCGTTCGTTGCCGAAAACATCGTCAAGGCAGACATCATTGAAATCACTCCGGGCAAGACTGATGAACGTCTGGCCTTCCTGCTTGCTTGAACACGAGGGAACGATATGAACACAACGATAGCTGGCCCCGATGGTAAACCGCGCTGCCGCTGGTGCAGCGCCGCGCCGGAGTTTCTTGACTACCATGATATCGAGTGGGGATTCCCGGTGGACGATGATTTCCGTCTGTTCGAGAAGCTCTGCCTGGAAGGCTTCCAGTCCGGCTTGAGCTGGCGCACCATCCTAGTCAAACGGGAAAATTTCCGCAAAGCCCTCCATTACTTCGACTACAACAAGATCGCGCGCTTCACCGAACGCGATGTCGAGCGCCTGCTACAGAACGAGGGCATCGTCCGCCATCGCGGCAAGATTGAAGCCGTCATCAACAACGCCCAACGCGCACAAGAACTGGTCAAGCGCGAAGGCTCGCTGGCTGCCTTCATCTGGCAGTACGAGCCCAATGCCAGTACGCTCGCCAAGCCGCAAACACTCTCGACCTCACCCGAATCCGTTGCGCTTTCCAAGGAACTTAAAAAGCAAGGCTGGAAGTTCGTCGGACCGACCACGGTGTATGCCTTCATGCAGGCGATGGGGTTGATTAATGACCATGCGGAAGGGTGCGTCATCCGGGAAAAAGTTGCGCAAAGACGGGCGAAATTCAAACAGCCCGTTTGCTGACCCGCAATAGTTCAAGTTTGATCGACGAAAATCATCTAGATAAATTAGCCGCATGGGGCAGAAATGGGGTATCAGATTTTGCGCGCATAGTTGATGAGTACTTGTGTCTGCGCAGCGGCTTCCTTGATTTGATTCTCGCCGACCACCTTGCGTCAGAAGAATCCCATCAACCCACCCACTTCAATCTGAAAGTGAATAGTTGTTTGTCCGTCGCTTTGCACATATTCGTGGGATGTGCGCATCTTGGCGAGGAATAGATGTGCCGTATCGACTAAGCGAAATGGGCGTATTTCATCTATCGTCAATTTCACATTCGGGCCACCCTTGGGCTTAAGTGTGAATGACGCTCCTACTCTGGTTATACCTTCCAGCTTCGTTGATTCCAGTCCATCGTCCCACTTACTCCAGTTGTTGATGTCCGAGATTGCGCGGAATAATTTTTCCGCCGGAACATCCGGCAGAAGAAACTTACGCCCCCTCTGCTGACAGCGTATTGGCAGCAGTCTTTTCTCTCAGCATCTGCGCCGCGATCAATTCGAAATCCGCGCGCGGAATCTCCAGATGGCCGAAGCGGAACGCATAACCCCAGCGGGTCTTGTCTTTGATGAAGGTGAGCTGTTCGATGAGCGGGCGAATAGAGACATCCTTGGCTTCGAAGAAGTGGATATCGCGGCGATAAGGCACAAAGCCGGGAAACATCTCGAACTGATAGGCCTCGCTGCCGATGACCTCGCCGATGGCGGTGAATTGCTGGCATAGCGCATCTTCGCCGAATTTTTCTTTGGACGAGTAATAGATGAGGCCGTCGCCCACGGCCATCCGCTTGAGCGGCTGCACTTTGCCGTGGCACAACTGGCTGAAGCCGCCCGCCACGCCTGTCTTCACATGCTCTTTGGAGGCGATGCCGATCCAGTAGCGTTTATCTTTTGTATTCATTTTCGACTTCCTCGAGCGCTAGCAATAGGCGCAAGCGTTCATGTTTCGCCATTTCCTGCCAATGTTGTCCCGACAATGCACCTTCCATCGCCCACAGCAGATTGAGGCTGACTTTTCCCGTGCGTTTGACCTGCACATAAGCGCGCACTGCGCCCAACTCGCGTAGTTGCTCGATGGTGTGGATGCCCGCCTGCTCCAGCATGATCTGCGATTTGGGGCCGAAGTTGGGGAGGTCGGCGATTTGGGTGACGGGTATGTTCATGCGAGGAATATATATCAAGCCTGCTGACAGCGTGGTGGCAGCAGACAAATCTTGATTTGTGGATTGCCATCAGGCTTGCGATAATGTCCGCATGACGACACCTACCGAAATCACCCTGCATCAACAATCCAAAGTTCTGGAAATCGCCTTCAACGATGGCTCGCGCTACAAACTGCCGTTCGAGTTTTTGCGCGTGTTTTCGCCTTCCGCCGAAGTGCGCGGCCACGGGCCGGGACAAGAGACGCTGCAAGTCGGCAAGCGCGATGTGATTCTCACCGACATTGAGCCTGCGGGTAATTACGCGCTCAAACTCGCGTTCGACGACGGGCACGATAGCGGGCTATACACATGGGAATATTTGCAGGAACTCGGCAAATATCAGGATGCCATGTGGCACGATTACGAACACAAGCTGGAAGGGGCGGGACAAAGCCGCGACAAATAATTGCCGTCACACCGGCGCAGGCCGGTGCCCAGTAATTTAATAAACTGGATTCCGGCCTACGCCGGAATGACAAAATCAAAGGAGTTGAATCATGAGCAAGACCACCCATTTCGGTTTCCAAACCGTAGACGAAACAGAAAAAGCCAAGAAGGTCGCGGGCGTGTTTACTTCCGTCGCGAGCAAATACGACATCATGAACGACTTGATGTCCGTAGGCTTGCACCGCGTCTGGAAACCATTCGCGGTGGGCTTGGCGAATGTGCATGAAGGCAACCGCGTGCTCGACGTGGCGGGCGGCTCGGGCGACATGTCGAAACTGTTCCTGAAGAAAGTCGGCAAAAGTGGCCAGGTGGTGCTCACCGACATCAATAACGCCATGCTGCGTGTAGGCCGCGACAACCTGCTCGACAAAGGGCTCGCCACCCCGACCGCACAATGCGACGCCGAGCATCTGCCGTTCCCCGACAACTATTTCGACTGCGTGAGCATCGCCTTTGGCCTGCGCAACGTCACCCACAAAGATGCCGCGCTACGCGAAATGAAGCGCGTACTCAAGCCGGGCGGTCGCGTGATCGTGCTGGAGTTTTCCAAAGTCGCCAAGCCGCTGGAAAAAGCCTACGACCTGTATTCCTTCAAACTACTGCCCAAAATGGGCGAGCTTATCGCCAACGATGCAGAAAGCTATCGCTACCTCGCCGAATCCATCCGCATGCATCCGGGACAGGAAGAGTTGAAGCAGATGATGGTGGATGCCGGATTAGAGCGCGTCGAGTATTTCAACATGACGGGCGGGGTGGTGGCGGTGCATCGGGGTTACAAGCTTTAAGGCTAGATACTTACAAAATAAAATAGGACTCGAACACCATGACAACGCCTTCACTGTTCGGTATAACTCGGAGCAACCGCGACTTTGCGGACCCCTACTACTGGGGAAAGAATCAATTCAATTCAGCATTCCCGGTTGCATTGGCCTGCTACATGCGCTCCAAATCCATTCCGTTGGTGTACATCAAATATCGCGATGAACTAGGTACAACGGTAGGTGAACTGGAAGTGTCGGATTTGTTTGGCAGCACGCTAGCTAACGAAGAGTTGTATTTTTCTTTTGAGTCGCGGTACGAGCCTTTTCGCGACCATGTTCACGATGAATTGCCGCCGATTGATTTGGTGGTATGCGATAAAACCAGAAACAATCAGATTCGCCCTATTGAAATCAAACTTACGACACTGCCCGACAACACCACCGAGTCATTACCGGAAGATCAATATGGAACAGAGTTGGTCATTCGCTCTGCTACGACTCGCTACATGGCACTGTCTATGGTGTGTTCTCTCCAAAAGAAAATGGCAAGGGTGCGCGAAATTTTTGAACCCGCGATGGCAACGGTGCGCAATTGGGATTCAAAACCTGAAATGTTGCAACTCGCCCCCGGCATTCTTAATGCGCTGGAAAAGTTTTTAAATGAGTTCAAAAAATTCCAGCAACCACTGCTCATGCAGCCTATCTGGAAAACAAAGGGAAAAACCCCTGTTTTGGCAGACAACTGCTTGGATATATTTGTTTGGAGCGATTTTGCATTAACGCACCTTTTTCTTGATTCTGCCCGTATCGCAGTACAGCAACAAAAAATATCAAGACAACTGCGTGCTGTGTTGCGGCTTTCACGTTTTCTCTATCAGTCTTCATTGAGTGGGCGTGTGCACCAAGCGCCCATCTATGACGGGATGACTTACGATAACCAGAACGACAAAGAATTTGCCATCTCCGGCACAAAATCCCGTTCGTTGATGGCTTGTGAGCGGCTTACCCGCCCCATCGTGACCAAAGGTGAGGTAAAGAACATCGTATTGGGAGGCGGGCAGAAACACCTCAGCCCCGAAAGACGTTTTGATGCGATTTTGTATTTCTCCAGCGATTTGTTTGATGAGGAGGAATTGACATGAAGCGAGTAGCAGATTTATTTGCGGGCGGAGGTGGAATGAGCCTTGGATTTCAAAATGCCGGGTTTGAAGTAGTTTGTGCTATTGAGAAATGGCAGCCTGCTGTCGATGTGTATCGTGCAAATTTTCTTGATCATCCTGTCCTTCAACTAGACCTTGATGACGAGCAAGAAGCTATCGTTGGTATAAATAATTTTAAGCCCGATATCATTATTGGTGGGCCACCTTGCCAAGATTTTTCCAGTGCGGGGAAACGAGATGAGAGTCAGGGTCGAGCAAGTCTTACAGTCAGTTTTGCCAATATTGTTGTTGGCTGCCGACCAGAATATTTTGTGATGGAAAATGTTGCGCGTTCAGCCAGTTCCGGGGCTTTCAAAACCGCGCTCAGTATTTTCAAGCGCGCAGGTTATGGGGTCACGATGAAGGTGCTGGATGCAGCCTATTGTGGCGCACCGCAAACTAGAAAGCGTTTCTTCGTTGTGGGTGCGTTAAACAAAAAAGACGGTTTTTTGGATGATGCGTTAGCAAGCGGTTTGGCTTCAAAGCCATTAACGCTGAGAGAATACTTTGGTCGGAAAATTGATTTCACGCACTACTATCGCCATCCACGTTCTTATGCTCGACGTGCGGTCTTCAGCATTGACGAGCCAAGCCCTACGATTCGAGGTGTGAATCGCCCCGTGCCCTTGGGATATCCGGGGCACGCAGGCGATACCGCCCCAGCGGATAGCATTCGCAGCCTGACCACGGCTGAACGTGCGTTGATTCAAACCTTCCCCAAGAACTTCAAATTTCCCGGAAGCAAAACTGATAGCGAGCAAGTAATTGGAAATGCTGTTCCGGTAAAGTTGGCTGAATATGTTGCTTCACGGTTGGCGATCCATATTCGTGATGTTGGTGAATCAAGCGGTAAGCAGCAATTTTCACTTTTTCAAAAACGAAAAACCTATGAGGTTGAGCGCTCACCGTCAGCCTAGTGAAAGTTTCCCCATGCGTACTATTGCACCTGTATCCCCCGGCGAAATGCTGGATGAAGAATTTCTGAAACCATTGGGAATGACCAAGTATCGCCTTGCGAAAGAGATTGGCGTGCCACCCCAACGCATCGGCGACATCATCTCAGGCAAGCGTGGCATCACGGCGGATACCGATTTGCGTCTGTGCCGTTTTTTCAGCTTGTCCGATGGCTGGTGGCTGCGTTTGCAAGTCAAATACGATACCGAAATGGCGAAGGATGCATTGGCGGATGTGTTGAAGAACATTCATCCGTTGGAACGGCTGGCGGCGTGAGTAAGGAAAGTTGCCGCCATGCCTGCCCTGTATATGCCGCCTGAATTACGACAAGTCGCCGAAGCGGTTTTGCGTCCGGGCGAGACGCTTTCTGCCTTCGTTGAGGATTCGCTGCGCAGCAATGTGGCATTTCGCCGGACTCAGCAGGAATTCATTGCGCGCGGCTTAGCTTCGCTCAACGCGGCCCAAGAGAGCGGAGAATATATCTTGGCGAAAAAAGTGCTGAGCAAACTCATTGCGAAATTGGAAAAAGCTCGTAGCAAGAAATCGGCAAAATGAGTTAAGAAAGCCACGATCAAATATCGTGGCTTGGTTCGGATGGCGTGTGCCTAACGGTGTTAGTTTTGCTGCCAAGGTAGTTTCGCGACGCGCCATCCGTTCACGGCGTTGCGATGTCCCGCCGTATCTTTGTCGCCTTCAAAACCTTCAATTACGTTGTAGCTCTCGTTGAAGCCGACATTCGCTGCGGCTATGGCCGCGTTGTGCGAGCGTGCTCCGGTGCGGCAGATGAACATCACCAGCGCCTCTTTATCGACTTGCTGTTCTAGCGCGGCCATGAAATTCGGATTGGCGACCATGCCGGGATAGGTCGCCCATTCGATCTCGATAGCGCCGGGGATGCGTCCCACGAAGTCCAGTTCAGCTTTGGAGCGCACATCTACCAGCTTTGCGCCGGGGGCCAATTGGGTAAGTTGATGAGCCTCATTCGGCAGCAGCGCGCCGGAGTAGGGCAGATTGCCCTGTTTTCCCCGTTGCTGCGCTTGTTCTAGTATTGCGGTGATTTTTCCCATGATCTGAATTCCCATAATTGTTCAATGTTAGGGGCGCAAATGTTATTCTCCGCGCCAACGTTCTCACTATACCCAATGCCAATGAAAAATCACACTCACTCGCATTCCCACGATATGGCTACCGCCTTCGAGCCGGCTCATCCTGTGCGCTTTGCGGCAGCACGCAAAAGCACCTGGGTCAGTATCTTTATCAACCTAGTTTTGACCATCATGCAAGTATTGGCCGGCTTCTTCGGCAAGTCGCAGTCGCTGATGGCGGATGGTTTGCATTCTCTGGCGGATTTGCTGTCGGATGTATTGGTGCTGTTCGCCAATCGGCACGGCAATCGTCATGCCGATGCCAACCATCCGTATGGGCATGCGCGCATCGAAACGGCCACCTCTCTGATTCTCGGCGTCAGCTTGGCAGCGCTGGGTGTCGGCTTGCTCATCGCGGCAGGCATGCGCTTGCAGCATCCCGAACACGTGCAGGCAGTACAGCCTTTCACACTGTGGGTCGCCCTTGTTGCGCTGGCAGCGAAGGAGGGCTTGTTCCGTTACATGCTGGCCGTGGCACAACGCGTGCGCTCGCAGATGCTGGTGGCGAATGCATGGCATGCGCGTTCCGATGCCGCGTCTTCGTTGGTGGTCATCGTCGGTATCGTCGGCAACCTCCTCGGTTACACCTTTCTCGACCTGGTTGCTTCCGCCGTGGTGGGCGTGATGATCGCGCACATGGGCATCAAGTTCGCGCGCGATGCGCTAGCCGAGCTGGTCGATACCGGACTGGACGAAGAAGAGCTGCGCGCCATCCGCCACACGCTAAAATCCGTCCCCGGTGTGGTCGGTTTGCACGATTTGCGCACGCGCAAGATGGCCGACAATGCTCTGGTCGACGCGCACATCATGGTCGATCCCAAAATCAGCGTGTCGGAAGGCCACTACATCGCGGAAGCCGCGCGTGCCGCGGTGCTGCGCCAACATCACGTATTGGATGTGATGGTGCATATTGACCCCGAGGAAGATATATTGGCCAAGCCCAATGCCCATTTGCCGCCGCGCGAAACCTTGCTTAAACACCTCGCCGACCGCTTGGGCAGTGAATTCGATTTCTCCAACAACCGCGTTGTGCTGCACTATTTGAGCGGCAAGGTCGATGCCGAGCTGCTTCTGGAAACCGAGCAATACTCGGCACCGGCTATTATTGCCGCCCTTGAACAGAAATGTGCCGCGCTTGTTGCGGACGATCCCTATTTCCGTAGCATCCAATTTTATCGCTACTGCGCACTAAAATAGTGCGCGTCGCCTTTGGTTGCCCTATCTCTGGGCGTACTTTTTTACCCATTTGACGGGGTGAATATGGCAAAATGCGCATCTTGTAGCTGAAGAGTGGCTGGCACAATTTGTGCTGAGAGCACCTTGGGAATTTTTTGTTAGTCGTTTAGATAATTATTTGGGAGAGTGAGATGTTCAAGTCAGCAGCTGAAGCCATTAAGTCCATCCAAGGCGGCGAGTATAAATTCGTCGACCTGCGTTTCACCGACACGCGCGGCAAAGAGCAGCACGTAGGTGTGCCAGCCAAGTATTTCGGCGAAGAGAAGTTCACCGAAGGCCATGCTTTCGACGGTTCCTCCATCGCCGGTTGGAAGGGTATTCAAGCTTCCGACATGTTGCTGATGCCGGATCCTACTTCTGCGTATCTGGATCCGTTCATGGATGAGCCAACTTTGGTGATTACCTGCGACGTCGTTGAACCTTCCGATGGTAAAGGTTATGACCGTGATCCGCGTTCCATCGCTAAACGTGCTGAGGCTTATCTGAAGTCTTCCGGTATTGGCGACACAGCATTCTTTGGTCCAGAGCCAGAATTCTTCATTTTCGATTCCGTGAATTGGAACATCGACATGTCCGGTTGCTTCGTCAAGATCGGTTCTGAAGAAGCGGCATGGGCGTCCGGCGAAAAATTCGAAGGCGGTAATACCGGCCACCGTCCTGTAGTTAAGGGCGGCTACTTCCCAGTCCCTCCCGTTGACAGCTTGAACGACATCCGCGCTGCAATGTGTCTGGCACTGGAAGACATCGGTATCGAAGTCGAAGTGCATCACCACGAAGTGGCGACTGCCGGACAATGCGAAATCGGCACCAAGTTCAGCACGCTGGTGAAACGCGCCGACCAAACTCAAGCGTTGAAGTACGTGGTACACAACGTTGCGCACCAGTACGGCAAGACAGCGACATTTATGCCTAAGCCTATCGTTGGCGACAACGGTTCCGGTATGCACGTGCACCAGTCCATCTGGAAGGGCGGCAAAAATACGTTCGCAGGCAACGGCTATGCCGGTCTGTCCGAGACAGCGTTGTTCTACATCGGCGGTATCATCAAGCACGCCAAGGCACTGAACGCGATCTGCAACCCCGGTACTAACTCTTACAAGCGTCTGGTTCCTCACTACGAGGCCCCGGTAAAATTGGCTTACTCGGCAAAGAACCGTTCCGCTTCGATCCGTATTCCTCACGTCGCCAGCGACAAGGCACGCCGTATCGAAACACGTTTCCCCGATCCGACAGCGAACCCGTACCTGTGCTTCTCCGCGCTGATGATGGCCGGTTTGGACGGTATCCAGAACAAGATTCACCCCGGCGATCCTGCTGACAAGAACCTGTACGACCTGCCACCGGAAGAAGATGCAAAGATCCCAACCGTGTGCGCATCGTTGGATGAAGCCTTGGCCGCACTGGACAAGGATCGCGAGTTCCTGACACGCGGCGGTGTGTTCTCCAGCGACTTCATCGACGCTTTCATCACGTTGAAGATGGACGAAGTGAACCGCATCCGCATGACGACTCACCCTGTCGAGTTTGAAATGTACTACAGCATCTAACAGCGTCGCAGCAAGACGCGCAGCATAAAAGAGGCCTTGAGAAATCAAGGCCTCTTTTACATCGAGACAACAAGGAGATAAAGATGCCCTATGTAAATATCCGCATCGCGGGAACTCTGAGCCGCGAACAGAAAGCCAAGATTGCGGCCGAGATCACCGACACGCTTGAGCGTATTGCCCTCAAGCCCGCGTCCTATACCTATATCGCTTTTGATGAACTGCCGGATGAAAACTGGGCGATCGCGGGGAAGCTACTGGATGAGGAGTAGATGTTGAACGCGGGCTTTCTCGCTATTTATTTGATGTAAAATCTCTCCCGAGTCAGTAGCTTAAAAGGAATACCATGACAACCGCAACAGCACGTAAAGCTTCTGAGCCTGCCGCAATTCGCATCAGCAAAGATATCGACCGCGCGCTATCTCATGCGGCCAAAGACTTTGGCATCACGCGCGCCAGCATCGTCAAAAATGCTCTGTTGGAATATCTTGAAGATATGGCCGACAGCAAGGCCATTGGTGAAGCGAAAGCAAAGGGCGGCAAGCCGATTCCGTTTTCCGAGTTGAAAAAAGAGCTTGGCCTATAAAGTTGTCATGTCGCCGGAGGCGGCAAAAGAATTTCGCAAACTGGATAACACTATTCAGAAACGCATTGCCGTCTTGGTAGACAAGATCGAAGCATCTATCAATCCGCGCTTCAGCGGGAAAGCACTCAAAGGCAACGATAAAGAATGGCGCTACCGCGTCGGCGATTACCGTTTGGTGTGCGAGATCAAAGACCGTGAAGTTATTGTCTGGATCGTGCGAATTGGTCATCGGCGCGAAGTTTACCGATAGTTGAGAATACAAACCATAGCGCTGTTGTCTATTTAACCCTGCGCCCTTTCACCCACGCATAGATCACCGGAATCACCAGCAGCGTCAGCACCGTGGAAGTCACCATACCGCCCACCATCGGTGCGGCGATGCGGCGCATTACTCGGAACCTGTGCCGCTGCAGCAGGCCGACCATGATGGCGGCCACGGTCATCATCTTGGGATGCACGCGCTCGAATTTCAGCACTTACCCTAAGGCCTTTTTTAACAACTTCAGCGTGCCGTCTTCATGCTCAACTATCTGCTCATACAGGGGTGGTTTTTCTGTTGAAGGTGGCTGCCTATGATTGCAGCTCATCGTCCAATGACGCTGCAAAACTTTTTTGCAATAAGCATAGGGACAGGCATCAGGTCTTCCCGTTACCGCTATGCTCAATATTCGGCAACTGCACTTATTGCCATGTAAATTCTTCATGTCATCTCCGAAAAACCTATCACACTAAAAGTATTTGTTGATGATCGCTTTCATTGCTGACTGCAAATAGACTTTTTCAGCCCGCCCAATCTCGCCATATAGACCAAGAGCAATCATCTCGAAAGCATTGACGACCCTAGGATCAAAGTGTTTTCCCGCGCCTTCTCTCAAGATTTTTTCGGCATCTTCCAACAGCAAGGGCTCCTTATATGGTCGACTGGACATTAATGCGTCGAACACATCCACCACTGCAAACAATCTTGCGCTTGCCGGAATATCCATACCATGAATGCCGTGCGGATAACCGCTGCCATCGAATTTTTCGTGATGGAAAAGCACTACGTCATGCGCTTGCTTTAACCAATTTGAATCCTGAATAATCTCGCTGCCCAGCGTGACATGAGTCTTCATTATGCTGAACTCCTCCTCGGTCAGTTTTCCCGGCTTGAGAAGTATCTGATCGGGAATGCCGATTTTCCCGACATCGTGCAAAAAAGCCCCGACAATCAGGGATTCGATATTAGCTCGGCTCAGCCCCATTGCCTCGGCAAGCCTGACCGCATAAAGTGTCACCCGATAGTTATGCGTATCGGTATCGGAATCCCGTTTGGCAATAGCGCTACCCAACGATTGCAGCAATTCAAGGTTCGAATCCAATAGTGAGCTGGATAAAGAAAGAGAACGCTTCGTCAATCCGAGCAAAACCGGATAGAGCAAAATTAATGCCGTAATTGCCACCACAAAAGAAGTTAGCACGGTACTGCGTACTTGGTGTTTCCTCGCATATTGGGTTCCGGCATCGGGGCGGTAGACACCTTCGAAATATGCTTCTGTTTTACCAGTCGAATCAAGCAGGGGGATGACTACTTGTACAAAATCTCCCTCTGCATTCTCTAACCAGTTACTGTGAGTTTTGCCCGGCTTGGGAAAATCATGCCGATGCGCACTTACAGCGAGCTGAAAATTCCCAGGATTTTTCATCCACGCTTCCATCAACACGTTTCCAGAAAGATCAAAAATACGAATGCCCATGAAACTGGACTTTTCCAACAACTCGGTAAGTTCTGGATGATTCGATGGCTTATCCGCAACGAGCATCTTGCGCATTTTAGGGGAATCAAAGTGTTTGGCGCTGATGACAGCCAATTCAAAAGCCATGTTCTCGACGCGCCAGCTTTCCCAGTAATAAACGAGCGCGCCGATCAGCACGCTGATCGCTATTCCTGAAACAAGAAATCTTGTAATCAGGTAGCGATGCAATTCGCTTGGATTTTCGGGAATGACGGTGAACATATTTTATGTGCTCAGCAAAATTAACACGCGACAACGCAACACGCAGTGCGCGACAAGAGTATTTATGTCTTATCGCGCTTCTGGTGAACTGGATTTAGTGCTTGTCTTTTGTGTGGTCATGCCTATCTGCTTTCATCGCAGATTCGGTCTTTTCCGTGCTGGTTGCCGGTGCCGACATTGGCATTCCGGTTTTTTCTTCCATATGGTTATGCTTTTTCACCGGCTTTTTTGCTTCAGTTTTGACTGGCTTTGCTGTTTCAGTTGTGGTGCCAGTTTTCTGTTCTTCATTAGCATAAACGGTAGATGCAGCGAATGCTGCAAGTGCGGCTGCAAGTAGAGTTAATTTCATTTTCATTTTGATCTCCTAAATTTAGAATAAATATGCGGCAATAAATATGGAATTAAACGCGGTTGGACACGGCGGTTTCAAGCACCAAGTGCAAATAACGCAGCGTGATGCTGCCTAAAGTCAAAAGCGTCTGGCATAAACAGCTCGACCGGGCATTTGAAACCGAG
>WSYA01000022.1 GCA_009773615.1 Gallionellaceae bacterium
GCGATTGGAAGGCGGCGCTAAATCGGTTTACTATCCAGTTTGAGGAACGGATGCCGCAGCATTAAGAAATTCCGTTTACACAAAATAAAAGACACCCTCAAATCGATCCGCGCTCAATATTGCATTCAGATTTTCCTCAAACGTGAGCGCCAGCCCCTTGGTGTTGATGTTATGAAAAATCACACTTTGTTGTTTTGCTTCCGCATCATTATCGTTAAGCAGAATCAGACAAAAAGGCGTTTGAATATCCGACTTGGATGCTTCCAGCTTCTCGGCAGCTTTTAGACGGTGACTGCCGTCAATGCGCTGGAACAAACCAGCTCCGCGACCATCATCAATATCCAGCGTGACAATTCTTATTTGCTCTTTATTGCGCCTGTCTGTTCCACTGGCATAGCTCTTATTGAATTGCTTGATGCCGAGAATTTTTCCTTTGGGGGAGGACAAGCTCAATAATTCATTTGAAGATGAAATCGAAATATTGTCTTGCAGTGAGTTCAGGGTGTAGCTCAGTGTTACTTCAGGGAAGAAGACATACTCTCGTTTATTCAGATACGCTTCCAACTCCTGCAAATGCTTTTCATCCACTTTGCGTTGATAATTGTTTGATTGGGACAACTTCGCCAAATCACTTAATTTGCATAACCCCGAATACAGGTAAATCCGCCCAATGATCGTTCCAGCAAGCCCCTTAATATCATGCCGACTCTCCTAAAATCATGCGCTCAATTTCATTTTTTGCCGTCGCCAATATTTGCGCGGCCTCTTGTTGCAACTGCTTGGCTTGTGCGCGGATATGGCTGATGTGGGCAGCGATCTCGTTTTGTTTTTCGATGGGAGGTAAAGGGATAGGCAATGCCCTGTATTCTTCTGCGTTAATGTTTGCTTGCACCGCGGGCCGCTGAATTGCACTAACCCAAAATTTGTAGAAATTTGAGTTGCAGTAATAGAACAAATACTCAGGATTTATTCTTACATTGTCCACAATAAAGCGAATCAAGTAACCTGCAAAAATAGCGGGCTGATCGGTTTTCTTGTGAATATAGCATCGACCTACCGAGCCACTTCTAGCAAATAAAATGTCATTTTTATTGAGAATGTATTGCTCCTCAGTATTACCGGCAGTCTTCCAGCCAATATTTTTTAAGTTCCCAAGATTATCAATATCCGTGATTCTTATATAGCGAACATCATTCATAGAGTTAGCTTCTTTAGCTTCTTCATTCGCGCCATATTGTGGTGTGGAGATCAATAATTCTTTGAGAGGGACGAATTTATAAATTCCTTGTTGGGAAAAGAGCAACTTAAATTTCAATGCGTAATCAGGGTCTAGTCGGCCTCCTGTTACCTCATTAAGGGGCACCGTAAACATGCGCTTTTCTAGGCGGCTGTCTTGTTCGGGTAGCGTAATGCCTAGCTCGGCTAATAAATAGACATCTATGCCATTTAATAGCTCCTGCGCCTGTTTTTCTTTTTGTTTCTTGTTTTGCTCAGCCTGCTGATATTTACATACCCAATTATTCTGGACACTTAAGCTAGGCAGTGGAATTGGCAATGATTTGTATTCTTCAGCATTAATATTAGGCTGGCCCGCAGCGCGTTGAATTGCTTTGACCCAGTTTTTATAGGGCGTTAATTGAGTATAGATAAAAAAATATTCGGGCAATATTTTTGTCGAATCAACCACAAATCTAATCATATAACCTGCAAAAAAACAGTCATATGCCACTGCATTAGATTTGTGCAAATAGACTTTGCCTACGGTATTCCCGCTTCGGGCAATTAGCAAATCATCATTATTTATAATGTATTTTTTCTCAATAATTTCTGCCGTAACACCTAACGCGTCAATTAAATTTCCATATTCATCAATATCAGTAATTCTCACATATCGGGGCGCGAGGTTGTTGTTGCGAATGATGCCGCATTCGTTTGCTCCATATTGAGGTGAGGTTTGCAATAATGATCTAAGTGCCTTAGTGGGATAGGCGTACTGCTTAATATTCCTATTGTAGAAGGCCATTTCTGGATCGAACCGCTCTGCCAACTCAGAACGGCGAGCCAAAAATACCATATTGGTATCTACACCCGCGCTTAACTCAAACTTGCCCATCGTTCACTCCGGCAATGAATCTGGCAAGTTCTGCGCTGATCACAGCCAGTTCATTCTTTCCTGTCTGCTTTCCGGTTGCGTCATAGCCTATGTCTTCTGCAATCGCCATGAAGATGGGGTAGTCGGGCAGTTTGCTTTGCCGTGCTTGCTGGTAAGCCTCTTCCAGCTCATCTTTCAACACATTCATCTTTTCGGTGTATTCGGCGGAAATTTCCGCACGCCAAACTTTGTAGGCTTCTGTTTTTTTAAAATCTGCAAGGCTTCCGGTGTAAGTAGCTCCCGTAGCATTCTTGAGTATTTCCTGTTTTTCCTTTTCCAGATGCGCAGCTTTTTCGCTGTAGCTGTATTCGTTGAGCAAGGTGTTTTGAAGGCTGAGCTTTTGCTGTTTGATTTGCTCGGTTTGTTTGGAGCTGTTCTTTCGCAAAAATAACACGCTGCTTTTCACACCCGCGCCAGTGGCGGTGAATGCGGTTTGCGGCAGGCTCACGACGGCGATGATGCGATACCAGTCTTCAATCTGGTCGCGCACGTATTGCATGCTACTGTTGGTCAATACACCATCCGGGATGACGATGGACAGATAGCCGCCGTCAGTCAAAAACTGGTGACATTGTTCGATGAACAGGACTTCGGTGTTTTGTGTGTCGCGCTCTTTAACGCCGCTGTTCTTGAGGTCTAGCCAGGAAACATCTCTGTTGCCGAAGCCGTATTCCTTGAGGTAAGCCTTTTCATTGAGCTTGATCGCGCTGCCAAACGGCGGGTTGGTGATGATGAAGTCGAAGCGTCCATATTTGAAGCCTTTGTTTTGGGTCACTTCTTGCAGCTTGGTTGCCGAGAGCAGACCGTCGGCAGTAATGACATTGGTGTGGCCGTCATCATGAATGATCATATTCATTTTGGCGGCACGGCCAATCTGTTCGTTGATTTCGATGCCGTAAAGGTTGCTCTGGGCAAAATCATGCCAGTGTTTCTTCCAAGCTTCGCGCTCGTCGGGATCGGTCTCAAAGTCGGAATAGATTTCGCTGGCCTGCTTTCGCACCTTTTCCAATGCGTGCAGCAAAAATCCGCCGCTGCCACATGATGTATCCAGCACCAGCGAATCATTCGTAATCGGTAATACATCAACGATGAATTTAACGATGGGGCGCGGAGTGAAGTATTGCCCGAAGCTGCCGCGAAAGAATGAGTCCATGAAGGTCTCGAATGCGCGGCCTTTGCTGTCTAGGTCGGTCTTGCTCAGGTTGATTTCCTGCAAATACTCGACGATGGTGCGAACGCGCTCATGGGTCAGACGGATGTTGTCCCGGAAAACTTCGGGGTCTTTCTTGCGCCCTTCTTCGTAGAGCGCGTTGACACGGAAAAACAGGGAGGTGTTAGTCTTTTTTAGCGCATCCTCTTTGTTTTTGCCTTCCTCCTGAATCACCTGAAAGTCATACGGTGTGCCGTCTTTGCGGGCTTTTCGTTCGTCCCATATTTTGCAGAAGATCAATTTGTCCAGTTCATCAAATGCCTCGGAAGGGTTGAGTTGTCCACCAGCCCAAAGCGCATCATGTGCCTGCTTGAAGCGGCGGGTTAGCTCGTCTTCAGAAACAACTTGAATGTCGAAAAAACGTTGCTCGCCTTCTTTGTATTTTTTCTTGTCAGCGCCTTTGACGAATTTGTAGGGAGCCAGTTTGTCCACGCCATAAGCGGGAATGTCGGGTTCGGCCTTGCGGGTGTTTTTTAGCTTATCAACCTGAAAAAACTCGTTCTTAATTTTTGAGGTTACCCAAACGTATTTGACGTTGTTGGGTAACGCGAATGCGTAGGAATAGGCTTGGTTGATGGCCTGACCGAATTCACCTTCGGATACGTCCTGTTTTTTGCATTCGACCAGAATGTGCGGCTGCAAGCATTCATCATCGTCATAAACAACAATGTCTGCTTCTTTCTTGTCCGCCCCCATTGTGACGCTGACATAATTTTTTACCCTCAGCTTGGGATAGCCGTACTGCAATATCAGTCGGCAATAAGCTTCGGCTTGTACCTGCTCTTCAGGATTGGCGTAATTGCGAGATTTTTTCTCGGTGAGATATTCGATGCGTTTATTGCCATCGTGCAATCGTATGAGGCCAGCTTTGATGCCTTCTTGGACGTAGTCTTTGGGTGTTTCATCGCTCATGGCATTACCTTGATTTCAACATTAAGCAAGAATAGTAGCAAACGAAGGCAGGCCACGGTATCTTTGTAGCAATCACTTCACCCCCATCCACGCATGGCATCTTCAGTGTAGGGCGATCGACAGTCCGCTTTGGCCGAGGAGCAGACTTCCCAGCTACCTGCATGAGCTGCGCATCTGACACCGAAGCGACAACTACCCCCACGCAGTCATCGACAATACTTTGTCGGATTACTCGTCTTGACTAGACTGCTGACGCTCCGCAGCACTTCTTAAATTTTCTCCCGCTGCCGCAACTACATGCCGCGTTGCGACCTTGCTTGGGGCTTTCATGCTCAACAGTTTTACCGCTAGTGCGTTGCGCTACTGCATGACGTTGCGGTGCCCAGAATTTATATATCCACCCCACGCTCGCCGGAATTTGTTTGGATAACTCTTCGCGCTGAGCCGGTGTTTTTGTGAGCTCCTCTTCTTCCGGGGTGACTTCGGGTGAACCGAGTAAATATATTGGCCGCAACACTTCAGACCCGTGCTTGGACTCAAACACAGCCCTCCAGCTATCTCGTTGCATATTGATGGCAGTCATGTAGCCGTGCGCCCACATTTCACCATCTACATATTCACGCTCATCGTCAACATACACATTGGTGTCAAATACCGGTTCGAAGTGCTCCGGGTCTTGATGCAGGCTCCAAGTTATGCCGCTCAAGTGGCGCATTATCAAACCAATAATTCGCTCTGCCTGGGCATTCGTGTCAAAAGTTGGCGCATCCTCTGCTGTCGGCCCCCACACACGCGGCAACCATTCGCTCGGCATTAACATCGCAGGACTGGAAGCGATGGCCGTCAGAAAACCGTCGAGACTATCCAGCATCATTATTTCGTTTGAAGTGGCGTCGGACATCAAAAAATTGTCGAGCTCATCCATCTCTATATCTGAGAGAGCCGGGATTACTTCCATCGGGTTCGAGTTTTGTTTGGACATAGTTGTGTTTGATATTTATGTGTGGTCGAGCTTCAAATACTACTGTCCGTCTACCACCAGCACGTATCTCAGTTTGAGAGAGTTGTAGAGTTCGTCGCGGACATTGGCCGAATCCAAATCAACCAGCTCCAACACTTCAACCAAGTGTTCGTTGTCTTCGCGACCATCCCATATCTTGATGTAGGTTCCGGCCTTGTATCCGTGGTCTTGGCGAAAAACATTCAGGACGTTCTTGCCGACGTACTGCTTGAACAGGTCGTTCCATTCCATATCGCAATCATGCAGCAGCGATTCGAACAGGGCCAGGCTATGGCGTTTGGAGGCTGCCAACCCCACCAGCAGATCGAGCTTTTCCAACAAACTTATTTGGGAGAGCACATAGTATTGGTTATCGAACTGCACCGACTTTTGCTTGAGATGAAGTTCGGCCTGCATCTCCATTTTCGCCAGCGCAATGTTTCCATGTTTAAGCTGGATAGCGGCAGACAGAATGAAATGCCAAATATCGACCAGCTCCATTTTCAGTTGAGCTAAATCGCAGTCCTGTTTCTTCCACCACTTCCAGCCGTGATGTTCTATCGCTTCGACACCTTCGACCTGGATGGCGCGATACCAGTTATTGTTGGCGCCCACCCACTCTGGATTGACCTTGCTGTTCATGCCGTCCTGCAATTCAAGCATGGAAAGCAGTTGTGTTTCAGTAATCGTCATTATCTGTGCCTGTTGAGAAGAGCGCGCATTTTACAGCACGGCACGTACATTCCCATGAAGGCAATAAATTTTCCCGGTTCAGATTCAGATTCAGGTTCAGGTTACGACGGGGACACGTTGCTGGGCATAGCGCGCGATCAAGAAGCAGGCAGCAATGATTACGATGATGGCGATGCCAATAAACAATTCCCGGCCCTCTTGCCATGCTGCAACTTCCGGGAAAAACTGCCGCGACAAACCCAATAGCGCCACGACCAAACTGAGCAACGCCACGGTGATTCCCATGATGCGCGATGCAACCCGCGCTGTGGCATCTGCGCGGCGCATCAGGTGGGATATCCACAACCCGTTGGCGGCATCGGTCACTATCATGCCCGACATGAAACAACAGGCCAGCAGCAAAGCGTGGGACACGCCACCGTATTGCGTGGCTGTGGCGGAAAACAACGCTGCTTGGGAAAGGGTGTCAAAAGAAAGTGCAAACAACGCACCCACTAACGCGATCAACAGCGGATGCCCCGCATACTTGAGATTGCCCAACAGGCGCCCTTTGATGCCGACCATTTTGACCATTTCGTGCGACGGGGTCGAAAACACCGCATACAAATTGATGCCGCCGAGCAAAAGCAAAAAGAAAGCCGACACCCATGCCCCTACTGCGTTCATCCATGCAGGGATGGCACCCTGTTGAAACAGCACACTGGTCGCAACTGCCGCAATACAAACCACACAGCCATGCCCCAACGAAAACAACAAACCGCATACTCGTGCCAATCCGGTTCGCCCAGCCGTTGCATTTGCGCGGGTCAAGCCGTCGATGGTCGCCAGATGGTCGGCATCCATGCCGTGCTTCATGCCCAGCACAAACGCCAGCGAAACCAAAGGGTAAAAGCTACTAGGTATTGTCTCCATGCCATCCTCCTGCAAGGTGATTTCGGTGCTTATCTTATCAAGACCTGTATCCAGCAAATGCCATCAGCATATCCTCGGCAATTGGTCGCCGTTGAGCCAGTCCACCATGCGCCTGCCGCCGAGTTTGGTTTTCATCTGCACGAAACAGGATGCATCCTCAATCACCGCACCAATTTCGGCGGCAGATTGTCCCAGGGGATGAGCGCGCATCGCGGCGAGCAGCATCGCAGCATCGGCTGCAGCGCAGATGGCGATGAGCTTGCCTTCGTTGGCGACGTAAAGCGGGTCCAACCCCAAAAATTCGCAGGCCGCCGCGACGGCTTTGTTGACGGGGATACCGGCCTCATCGATCACCATGCCCATGCCGGACTGCCGTGCGATCTCGTTGAGCGTGGTCGCCAAGCCGCCGCGCGTGGGGTCGCGCAGCACGCGAATGTCTGCGCCCGTCGCCAACATTGCAGCCACCAATCCGTGCAGAGCTGCGCTGTCTGATTCAATCGCCGATTCGAATTGCAGCCCCTCGCGTTGCGACATGATCGCCATGCCGTGGTCGCCGATGGTGCCGGAAAGCAGGATGGTATCGCCGGCGCGGGCGCGGTTGCCGGAAGGGTTTGTTGTGCCTTGCACATAGCCCACGCCGGTGGTGGAGATGTAAACACCGTCGCCTTTGCCGCGCTCCACCACCTTGGTGTCGCCGGTGACGATTACCACGCCCGCCGTCTTTGCCGCGCGGGCCATCGAATCGACGATACGCAGCAGGTCGGCCAGCGGTAAGCCTTCCTCCAGAATAAAACTCGCCGACAACCACAGCGGTCGCGCGCCCATCATGGCGAGGTCGTTGACCGTGCCGTGTACCGACAGACTGCCGATGTTGCCGCCGGGGAAAAATAGCGGCGACACCACATGTCCGTCGGTGGACATCACCAGACGGCTCCCCGCAGGCGGCAGCGGTAACACCGCACCATCGTTGCCCTGACGCAGATATTCGTTATCTAACGCGGCGGTGAACACTGTCTCGATGAGCTGCGCCGAAGCGCGTCCACCGCTGCCGTGGCTCATGTCCACTCGCCCTTGTTTGATGTCGAGCGGGCGCACGTAGATGGATTTCGTTTTGCTCATGGCATTCCCTTGCTGTCGGTATATCGCCCATAGGTGTAATGCGCGGCACAGGCTCCTTCCGACGACACCATGCACGAGCCGACGGGGTTGTCCGGCGTGCACACTGTGCCGAATATCTTGCAATCCTGCGGGCGTTTTTCACCGCGCAAGATAGCGCCGCATTCGCAGGCTTTGTGGTCCGGTACATTGCGATACACCAGATCGGGAAAGCGCAGCTCGGCATCGAATTCGGCAAAAGCAGCGCGTATCTTCAAACCGGAAACGGGCAACGAACCCAGACCGCGCCACTCGAACGAATCGCGCACTTCAAATATTTCGTCTACCAGCGCCTGCGCTTTGCGGTTGCCTTCTGGAGTGACGGCGCGCGTGAATTCGTTCTCAACTTCGGCACGCCCCTCGTTTACTTGGCGCAGCAGCATAAGAATGGCTTGCAGTAAGTCCAGTGGCTCGAAACCGGAGATGACAATAGGCATGCGGAAGCGCGAGGTGATGGACTGATATGGCTGACTGCCGATCACCGTGGATACATGCGCCGGGCCGACCAGCCCTTGCAGCGGCACACCCCCGGGCTGCGTGAGAATGGCCTCCATCGCGGGCAACGTCAGCACATGATTGCACAGTACGGAGAAATTTTTCAGCCCTGAAGCTTGTGCCTGCTTGATGACGCTGGCGGTAGGCGGGGTGGTGGTCTCGAAACCGATGGCGAAGAACACCACTTGCCGCGTCGGATTTTGCGTGGCGATTTTGACCGCATCCAGCGCGGAATACACCATGCGTACATCGGCGCCGCGCGCCTTGGCTTTAAGCAGCGACATCTGTTCGGACGCGGGTACGCGTAAGCAATCCCCATAACTGCACAGGATCACGTCATGCTCCAACGCCAGACGGATAGCCAGATCGACGCGCCCGATAGGCAACACGCATACCGGACAACCGGGGCCGTGGATCATCTGCACATTGGCGGGCAACATGCCGAGCAAACCATAGCGTGACAACGCATGCGTATGCCCGCCGCAAAATTCCATCAGCCTGTACGTTTTATCGGGCCGAGATTCCTGCGCGATGCTGGCTGCGAGATTTTTGGCAAGAACACCATCGCGAAATTCATCCACGTATTTCATGCTTGTTCACTCAGTTCCGCGAACAAAGCCAAGGTTTGCGCCGCCTCTTCCGGGTCGAGCAATTGCAGGGCATAGCCCACATGCACGATGACGTAATCGCCAACCTTCACATCTTCCACTAACGACAACGATATTTCTTTGCGCACACCGTCGAGTTCGATACGCGCCATGTCGTCTGGCAACAATTCAACGACGAGAGCGGGAATGGCGAGGCACATAGGTATCCTTTATTAAGGATTTTTTCGGCGAACTGGCTTTGGCGATGCCTGTATTTTCTCGTAATGCTCATTCAATGTTTTAACTAGCGCCTTCCCTATTTCTTCCGCGAAGTTGACGGGAACCGCATTACCAATTTGCTTGTATTGCGAGGTCATCGAACCTTGAAATACCCAATCATCTGGAAAAGTTTGAATACGAGCGTACTCACGCACAGTGAAAGGCCGTGTTTCTTCGGGATGGCAACGCTCAGTTTGTTTTTGCGCTGGCGCACATGTGAGTGTAAGACATGGCTCATCCCAAGAAATACGCCTCGCTATGCCCGTCTTCCCACCAGAAAGATGAAAGCTCCCTTTCATGTATTCTTTCTGTATTTCCAATGGCAGTTCACGCCAGTACCCACCGGGCGGAACCATCGTCATGATTTCTCGTTTCCGCCTTGGATATGCCTGACCAGGAGATACAGGTACATCCACGCTAAACAATTTTCCCTTCTTCAACGCATCTCGCAACGTGTAGAATTCTTTGTGCGGTTTAGGCCATTCGAACTGCAAGGCTGCGTCTTTGCGTAAACCGACCACCAGCAAACGTTCTCGTTTTTGAGGTACACGGTGAAAAATCACTTTGTGCAATCGCGGGGGCAATACGTCATAACCAAGCTCATCTAGAATAGAAACCATGCCTTGTATGGTACGTCCGCCATCATGAGATAAAAGACCCCGCACATTCTCACCAACACAAATGAGAGGCTGGATTTCTTTCACTGCACGAGCGAACTCGTAGAACATCGTGCCGCGTGCATCCTCGAATCCAAGTTTTTTTCCTGCGTAGCTAAATGCTTGGCATGGGAATCCTCCCGTCAGCACATCGACTTTTCCACGCAATTCTCGAAAGTCCATTGTTGCCACATCGCCTTCAACCACATTCCAATTGGGACGATTTTTGCGCAAGGTAGCACATGCATCGCGGTTTAATTCGTTCAGCAAAACGCAACGCAATCCTGATCTTTCCATGCCCAATGCCAATCCACCAGCGCCAGCAAACAACTCCACAACGGTGTACGCACCCGTTGGCACAGAAGCCGCCTCAGGTTTTTCGTCTTCAAACATGAATCCTATTTGCCCGAACTGCTTTAAATCAGAGGAGCGATATACTCGATAGTTATTGATGGGATGGCGCACCGATTCCAGCTTGCCCGACTTATCCCAGCGGCGGAGCGTTTCTTTTGAAATGGACAGCATGTCAGCGACTTCAGACAGTGCAAAAAAATCTTTCATTTAATAACCATGTGTAATGTTGTGGGCGTGGTTATTCTATTTGAATGCACTCCCTTTGTGTCAGCAATTAAAGCTGGGAGAATGAATTTATTCCCTTACACGAATGACGGCAATGACTAAAACAGAACGTAAGCGCATCTTGGAGCAAGTAAAGGAATGGTTTCGCACGATCATTTTACCGAACCACTTAAAGAACACGCAAAAGTTGGCGTCATCCTCCAAGCTGGACATCAATCCTTTTCTCGCTCCATATTTAGCCGTCTATCTGACCGGAGAGCTGACACCAGAATCATTGGCAAAAGTTTTGATCTATCCGCGAGTGCTTGGCTCTTCTATCACCACCAGTTTTGGCCAGAATATGCAGACGTTTATTAGCGATGTATTGAAAAATTCTTTCGGCTCAATGGTGACCGGCATCGATATTGAATTCATCGATCAAGTTGACGGCGGAAAGAAATACTGCCAAATAAAGCTTGGCCCAAATACCATCAATAAGGACGATGTGGAAACGATACACAATCATTTTAAAAGTGCTCGTAACCTTGGTAAAACAAATAACGTAAAGGTCGCTCACGGGGATTTAGTGGTAGCGATTCTCTACGGCGAACCGGGGCAAGAAAGCAATCACTACAAACGACTGCGCGATCAGTTTGACTATCCTTTGTACATAGGAAAAAACTTCTGGCAACGACTAACCGGCGATGAAAATTTTTATGACGACCTCCGGTTAGCTATCGCTGAAGTTGCGATGGAAGCTGATGGAGCTGAAGCATTAAAAGACACCATTGAGAAGCTCGCTACTACGAAAAAAGTTAAACAGATCGCTCAATTGAAATAGTACAAAACCGCTTTCGAACATCGTTCATAGCGATAGTTTTTACCTGTAAATGTTGCGCAGCGACCCACGCTTGCCCCAGTGCAATCGCCGTATCACCGGGTTGCACAGTTTGGGCGATGAGCATTGCATGTCCGGCTTTATTTAATTGCTCGTGCAGTCCTGTCGACAGCAGTTTGTTGAAGAAGCATCCGCCGCCGCAGACGACTATGGTGATGCCGGTTTGCTGCGTGGCTTGCCGTAGCCAGTCTGTCAGCGCGGCGACCAGTGTGGCGTGAAAGAGTGCTGCGCCAAGTTCGGCATCGCGCTCGTCGGCCAAGTGTGCCAGTGTTGGCAGCAAGTCGAGTTGTCCATCTGCGGTGATGTGCCAACCCTGTGCTAACGCTGACGGCCAGCCTTTGGTGTGGATGTGGCGCGTGGCGGCTTGCTCCAAAGCGACAGCGGCTTGCGCGTCGAATTCCATGATCTGGCACAGACCGAGCAGTCCTGCGGCGGCATCGAACACGCGTCCCATACTGGAAGTGCGCGGGCAGTTGATGTTGCGCTGTAGCATGAAAGCCACGGTTGCGGCTGCGGGTTGGCCTGTAAAGCGTTGTGTGATTTCAGCGCCGCGCCCGAGCTCGTGCAACACCGCTGCGGCCATGCGCCACGGTTCTTGCGCGGCGCGGTCGCCACCGGGCAAGGGCAGGGGGAGCAGGTGTCCGATGCGAATACTTTCCGCACCATGCACGCTAAGCAGTTCACCGCCCCATGCCGTTCCGTCCGTGCCCAAACCTATGCCATCCAGCGCTAATCCCAGTACAGGTTGGTCAAGATGATGTTCGGCGCACAACGCAGCAATATGCGCATGATGGTGTTGCACAGCAATAAGCGGTACGTCGAGTTCGGCGGCAAGCTGTGCGGCAAAGCGGCTGGAGTAAAAATCGGGATGCAGGTCGTGCGCGATGGCCTGAGGGTTTTCGCCTAATGCGGCGAGCAGTTGCCGCGCGATTTTTTCATGCTCGCGGCAAGCTTTGGGGGTATCGAGATGGCCTACTGATTTGCTGATATACGCTTGATTGTCGACGGTGATGCACAGAGTGTTGTTGAACCATGCGCCCATCGCGAGTATCGGGGGGGTTGATCGCGGCAAGCGAATTACGTGTTCGATGCAGTCGCTCAATCCAGTGCTCATGCAGTGGCGATGGACTGCTCCGCGTTGTCGATCCAATTCAGCCATTCGTCCATGCCAGTTCCGCTGGTCGCCGACAGCTGAATGATTTCGATATCCGGGTTGACGCGGCGTGCATTGTTGATGGCCTGTTCTACGTCGAAATTCAAATAGGGCAGCAGGTCGCATTTATTCAGCAGCATCAAGCGTGCGGCGCGGAACATGTCGGGGTATTTGAGCGGTTTATCTTCGCCTTCGGTCACCGACAGCACTACGACCTTGGCGGCCTCGCCCAGATCAAACGCGGCGGGGCATACCAGATTGCCGACGTTCTCTATGAACAACAGCGCGCCTTGCGGCAGTGCAACTTGTTCCAGCGCATGGCCGACCATGCTGGCATCGAGGTGACAACCTTTACCGGTATTGATCTGAACGGCGGGCACGCCCGTTGCGCGTATGCGCTCGGCATCATTATCCGTCTGCTGGTCGCCCTCGATCACGGCCATCGTTTGCTTGGCTTTGAGAGCATTCAGGGTGCACACCAACAGTGTGGTTTTGCCCGAGCCGGGACTGGAAACAAGGTTGAGCACGAGTATCTTGCGCTCGGCGAAGAAGCGGCGATTATCTGTCGCCAGCGCGTCGTTCTTGGAAAGAATATCGCGCTCGATTTTCACCATGCGTGCCTGACTTAGTCCGGGCGCATGTGCGCCAGCCGGGCCCGAGCCGAAATCTATTTGAGCATGTACATGGTCGTGCGCATGTTCGCCAGCTTGAGTGTGCGCCCTGTATTGCATGTGTTCGCCGGATTTGCGCGGCTGTTTATGCGCATGCCCTCCGATTAACGTTTGACCCGATCCGCATCCACACGTTGTACACATGTCGTTCTCCTATTCGACTTCCAGTTCTTTGACGCGCATCGCATCGCCGCCCGTCACTTTAACCTGATAGCTACCGCAGACGGGACAGGCTTCGTACAATGCCGCGACTTCCACTTCGGCTTCGCATTTCATACACCGGCCTTGCCCGGGAATTTCAATAATCTCTAGGCGTGCATTTTGCGCGATCGTATCGCGCGTAACCGCATCAAAACAAAAGCGCAGCGCTTCTTTTTCCACTGCGGCCAGCTGGCCGATCTCCAGCCAAACAACTTTGACTTTGCTACAGGTATCGGTGCGCACCGCATCTTCAACCAGTTGCACAATTCCTTCGGCCAACGACATCTCATGCATGTTTTATTTTGAACTCCTCGCGTTAAGGCTTCAACACTATCCAACAAATCAATCCATCTGGCAATCTATCCTCCCCCCAATATCAACCAGCTAAAACCAAATGATAGTCTGCTTCTGGTTTGCGCTGCTTATGCTTTGTAGCGCAGAAATAAAAAGCGACCAGAAGGTCGCTTTTTATTTGAGACTTGCCGCCAAACTTACTTAACGATTGCGTTCAACTCACCCTTGATATAACGCATTGCCATCGCATCCAGCGCGATCGGCTTGATCTTGCCGGCTTGTCCTGCGGAGCCGAAAGCTTCGTAACGCGCTTTGCAGATCGCCTTCATCGCCTTGGTGGTTTCTGCCAAGAACTTGCGCGGATCGAAATCCTTGGGGTTTTGCGCCAAGTAGCGACGCGTCGCGCCAGTGGATGCCATACGCAGGTCGGTGTCGATGTTCACTTTGCGCACGCCGTGCTTGATGCCTTCAACGATTTCTTCAACCGGTACGCCGTAAGTCTGGGGCATTTGGCCGCCAAACTCGTTGATGATCTTCAACCATTCTTGTGGCACGGAGGATGAACCGTGCATCACGAGGTGGGTGTTGGGAATACGCGCATGGATTTCTTTGATGCGGCTGATCGCCAAAGTGTCGCCTGTGGGCGGCTTGGTGAATTTATACGCGCCGTGCGATGTACCGATAGCGATTGCCAAAGCATCCACTTGAGTCAGTTTGACGAATTCAGCAGCTTCATTCGGATCGGTCAACAGTTGATCGTGGCTCAACACGCCTTCCGCGCCGTGGCCATCTTCCTTCTCACCGTGGCCGGATTCCAGAGAACCCAGACAGCCCAATTCGCCTTCGACGGAAATGCCGACTGCGTGCGACATCTCAACTACGCTCTTGGTAACGTTTACATTGTATTCGAATGTAGACGGTGTCTTGCCATCGGTCATCAAAGAGCCGTCCATCATCACACTGGAGAAGCCGGATTTGATCGCGTTGATACACACAGCCGGAGATGCACCGTGATCCTGATGCATAACGACTGGAATGTGCGGATACATTTCCACAGCCGCATCGATAAGGTGGCGCAGGAACGCTTCACCGGCATATTTACGCGCACCGGCGGAACCTTGCATGATCACGGGGCTGTTGGTTTCGTCAGCCGCTTCCATGATCGCTTTAACTTGCTCCAGATTGTTTACGTTGAATGCAGGTAAGCCGTAGCTGTGCTCTGCTGCATGGTCGAGTAGTTGACGCAATGATACAAGTGCCATTTTTTTCTCCTCACTGATTAATCAAAAATTATCATTAAATCTTTGCGCTCTATGCTGCCTGCGCGCGAAACAATTAGTCCTTACGATGATCCCCGACGCGCACGATCTTCATCGTATTGGTATGTCCCGCTTTACCAACCGCCTCGCCTATCGTCAACACGATCAGATCCCCGTCTACAACTTCACCCAGCTTCACCAATTCGTTCTCGGCTTCGATCAATGTTGCCGAAGGATCTTTCGAGGAAGGGTGAAACGAAACCGGATGCACACCGCTAAATAACGTTACTTTGCTCAGCGTGCCCTTGGTGGGCGTCAATGCAAAAATCGGCGCTCCCGCATTCACGCGCGACATCCACAATGCTGTCGAGCCGGACTGCGTCAATGCGACGATAGCTTTAACCTTAAAATGCGAAGCTGCGTACAAAGCCGACATGGCGATGGACTGGTCGATACGGGTGAATTTGCTGTACTCAAGACGGTGATCTGCCGCGCTGCCTTCCAACTCCTTCTCTGCTTGCATGCAGATACGCACCATGGCTTCGATAGTTTCTATCGGATAGTCGCCGACCGCTGTTTCTGCCGACAGCATCACCGCATCCGTGCCGTCCAAAACCGCGTTGGCAACGTCAGATACTTCTGCACGCGTCGGGATCGGATTGGTGATCATCGACTCCATCATCTGCGTGGCAGTAATCACCAGCTTGTTGTGGGCGCGCGCCATCTTGATCATGCGTTTTTGCAAACCCGGTACCGCAGCATCGCCGACTTCCACCGACAAGTCGCCGCGCGCCACCATGATGGCATCCGATGCTGCAATGATCTCGGCCAATACAGGGATCGCTTCTGCGCGTTCGATCTTCGCCATCAGCAAACTCTTGCCACCCGCCGCATGCATCAACTCGCGTGCCAGCTTCATATCGTCCGCCGAACGCGGGAAAGAAACCGCCAAATAGTCAGCATGAATCAGCGCCGCCGTTTTGATGTCTTCTTTGTCTTTGTCTGTCAATGCCGGAGCCGTCAGTCCGCCGCCCTTGCGATTGATGCCCTTGTTGTTGGACAGCACACCACCGCGCACGACTTTGCAAATAACCTGCGAGCCTTTAACTTCGACTACGTCAAATTCCAGCATGCCGTCGTTCAACAGCAATACGTCGCCTTTAATAACATCATTGGGCAGTTCTTTGTAATCGAGGCCCACGCGCTCCTGATTGCCCAGCGCGCTCCACTCGGCATCCAGAACAAACGTGTCGCCCGGATTTAGAATGATTTTGTCATTCTCAAATTTGCGCACTCGAATCTTGGGACCCTGCAGGTCGGCTAGGATACCGACAGTGCGCCCTGCGGCAACCGCCG
Source organism: Gallionellaceae bacterium (assembly GCA_009773615.1). Classification (GTDB taxonomy): domain Bacteria; phylum Pseudomonadota; class Gammaproteobacteria; order Burkholderiales; family Gallionellaceae; genus PALSA-1006. The sequence continues at coordinate 16,442 of WSYA01000022.1, forward strand.
CTGCTCGCACGATCTCGGCTCGCTTCACGTGATCTTCTGCCGTGCCATGCGAAAAATTCATCCGCACTACATCGACTCCGGCACGGATGATCGCCTCCAACGATTTCATATCGTTGGTAGCAGGCCCCAAGGTTGCTACAATTTTTGTTCTACGCAGCATGATTTCCTAATGGTTATTGTTTTGCAGCGCGTTGTTCCAAAATCTCCACAGCCGGCAATGTTTTGCCTTCGAGGAACTCAAGGAATGCGCCGCCAGCTGTCGATATATACGACACCTTATCGAATATATCGTATTTCTGAATCGCTGCGATGGTGTCGCCGCCACCTGCGAGTGTAAAGGCTTTGGTATTGGCGATCGCCATCGCAATCGTTTTGGTGCCTTCGCCGAACTGGTCGAATTCGAACACGCCAACTGGGCCGTTCCACACTACAGTGCCCGCCTTCATGATGATGTCGGCCAGCTCTTTTGCAGACTTCGGGCCGATGTCAAAAATCATGTCATCGTCAGCCACGTCTGCCGCATTTTTCAATACGGCAGGCTCATTTGCGTCGAATTTCTTACCCACCACCACATCAGTTGCAATAGGGATAGTCGCACCGCGTGCGGTCATTTTCTTCATCAACGCTTGTGCGGTCGGAACCAGATCGTCTTCGCACAGCGATTTGCCGACGTTCTTGCCCACTGCCTTGAGGAAGGTATTGGCAATGCCACCACCGACCACCAGTTGTTCGCATTTTTCTGACAACGATTCCAGCACGGTCAGCTTGGTGGACACCTTGGAGCCACCAACGATGGCTACCATCGGACGCGCCGGATTAAGCAACGCCTTGGTCAACGCCTCCAGCTCTTGCGTCAACAAAATACCTGCCGCTGCGACCGGCGCATACTTGGCCACGCCGTGAGTCGAAGCTTCGGCGCGGTGTGCCGTACCAAACGCGTCCATCACGAACACATCGCACAGTGCCGCGTATTTTTTCGACGTTTCGTCGAGGCTCTTTTTCTCGCCTTTGTTGAATCGGCAGTTTTCCAACAACACCAATTCGCCTTCGGCAACTTCAAAACCGCCGTCCACCCAATCTTTAATCAGGCGCACAGGTTTACCCAATTTTTGCGTGATCACATCAGCCACTGGCTTGAGCGAATTCTCTTCGGAGTACACACCCTCTTCAGGACGTCCCAGATGAGAGGTCACCATGACACGCGCACCGGCTTTCAGCGCTGCATTAATAGTGGACATCGATGCGGTGATACGCGCATCGGAAGTGACTTTGCCGTCTTTGACTGGCACATTGAGGTCGGAGCGAATTAAGACGCGTTTGCCCTTAAGAGCCAAATCGGTCATTTTGATAACGGACATGATTTTTCCTTTGACAGACTAAAAGGGCTGGCAGAGCCAGCCCTTATTGCTTTGAATTACTTAGCGATATGACGAACAAGACGCATCAGGTTACAGGTGTAACCGTATTCGTTGTCATACCAAGCTACCACTTTGACGAAAGTCGGGTCCAGCGCAATACCGGCTTCTGCATCGAAAATAGAAGGGTTGACACAACCACGGAAATCGGTAGAAACCACCTTCTCAGCGGTATAGCCCAGCACACCTTTCAACGGACCATTTTCGGAAGCGGACTTCATGGCCTTGCAGATTTCGTCGTAAGTCGCCGCTTTGTTCAGCTCAACCGTCAAATCAACTACCGACACGTCGGAGGTTGGTACGCGGAAAGCCATCCCGGTCAGCTTCTTGTTCAGTTCAGGAATAACCACGCCCACAGCCTTGGCAGCGCCAGTGGAAGAAGGAATGATGTTTTCCAGAATACCGCGACCACCGCGCCAATCTTTGTTGGAAGGGCCGTCAACGGTTTTTTGTGTTGCCGTTGCAGCGTGCACCGTAGTCATCAGGCCGCGCTTGATGCCGAATGTATCATTCAATACCTTGGCAACTGGAGCCAATGCATTGGTGGTACAGGAAGCGGCAGAAACGATAGCCTCGCCCTTATAAGTGTCGTGGTTCACACCGTATACGAACATCGGAGTGGTGTCTTTGCATGGAGCAGACATAACCACTTTCTTGGCACCTGCAGCAATATGCTTCTGACAACCTGCATCATCGAGGAAGAAGCCGGTGCATTCGATCACGATGTCCACGCCTGCTTCGTTCCACTTCAGATTAGCCGGGTCTTTTTCAGCTGTCAGGCGGATAGTTTTGCCGTTTACTACGAGATTGCTACCGCTTACAGCGACGTCGCCGTTGAAGCGACCATGCACGGAGTCATATTTGAGCATGTATGCCAAGTAGTCAGGTTCCAGCAAGTCATTGATGGCAACGACTTCGATTTCCGGAAAATCCTTTGTAGCGGCGCGAAACACCATACGGCCGATACGACCAAATCCATTGATACCTACTTTAATTGCCATTTTTTTCTCTCTCGTGGTTAATGTAATTAGTTTTACAACACGCCCTTAACGGTCTTCACCACATTCTCAACGGTGAAGCCGAAGTGTTTGAATAATTCAGGTGCCGGGGCAGATTCGCCAAAGCAGTCCATACCGATAACCGCGCCCTCAAGACCGACATATTTGTACCAGAGGCCGGTTACACCCGCTTCAACTGCCACGCGCTTGACACCCTTGAGCAACACGCTGTCTTTGTAGGCTTGATCTTGACGGTCGAATACGTTGGTCGATGGCATGGAGACCACGCGCACTTGGACGCCTTCTGCAGCCAATACTTTTTGCGCATCCATCGCCAGAGCCACTTCCGAACCGGTAGCGATGATGATCGCCTGTGGCTTGCCGTTAGCGGCTTCCGACAACACATATCCGCCCTTGCGAATATTGGCGATTTGCATCGCGTCGCGTTTTTGGAACGCCAAGTTTTGACGGCTGAAAATCAGCGACGAAGGGCCTGTCATGCGCTCTACGGCACAGATCCACGATGCAGCGGATTCAACGGTGTCGCACGGACGCCATGTATCCATGTTGGGAATGTAACGCAGCGTTGTAGTTTGTTCGACCGGCTGATGTGTCGGGCCGTCTTCGCCCAGACCAATAGAGTCATGGGTGAACACATAGATCACGCGCTGTTTCATCAATGCCGACATGCGCAATGCGTTGCGCGCATATTCCGAGAACATCAGGAAAGTGCCGCCAAACGGCAGCAAACCGCCATGCAATGCCATGCCGTTCATGATTGCAGACATACCGAACTCGCGCACACCGTAGCTGATGTAATTACCGGGCTTGGAGCCATGCACGTGATGTGCGCCGGCCCAGTTGGTCAGGTTAGAGCCGGTCAAGTCGGCAGAGCCGCCCAAAAACTCCGGTAGCGCGGGGACTAATGCGTTGATGGCGTTTTGTGAAGCCTTGCGAGTGGCGATGGTTTCGGCCTTGGCATTGATCTGCTCCAACGCGGCAGCGGCAAATTCTTTCCAATTTCCGGGCAAATCACCCTTCATACGGCGAGTAAATTCAGCAGCCTCTTCAGGGAAAGCTTTTGTGTATTCAGCAAATTTGTTGTTCCACAACTTTTCCAGGCCTTCGCCTTTGGTGCGCGCATCCCATGCTTCGTACACATGTTTTGGAATCTCAAACGGAGGGTAGTTCCAACCGATATGTGCGCGCGTTGCCGCGATTTCGGCATCGCCCAATGCTGCGCCATGCACGTCGTGAGTGCCTTCTTTGTTGGGGGAGCCTGCACCGATAACGGTCTTGCAGCAAATCAATGTTGGCTTGTCGGTAACAGCCTTGGCTGCCTCGATTGCCGCATTGATCGCTTTAGGGTCATGCCCTTCAACATCGGCGATAACGTGCCAGCCATAAGCTTCGAAGCGCTTTGGCGTGTTGTCGGTAAACCATCCGCCCACATGGCCGTCGATGGAGATGTCGTTGTCGTCCCAGAATGCTGTTAGCTTGCCCAGACCCCATGTGCCGGCCAGCGCGCAGGCTTCATGGGAGATGCCTTCCATCATGCAGCCGTCGCCCATGAAAACATAAGTGCGATGATCGACGATCTCGTGGCCGGGTTTGTTGAATTCGTTGGCCAGCAATTTTTCCGCCATCGCCATACCCACGGCGTTGGTGATACCTTGACCCAGCGGGCCAGTTGTAGTCTCAACACCCACGGTATAACCGTACTCGGGGTGACCCGGAGTCTTGGAATGCATCTGGCGGAAGCGTTTCAACTCATCCATCGGCAGGTCGTAGCCGGTCAGATGCAACAGCGCGTAAATCAGCATCGAGCCGTGGCCGTTCGATTGCACGAAACGGTCGCGGTCTGCCCATTTTGGATTGGCGGGATTGTGACGCAGATGATGGTTCCACAAAACTTCGGCGATCTCAGCCATGCCCATAGGCGCGCCCGGATGGCCGGAATTTGCCTTTTGCACCGCATCCATCGCAAGTGCGCGGATCGCACCAGTTACATCATTAAACTTGGGGGGTTTTACATTACGCGCCACAGCCATTTTACAGCCTCCTAAGAAACATCCTGAATTTCGAGTTAATTTGTTTTTATGCCAAAAGAGCGGTAATTATGCCGCAGCGACTTGTTTAGGGCAACAGCACATAAAAACCCAAAAAAATCTATTGTTCCGCATTTTCTGCGTGTTTTTTTAGGGTTTTGATTCCTAACTGTTTCAATTTACGATACAAATGCGTGCGCTCAATCCCGACATTTTCGGCTACCCGGGTAAGATTGCCATTTTCCTTCTGCATCTGATATTTAAAATACGCACTATCAAAATATTCCCTTACATCGCGCAACGGCAGATCCAGCGGCAATGCAACCATCATCATTCCATCGGGTTCCGTTTTCTCATTTTTTTCTTCTTGCGGCAACAACGGTGTCATCCCCTGTTGCAAGGCCTTTGCCACGGTTTTCAGCAACTTTTGTAAAGCAATCGGCTTTTCCAGAAAATCTATAGCCCCGATCCGGGTCGCCTCCAATGCCGTTTCTATCGTACCGTGACCCGACATCATCACCACGGGCAGAGTCAGCAATTTTTGCGCAGACCACTCTTTGAGCAACGCCAACCCATCGGTTTCCGGCATCCAAATATCCAATAGCACCAGATCCGGCGTGTGATTCAAACGAAACGCCCTTGCCTGTGCGGCATTTTCCGCCAAATGCACACGATAGCCTTCATCGAACAGAATCTCCGAAAGCAATTCGCGGATCCCTATCTCATCATCCACCACGAGAATTTCTTTTATTGACACTATGCCACCTCCGTTTCTAACGCCAGCGGCAAACTGACTATCACTTGCGTGCCGCCCGACGCTTTGTTTTCTATGGCTATCCTGCCACCGTGTTCTTCAACGATTTTTTTTACGATCGGCAAACCCAGCCCCGTGCCCTTGGCCTTTGTCGTCATATACGGCTCGAATATGCGCGCCAGAACCTGTTCTTGAATGCCGCTGCCGTTGTCGCTCACCATCAAATGGAATTCGCTGTGCGTACTGGCCGTGGATAGGACGATTCGCGGATGCTCGGCCTGTTGCAATGCGTCATGTGCGTTATGCAGCAGGTTATGCACGACTTGGCGCAGCCGCGTCGCATCGCCATTCAGTCTTGTATGACTGGCACCCAATTGCAAGGTAATGGGACTACTGTTGGCTTCATACAACCCCATTACTTCGTTCAAAAGCTGGTGCATATCTAATAACATCAGTTTGGGGGCGGGGGCACGCGCATAGTCCGCAAAGTCCGACACCATATTCTTCATGGCCGCAACTTGGCTCACGATAGTTTGGGTTGCCCGCTGCAACAGTTTGGCATCGTGCTCATCCAGTTTATCGCTTAACTTGTGCTGCATCCGCTCTGCCGACAGCTGGATGGGCGTGAGCGGATTTTTGATTTCGTGCGCCAGCCTGCGCGCTACCTCACCCCATGCCGCCTGCCGTTCGGCCTGCAACAAATGCGTGATGTCGTCGAACACGATCACATAACTGCTGTCTATCGCCGTTGTTAAACGGGTTCCGCGCAACAACAACATCTGGTTGCCGTTCTTGCTTAGCCGCTCGATCTGTTTTTGCCACTCGCTTCCCGCAGATTCCGCCGCCGCTGTCTCCACCGCCTCCACAAAAGAACGCAGCAACACATGCTCGGACGCTATTTCGGATAATGCTTTGCCGTTCATATTGCGCAAGGGCGTGCCCAGTATTTGCTCGGCGCTGGCATTGACCAGACGCAATCTGAACTGCTCATCGACCACAATGACCCCGGAAGACAAGTGCGTCAAAATACTTTCCAAATAACCTTTTGCATTCTCAACCTGGCTTTGTTGTTTTTCGCTTAACTTTTTCGCATCCGCCAACTGTGCCGTCATCTGGTTGAACATCCCCGTCAATGCGCCCAATTCATCGCGGCTTTGCACAGGATAGTTGCCGGAAAAATTGCCCTGAGCTACCGCGCGCGTCCCTGCTGCCAGCGCAGCCAAAGGCGAACTTAAACGTCCGCTCAAGAAAAATGCGGCCGACACCGCGCTCAACAATACGATCAACAGCGATAGCGTGAGCGTGATCCCATATAAGCGCTTGAGACCCAAGCGCGATAACGTCAATTCCTGATAATCGCGATATACCGCCTGCACGGTCTCTGCATCAGTCGAGAATTGTTGCGGAACCGGCTGCAATATCTGCAATATCCGCCGCTCACCCGGGGAATATCCCCCGCTTATCGGTACCAGTATGCGCAAAACCAAATGATTGTCCGATAGAGCGTCTACCGAACTGAATATTCCCTGCTGAATTGCTTCGCGCAACATCTGTTGGTCGGGAGTGCTTAGCAACGATTTTTTTTTGCCCGGCATGGAAGACACGAGCAATCTTCCATCCAAATTAAAAATTGCGGCTTCTTGAGCTTCGGCTTTATCGACCAGGCGCACCAACGAGGCAGCATAGCGATCCGGGGTTTGCTCCTCCAGAATCATAGAAAGCAAATTGCCCTTCTTTCCCAGCTCCCTCAGCCCGGTTTCCAACGAATTGCGCCCCAGATTAAGTCCGCCCTCCAGCGCTTTTTCCACGCGGATGTCGAACCACGACTCGATGCTTTTCCCCAGAAATTGCACCGAGACGGCATACATCAACAAACCCGGCAAAATGGCGATCAGGCAAAAAAACATCGTGAGACGCAGCATCAGTTTTGCGCCGAACACCCGCTCTTTCAATTTGATGCGCAATTGCCATAACTGGTATCCCACCAAAGCACACAGACCCAATGCCAGCACGCCAGTTAATATCAGCAAACTGGAATAATGGTTCGAAAAAAGAGCGGTATTGGCACTGGCGCTCGACAACAAATAGAGCAACGCGACGCCGATCAACCCGCAAATAATGATCAGATATTTCACGGTTTAGATGCCTCCGCTTTTTCTGATACATCGGTTTCCGACAGATCGGATTGCACCGGCCAGCTGTGTCTTTCGGATTCAAGATTCCAGTCGGAATCGGTTAACGCGCTTACTTGTAGCGGCTTCGGCAGCTGGGATGTATCCAAGCGCATTTGCGCAAATGCGGTGTATCTGGTTTCGCTTTTAAGCAGCTTGGCCACATATCCGCCGCCACTGGTAAATGCCGATGCGGGTATCGGGGGCGCAGACTGGTGTCCCAATACGCGTAAAGCGCTTTCCAAATTTGAGAACCCCTGAAACAGCGTTCCCCGCGATATTCGATATTGCCGCGTCAAGGCGTTGTAGGACAGCTTGGTAGTCTGCTCGCTTTGGGTAACTGCACTATCCAACCAGTACCAGCGCGAACGCGTGATTGTCAGCTCACTGACAAAATTGAGCGTCACTCCATGTTTGAGCGCTTCAGCAACAGTAGGCGGCAGTGTTATTTTGAAATCTGCGGATATTTCATAGCCTTCATCGACGGCGTGTATCTCAGCTTTTGCGACGGCAATACCCTCCGCGTTTGCAACGGATGTGCAAACGCAGAGCAGCAATAACAGTCTGCCAAGTAGGTTAAGAATTTTTTTGCAGCAATGCATAAAAAAATCCATCGTGCTCATCATTGGGCAGCAATTGCCCATTATTCATGTCGTGCGCAGCAATCGTAATTTGATACGCATCTTTATGCCGGGACAAGAAAGCCCCGATGACCTGTTGATTTTCACGCGCAAAAATCGAACAAGTCGCGTAGAGCAATTTACCATCTCTGGCCAACAGCGGCCATAAAGCATCCAGAATCTGCTCTTGTTGTCTGGCGAAGCTATCTATATCGGATGGCCTGCGCAACCATTTGATGTCGGGATGGCGTCGTACCACGCCCGAAGCGGAACAAGGGACATCGGCCAATATTCTCTCGAACGTTTTGCCGTCCCACCAGCCGGCAGGCTCTGCCGCATCGCCGCAAACTAGCGTCGCCTCCAATTTTAAACGTTGCAAATTTTCTTTTACCCGTTCCAAACGCTGTTCGTCTTTATCCACCGCGACTAGATCGATGTTGCAGGACTCAAGCAAATGCGCACTTTTCCCGCCCGGTGCGGCGCATACATCCAGCACGCGCATGCCTTTATGCACGTCCAGCAAGCTCGCAGCATATTGCGCCCCGGTATCTTGTACGGACACTGCTCCCTCGAAGAAGCCGGGTAATCTGTCCACCGCCAGCGGGTTGGTCAACTGCAAGGCATTCGGCGCAATGAGTAGCGCCTCGATATCCAGCGATGTCAATTGTGCGAGGTATTGTTCGGCAGTCGAGTTGCGCGCATTTACGCGCAACGTCATCGGCGGATGCCGATTTCCCGCTTGCAGAATTGCTCCGGTTTTTTCTCCATACTGCGCTTTGACGGCATCGATCCACCACTGCGGATAAGAATATCGCCCCTCTTCTGTCTTGGTTGCAAGCAGTTCAAAGTGTGCCTGTTTGCGCAAAAAATTGCGCAGCACCGCATTCACCAGCCCGCCCGTTGCGATATTGATATTTTTTGCCGCGCTGACCGCATGATCGACGACGGCATATTTTGCCGCTTTGGTGTACTGCAACTGGTATAGCGCAACCAGCAGCAAATCATACAACCGCGAATCTTGTAACGGTTTATTCAACAGCGCATCCAGTATCTTGCCAAGCTGCCCATAGAAACGCAGCGTACCGTAGCTGAGATCCTGTAGCGCCCCCCGCTCCTGCGGTGAAAGCGCTGCATGACTTCGTAGCGTCTCGCTTATTACCTGATTTAAATTGCGCCCTGCCAATACCTGACCGACTGCGCTTGCCGCAAATTGTTGAATGTTGTGCATTAACGTGTCATAAAGCAGTCGCCCACCTTGATTTGAAAACCCTGCAAGAATTGCGCTACCGGCAATGCTTTGGCGTTCGGTCTCTGCAACACTTCCAGACCGAGCGCACCGTGACCGCACGCCACCACCAGCGCATTTTTTTCTACCGCCAAAACGTCGCCCGGCTTGCCCGACATACCATCATGAATACCGGCCTGCCAAATTCTGATAGCCGTGTCGTTAATCGTGGAGCTGGCCCCTGGAAATGGATTGTAACCGCGCACCATGCGCTCAAGCTCCACGGCTTCGCGCGTCCAGTCCAATTGCGCCTCGTCTTTTGTCAGCTTGGCGGCATAGGTTGCCAGCGCGTTGTCCTGCAGAATGGCAACCAGCTTACCCTGTTCTAGCTGATCCAGCGCTTCGGAAATGGCTTCCGCGCCCAGCCCGGCCAGCTTGTCGTGTAACGTGGCGGCGGTATCTTGTTTCTCTATCGGACAAGATTTTTTTAGCAGCATGTCCCCCGTATCCAAACCGACATCCATCTGCATGATGGTAATGCCGGTTTCCGTGTCGCCCGCCAAAATCGCGCGCTGGATCGGTGCTGCTCCGCGCCAGCGCGGCAACAGCGAGGCATGAATATTCAAACAGCCCAGACGGGGGATTTGCAGCACGGCTTGGGGCAGGATCAAGCCGTATGCGGCAACGATCATCAAGTCTGCCTGATAGGCGGATAACTGTTGTTGAATCTCCGCACTCTTTAGCGATACCGGTTGCAAAACAGGCAATCTGTTTTGCTCGGCCAATTGTTTCACGGGGCTGGATTTTAGCTGCATACCGCGTCCCGAAGGGCGATCCGGCTGCGTCAATACGGCAACAACCTCAACCTGCTTTTGCAGTAAAGCCTTTAATGCCTTTTCCGCAAAGTGCGGAGTTCCTGCAAAAATTATCTTCAAAATATTCCTATCAGAAAGTCTCGCGCAGACGCTTCTTCAATTTGTTGCGGATACGCACCTGTTTCAAATGCGACAGACGTTCGACAAAGACCTTGCCCTGCAGATGATCCATCTCGTGCTGGATACACACCGACAGCAGACCTTCCGCATCCAGAGTGAACTCTTCCCCCTTGGCGTTTAATGCCCGTACCGTGATTTTCTCTGCACGCTCAACCTTGTCGTAAATTCCCGGAACAGACAAACATCCCTCTTCGCATTTGCTCTCGCCGCTGCTGAAAATCAACTCCGGATTGATGAGCACCAGCAGCTCGTCATGCGTCTCCGACACATCGATAACAATAAGCTGCTGATGCATGTCCACCTGTGTCGCGGCCAATCCGACTCCCGGTGCCGCATACATGGTTTCAGCCATATCCGAGATCAGTTTGCGAGTCGCGCCCGTAATGGATTCTATTTTTTTTGCGACCTTGTGCAAACGCTCGTCGGGATACTGAAGTATATGAAGGATTGCCATAAAAGCTTGCTAATTTAAGTGACTAGATGCAGAATTTAAACGCGTGTGCAAACGTCGCACCGCATTCTATTTACTTTGTTGGGGTTTTCATGCGCAAGATTATATCGCTGATTTGTCTTCTGTTGCCCATTCTCACTTATGCCGACACGCTGGATATTCGCGAAAATGCTCCCGACCGGCATGTCGTGGTCAAAGGTGACACTTTATGGGACATTTCAGCCAAGTTTTTTAAAGACCCGTGGAAATGGCAACAAATCTGGGGGCTTAATAAAGACACCATCAAAGATCCGCATTGGATTTATCCCGGCGATGTCGTAATGCTTGATCGCGCGACAGGAACGTTACGTATTGGTGATGCCCCTCAACCCGCCGTTGTTTCAGAGTCCACCGCTATTGTTCCGCCCGAGGAAATTGTAAAACTTTCACCGCGCGCGCGCGAAGTACCCAGCGAACGCAATTCGATACCCGTTATTCCTTTGAGTGCAATCGGTCCTTTTCTCACCAAGCCGCTGGTGGTCGAGGATACCGACCTGTCTTCTGCGCCGACTATCGTAGGAACCTACGAGCATCGCGAATTATTGAGCACCAATGACGTCGCATATGTGAAAAACATGCCCTCCAACAAGGGAGCGCAATGGCAGATTTACCGGCCCGGCAAAACATTCATCGACCCAGATACGGAAGAAGTGCTTGGCCACGAAGTTAATTATCTGGGAGATGCAGTCGTAGAAAAATTTGCTCCCGTCAGCGAACTAAGAATCACCAAAGCCACTTTCGAAATCGGAAAGGGTGACCACTTTGCGCTGCCAACAGAAGTATTTCCCAACAACTTTGAACCGCACGCCCCCAGTACCAAGATTGCGGCAACAGTCATTTCCATTTACGGTGGAATTGATCAAGCCAGCCAAAATACCATCATCACTTTGAACAAAGGTAAACGCGACGGCCTTGAAAACGGGCATGTATTAGCTTTGTATCAAAAAGGCGAAGTATTAAAGAGTGGACGTATGTTCAGGCGTACCAATGTTGCTCTTCCCGATGTGCGCTATGGATTGGTGTTCGTGTTCCGCACCTTCCACAAAGTTTCTTACGCGCTGGTATTGCAGACGCGTTTACCCGTACAACTGCTAGATACCGCTCTAACGCCTTAACCCAATGGCTCTCGACGCATCTCTGGCGTCTTGGCTCACCCTAGGTCAGATTCCGGGATTGGGCAACGAAGGTTTGCGGCGACTGCTGCAAACCTTTGGTTCGCCGGAAGCGGTACTTCTTGCATCAACCTCCTCACTCAGTCGCATCGTTAAACCCGCCGTCGCTCAGGCCATCGCGCAGGGCGTGGATGATGAAACCCACCTAGTCACCGAAGCTTGGCTGAGCGATCCGCTCAACCATATTCTGACTATCGCCGATGCCGCCTATCCGCAGGCCTTGCTCAATATTCCCGACCCGCCCTTTTTGCTGTTTGTAAAAGGCCGCGTCGAACTGCTCAACCTTCCCGCGCTCGCCATCGTCGGCAGCCGCAATGCCACACCGCAAGGGTTGCGTAATGCGGAAGCCTTTGCCCAGTCCGCCAGTGAATCCGGGCTGTGCATCGTCAGCGGCATGGCACAGGGTATTGATGCGGCCGCGCATCTCGGCGGCTTGCGCGGCAGAGGTTCCAGCATCGCCATCGTGGGCACCGGCTTGGATAAAGTCTATCCTTCCGCCAATCGCGAATTGGCGCATCAGCTGGCGCTCAACGGAGTTATCGTTTCCGAATTCCCGCTCGGCACGCCGCCGCTGCCCGCCAATTTTCCCAGACGCAATCGCATCATCAGCGGCCTGAGTCTGGGTTGTCTGGTGGTCGAAGCCTCCCTGCAAAGCGGCTCGCTCATCACCGCGCGCATGGCACTCGAACAGGGACGCGATGTGTTTGCCATTCCCGGCTCGATCCACTCGCCGCAATCCAAAGGCTGTCATGCTTTGATAAAACAGGGCGCCAAATTGGTTGAGAGCGCGCAGGATATTCTTGAAGAGTTAAGCGTGGACTTGGACAGCTTTGCGGCAGCGCAGCCAAGCGCGCCCGAACATGCTTTATTTGCCCATTTAAGTTTCGATCCGACCGATTTGGACACCTTATCGCAACGCAGCGGCTTGACGATAGCCTCGCTATCCGCCATTCTGTTGCAACTTGAATTAGAGGGAAGCATTGCGACCCTACCCGGCGGCCTTTATCAACGTATTGTTTAAATTAGATAATTGAGGCCACATGTTCGACATTCTTATTTTTTTGTTTGAAAGCTATTTTGACGCGGGCAGCTATCCCGACGCGGAAAAGCTCACCGTCAAATTAAACGCGGCAGGGTTTGAAGAAGAAGACATCACGCAAGCCGTTGCCTGGCTCTCCGGCCTGCGCCAGCTGTCTTTAACCGATTATCCGGCCAGCATAAATCAGAGCGGCTCGCGTTGTTTTGCCGACCTCGAACGCCAGAGGATCAGTATCGATGGCCTGCGCTTCATCTCTTTTTGGGAACAGAGCAAGATGATCTCGCCTATCGAGCGCGAAATGATTATCGACCGCGCCGTCGCATTGGGGCGCGAAAATCTGTCATTGGACAAAGTTAAACTGATCGCGCTGATGGTGTTGTGGAATCAGCACGAAGACCTGGATCCCATGATCATCGAGGATCTGCTTACTCCGGCCGACTCGGCCCAACTACACTAAACACTCTGGGGCGCTCATTCCAGCATGGCAAAAAATCTATTAATCGTCGAGTCTCCTGCCAAGGCCAAGACGCTCATGAAATATCTCGGCAAGGATTATGAAGTGCTGGCCTCCTACGGTCACGTGCGCGACCTTATCCCGAAAAACGGCGCGGTCGATACCGAAAACGGTTATGCGATGAATTACGAGACCATCGCGCGCAACAGTAAACATGTGGACGCCATCGCCAAAGCCGCCGCCGAAGCCGACAACATCCTGCTCGCACCCGACCCGGATAGAGAAGGGGAGGCCATCGCCTGGCATATTTCCGAACTGCTAAAAGGTAAGCGCGCACTCAAAGGCAAGAAGATGCAGCGCGTGGTGTTCTACGAGATCACCGAGTCGGCCGTGAAGGAAGCGGTCGCTCACCCGCGCGAAATCGCCATGCCGCTGGTAAACGCGCAGCAGGCGCGCCGTGCGTTGGACTATCTGGTCGGCTTCAATTTGTCGCCGCTGCTATGGCGCAAGATTCGTCCCGGCCTGTCGGCGGGTCGCGTGCAAAGCCCCGCGCTGCGCCTGATTGTCGAGCGCGAGCTGGAAATCGAAAAGTTCAAGAGCCAGGAATACTGGTCGGTGCATCTGGACACCCAGAAGAACACCATCCCGTTCAGTGCCAAACTGTTCCAATATCAGGGCAAGAAGCTGGAGCAGCTCAGCATCGGCAGCCAAGCCGAATACGACGCGATTCACGCCAAACTCAACGACGCCAAGCTGCCGCCCAAAGTGGTGCGCGTCGAAAAGAAGGGCAAACAGCGCAGCCCCGCCGCACCGTTTACCACCTCCACGCTGCAACAGGAAGCCGTGCGCAAATTGGGCATGACGTCCGACCGCACCATGCGCACCGCGCAGTCGTTATATGAAGGTGTGGACATCGGCGGCCAGACCGTCGGTTTAATCTCCTACATGCGTACCGACTCGGTGTCGCTGGCGAACGAAGCCGTGGCGGAAATTCGCGGCTATATCGGCGACAATTTTTCTGCCGAATACCTGCCGGCCAAACAGCCGACCTACAAAAGCAAAACCAAAAACGCGCAAGAATCGCACGAAGCGATCCGCCCGACCTCGATTTTGCGCACGCCGGACAGCATGCGCGAGCATCTCAACATCGACCAGTTGCGTCTGTACGAGATGATATGGAAGCGCACACTAGCGTGCCAGATGGCACCGGCGCGCTTCGACACGGTGAGTGTGGACATACGTCTGTCCAGCGACGACACCCTGTTCCGCGCCTCCGGCCAAACCTTGGTGTTCCCCGGTTTCATCGGCGTTTACATGGAAGACGTGGACGATGCCGAAGAAGAAGACAGCGCCAAGTTGCCGCCATTGGTTGAAGGCGATGTGCTGACCGTAGACAAGCTTTATGGTGAACAGCACTTCACCCAGCCGCCGCCGCGCTTCTCGGAAGCCAGTCTGGTGAAGTCGCTGGAAGAGTACGGCATCGGCCGTCCTTCCACTTACGCCACCATCATTTCCACGCTGCAAGCGCGCGAATACGCCACGCTCGACAAGAAGCGTTTCATGCCCACCGACGTGGGCCGCGTGGTGATCAAGTTTCTCACCGAGCACTTCACGCGCTATGTGGACTACGATTTCACCGCCAATCTGGAAGACGAGCTGGACGAAGTGTCCGAAGGCAAACGCGACTGGATCGGCGTGATGGATGCATTCTGGAAAGGTTTTTCCGGTCTCATTAAAGAAAAAACCAACATCGAACGTCCGGTGGAACTGATCGACGAAGCCTGCCCGGATTGCGGCAAACCGCTCGCCAAAAAACTCAGCCGCTACGGCAGCTTCATCAGCTGCACTAACTATCCCGAGTGTAAGTACAAACGCAGCCTGAGCGGCGAAAGCCAGGACGATGCCGCCGCACGCGTGGAGATGGGCGTACACCCTGACACGCAGCAAGCCGTATTGCTGCTGAAAGGCCCGTACGGTCACTATGTCCAGCTGGGCGAAGTGGAAGAGGGCGCCAAGACCAAACCCAAGCGCGTGTCATGGCCCAAAGAAATGCCGGTCGATCAGGCCGATCTGGCCAGCGCACTGAAGCTGCTATCGCTGCCGCGCGACCTCGGCCTGCATCCGGAAACCAACAAAAAAGTCATCGTCAACATCGGCCGCTTCGGCCCGTATATCGGCCATGACGGCAAGTTCAAATCCATCCCGCGCACCGACAGCATTTTCGACATTGAGTTAGCGCGTGCGGCTGAATTGCTAGCTCAAGCCCGTGATGGCGGAGCAACTGTGTTGCGCACCTTGGGCGACCACCCGGACGACAAAGCCACTGTCGAAATTTGCAGCGGCCGCTACGGCCCATACGCACGCCACGGCAAGATTAACGCCACACTGCCCAAGGGCGTGTCGCCGGACGACATCACTTTGGCAGAGGCGCTGGAATTGATTGCGGCCAAAGCGGCCAAGGGCCCGACCGGGAAACCTTCGCGCAAACCTGCCGCCAAAGCTAAAACGGCAACCAAGACAACCAAGGCAAAAGCGAAACCTAAAGCCAAGGCCGAACCCAAAGCTAAAGCAGAAGCGAAAGAGGCCAAAGTGGCGGTGAAAAAGCCTGCGGCAAAGAAAGTAGCCAAGCCAGCGGTGAAAAAATCGGTTGTCGCCAAAGTTGCCAAGCCCGCCGCGAAGAAATCGGCGGCAAAGAAGGCTGTAAAGAGCAAGGCTTAGTTTTTACCCTCGCCCCAATCCAACCCCTTGCCGCAGGTCTTTTGTGCGACTGTGGCGCGTTTTATAAGGCATGCTCTGCAGGCCTTATGTTTATTGGGTTACAGGTAAATCTAATGTAAAACGGGGCTGTGTACTTTTGCACAATCCCGCTTAACTTCCGGTTTAGAGCGCAATGGCATAATCACCAACTTGCGCCCCTTTTAATTCCTTTAGATGACGTGTACCAGGTTTAATTGATTCGGTAATGGTTTCATCGGGCTCTGTGTTGTGCCCAAAAAATCCTAGCGACCCTAAAGTACGAGCGTTAGGGGTAACAACATTTTTCACTTTTTTAATTTCTTTAACATCTTGGGTGAGCTCATACTCTATCGAACAAAGGGTTGCCATCTTTTCTTGAACATGAACCACCTCTGTTTTTCCACGAACAATTTCAAGCCGTTCAATTTCTTCCTTGGTATCAGGATCTACAATAGTTTCACCAAGTCCGACAATCAAAAATTTAGCTCCAACCTTTAAGCCTTTTCCGCTACCCATATTAATGGGCACCTCTAATAATTGGTTATTTGGACTTCGTAAACGCGTCCCGATGATTTTTTTGTGGCGGTCAACTATGTGCGCGTATTTTTGAATGATCG